>JBOFZL010000044.1:0-32615 GCA_051655155.1 Filifactoraceae bacterium
GGAGATAGGAAATAAGATATTAGATGAATATAAATCTATTAGAAGTTTTGGAGATATCCCATCTATTAGTTTTCAAAAGGCTGCTGCAACAGAGCTTATAGCATTTATAGGTAATGAGGTTGATGAAAGTTTTTTAGATAATGTTATGGGAACTAGCGTAAGAGATGAACAGATAGATAAGAGTATTTCGATAGTATACTCTCCTTTAAATGGGGCAGGATCTATTCCTGTTCAAAAAGTTTTGGCAAAAAGAGGTTTTTTTAATGTTCATGTGGTTGAAGAGCAAGAAATGCCAGATGGAAATTTTCCTACAATAGATTATCCTAATCCAGAAGATGTTAAGGCTTTTGAGTATGCGCTGGCTATGGCTGAATCGGTAGAGGCAGAGTTACTTATAGCTACAGATCCAGATTGTGACAGAGTAGCAACCATTGTAAAGCATAACGAAAGTTATATTGCATTAACAGGGAATCAGGTAGGGGTAATACTTATAAATTATATCCTAAGTTCCATGAGAGAGAAGAACTTAATTAAGCCAAATTCTGTTATTGTTAAGAGCATAGTAACTGGAGAGATGGGAACCGCTATTGCTCATGACTATGGAGTTGAGATGATAAGTGTTCTTACTGGATTTAAGAATATTTGTGCTATTTCTAATGAGTATGAATTAACTGGTGAGAAAACTTATATAATGGGATTTGAAGAAAGTATAGGTTATAATATTGGAACATTTATCAGAGATAAAGATGGAGTATCAGCGACTATGCTTCTTGTAGAAGCGGCAGCCTTTTACAAATCTAAAGGATGCACTTTTATTGATGTGCTAAATGAACTATATAATGCTTATGGCTATTATAATGAAAGTACAATTTCTATCGTTTTAGAAGGTATTGAAGGTCAAAGAAGAATCGGACGGATGATGGAAGGTTATAGAAAGCTATATCCAATGGAAATTGGAAAGAGTAAACTTGTAAAAATATATGATTATAGTAATCTTACTGGATTAAATATTGAAACAGGCGAAAGTTTTGAAGTTGATTCGGAAACAACTAATGCTGTCAAATATGTTTTTGATGATGATTCTTGGTATGCATTAAGACCTTCAGGTACTGAACCAAAGATTAAGATTTATGTTTATTCTAAGGCAGATACTCAAGAAGAATCTGTGGAAAAAATAGAAGCATTTAAAAGTGTTATTTTAGAAGAGATAAATAAAATAGATTAAGTATGATCATTTTACAATAATATTATTAAAGGAGGATTTTATGAAAATTACAGTAGAGAATAAGTCGGTTTTAAATGCTGAGGCAACTATCATACCAATTTTTTGTGATGGAGAGCTAAAGAACAGTTGTTGTCAATCTAAAAATGATCTTATAGAAGGATATATAAAGACTAAAGTTTTTAAGGGGGAAGTAGGAGAAATATATAGCTTTGTAAAAATAGACAATGATGTAGTAGAACATATTATCTTAGTCGGTTTTGGGAATAAGGATAAAATTAATGCTCAGGATTCTTTTGAGTCTATTGCAAAGGCTGTACAAGAAGCACAAACTTTAAAAGTGAAAACTGCGAAACTTCATTTAGAAAATCTGGGAAGTTTAGTTTATGATGAAATACTTTCAAGGATAATTATAGGAGCAGGCTTAGCAGAATATAAGTATGAGGTGTTTAAAACAGTAGGTTCTAAGACTACGGATATAGATATGTTAGAAATTATAACCCCAAATGAAAGTGCAAGGAATATTTTAAGTGAGGCTGAGATTATTATAGAGTCTACTATAATTGCAAGAAATTTGGTTAATATGCCTGCAAATCTTCTTAAGCCAAATAAACTGGCAGAGTTAGCAGAGATGTATGGTAAAGAATTTGGATTTGAAGTATCAGTATTAGGTAAAAAGGAAATTGAAGAACTGAATATGGAGGCTTTTTTGGCAGTTGCTCAAGGGTCTGATTCCGAGCCTAAGCTTATTGTAATGAAGTATAGTGGAGGTTCGAAGGATACTTTAGGAATAGTTGGGAAGGGTTTAACCTATGATACAGGAGGATATTCTCTTAAACCGACAGATAGTATGGACACAATGAAAACGGATATGGGAGGTTCAGCAGCAGCAATAGGTGCTATGTGCGCTATTGCTAAGAATAAACTTCCTATTAATGTTGTTGGAGTTGTGGCTGCTTGTGAAAATATGGTTTCAGGTCATGCGATACTACCGGGAGATGTAGTAGGCTCAATGTGTGGTAAAACCATAGAGGTTCATAATACGGATGCTGAGGGTAGACTTACTTTAATAGATGCAGTTTATTATGCTGTAGTTAAGGAAAAGTGCGATAAGATTGTGGATTTAGCAACGCTTACAGGGGCAGTTGTAATAGCTTTAGGAGATCATTATGCTGGTATACTCGGAAATGATGAAGCCATGTTAGAAGAAATAAAAGCTGCTGCAGCTAAAAGTGGTGATGCAGTATGGCCTATGCCTTATAATACTGCTATTGCTAAACGAAACAAGTCTCAGATTGCAGATCTTATAAACTCACCTAAAAGAGGTTTAGGGTGTTCTGTTGCAGGTGCATTTGTAGGAGAAGGTGTAGAAGGAAAGCCATGGGTTCATATTGATATAGCAGGGGTGGCTGATTATAATGATGGTAGATCATATTGTAGAAATGGTGGTTCTGGTTTTGGTGTTAATTTAATGTATCAGTTTGCAAAGAATATGAAACAGGATTAAATTAATTATATTTAAAATAAACTTGAAAATAGATATTGTAATTTTTGATGATTATGATATTATGGTAATAAGAATAATTGTTTTTATTATCTTAAAAATAAGGTTCTTAATACATTTAACAGATTTGGAAGGTGAAAATAATGGCAAAATTTATGATTTGCAAGCATTGTGGAAATTTAGTAGAAATGGTTCATTCTGCAGGGGTAAAAATTATGTGTTGTGGAGAAGCTATGGAAGAAATCGTTGCTAATACAACTGATGCTTCTCAAGAAAAACATGTTCCAGTTGTATCGGTAGAAGAATCAAAGGTTAGGGTAAGCGTTGGTTCTGTGGCTCATCCTATGACACAAGAGCATCACATTAATTGGATTTACCTAGTTAGCGATGAAGGTGTTCAGAGAAAGCATCTAGCAGTTGATGCTCAACCAGATGTGGAGTTTTATGTTTCTAATCAAAAGAATATAGAAGTTTATGCTTATTGCAACCTACATGGTCTTTGGAAGGCATAGTTATAACAAAGGGTTACAACTTAGGTTGTAGCTCTTTTTTTAAATTTAATACGATTTATTTAATGTTGAAGACTAAGGAGAGATAATATATGAATAAAGGGAAATATATACATTTTAAGGGGAATGAATACGAACTTTTGTATATAGCTAAACATTCCGAGACATTGGAAAGTATGGCTGTATATAGGGCTATTAAAGGTGATGGAGAAATTTGGGTAAGGCCATTAAATATGTGGAATGAAGATGTGGAGCATAATGGTAGTATAACTAAAAGATTTAGGTATATAGGTGAAGAAAAATAGTATGTGACTTTAAATTCTGAATTATAAGTTTGTTGTGGTAAGTTTTAGTGTATTATATTTTGGAGGATTTAATGAAAATTAAATATGCTGTTGTTAATGATGCGCATAAGGTGATGTATGTTATAAAAGATGCTCAATTATTATTGAAAAGTGAAGGTGTTGATCAATGGCAAAATGGTTTTCCGAACATAGATGTTATAAAATCAGATATTGAAAATAGAGAAAGTTTTGTTTGCTGTGAAGAAGATGGGACTATTGTGGGATTTTTTTCAATATCATTTGAAGAAGAGGAATCTTATAGAGAAATTTTTAATGGGGAATGGTTACAAGATGGTAATAACTATGCAACGATTCATCGAACTGGAATATCCTCTGTGTCAAGGGGCAGGGGACTATCAACGAAAATATTTCATTTTTGTGAAAAGCTTGCTATTGATCATAAGGTAGATAGCATAAGGATAGATACTCATAAAGATAATAAAAGAATGAGACATATTATCATAAAAAATGGTTTTGAGCATTGTGGAGATATTGTTCTTTTTAATTCAAATGACAAAAGAGTAGTTTATGAAAAATTATTATATGTAAAACAAAGCTAAGGGATTAGATGTTTAATGTAAAGTCATATAAAGCAAAGAGCTACGACAATTGTCGTAGCTCTTTTGGTTCTATATGTTGAAATATCAATAGATAATTTTTTTGAAATATGTAAACGTGTAAATATTTCACTACTATTACTCTATATAAACTTCAATTCAGAGACCGAAATTAGATTTTTGATACGTTAGCAGCTTGAGGTCCTCTAGCTCCTTCTACGATTTCAAACTCTACAGCTTGTCCTTCTTCTAATGTTTTAAATCCATCAGTTTGGATAGCTGAGAAATGTATAAATACATCATTTTCTCCGTCTACTGAAATAAATCCAAAACCTTTTTCTGCGTTAAACCATTTTACTTTACCTTGTTTCATGTTTTTGCCTCCAAAAAATTAAATTATGTAGCTATTTAGCTACTGTTTAGATAATAGCACGTACATCTAATATTGTCAACTATAACAATTGAATTATACGAAATATATAGAAGAAAGTTTAAAATGCTTATTAATATGACAGAAATACGTATAATTTAGATATATTTTAAGTATATGAAAATAGATACATCTAAAAAGTTACAAAAAAATTTCAAAAAAGTATTGCAAAAAAGTTACAACTAAGTTATACTACTAAAAGTAACAAAAATGTTACATAAATTCAAAAATATAAAAAATGAACAGAACTTTAATGTATTTTAAAGCTATGGAGGTAATGAAAATGAAGAAATTAATAAGCAAAAATATAATTACGCTAGGTATAACTGTGGGTATTATGCTGATGGGGGTTATTGGAGTATCTGCAGATGATGAAGAGTTTAGGTTAGTAAAAGTAATGCGTGATGGATACAGTATTGTTGAAGATAAGGACTCTGGCAAGGTTATTCAGAATGTATATAAGAACCAGAATTTATTTTTTCATAAAAGAGAAGGTGATTGGGTAAAGGTCACGACTACTGAAAATAATATTGAAGGATATATTCCTTTTTCAGCTATAGATTCAGATCAAAAAGAAACTTCTGCTACAAGTGAGAAGTCAAAAGGGGATGTAACTGGAGAGGAAGTAGTTAGATTAGCAAAAACAAAGATAGGTTCTCCTTATGTATATGGAGCAAGTGGACCATACAGCTTTGATTGTTCAGGATACACATCTTATGTTTATAGACAGTTTGGGGTATATCTTCCAAGAACTTCTGGGGAACAAGCGCGTGTCGGAAGAGCAGTATCTTATAGTGCTGCAGAACCAGGAGATTTGGTATCTTATTCTGGTCATGTAGCTATATATATTGGGGATGGAAAGATAATACATTCACCACAGCCGGGACAATCTGTAAAAATTGGATCTATAAGTTCAGTTGGAAGAGTTAAAAGCATAAGAAGAGTTATATAATAAAATCCAATAACATGATTTAATATATATTAAGATTTTAAAGGGTGGAAATAAGATTATTTCCATTCTTTTTTTTGACTAAAAATAGGTTAGTATGGTATGATTAGCAAAGTAGGGAGGTAGATAATTTGGAAGATATAATTGAAAAAATAGAATATAGAGGAATATTAGTGGGCCTTCATGTAACAGATCAAAATAAGCCTGAATATAAAGTAGACTTAGAACCATCTATGAAAGAATTGAAAGAGTTAAGTAATTCAGCAGGAATAGAGGTGTTAGGTACTCTAGTACAAAATAGACCATCAGTGGATGTTACCTATTATATAGGGAAAGGGAAGACCGAAGAAATTAGAGAACTAGCTAATTCAATGGAGGCAAATATTATTATATTTAATAATGAACTTTCAGGAGCTCAAATTCGTAATTTAGAAAATGAAATAGGAGTATCTATTATTGATAGAACAATGCTTATCTTAGATATTTTTGCGAAAAGAGCTTTAACTCATGAAGGTAGGCTACAAGTAGAGCTGGCTCAGCTTAAATATAGACTGCCAAGATTGAAGGGGATGGGAGAAAATCTATCTAGGACAGGATCAGGAATTGGAGCTAGAGGGCCAGGAGAAAAAAAGTTAGAAACAGATAGGCGACATATTAAGAGTCAAATTTATGAGATTCAACAAGAGCTTAAAGAAATAGTTAAGAACAGAGAAATTCAAAGGGGAGCACGAATTAAGGCAAAGTTACCTATAATAGCTTTAGTAGGATATACAAATGCAGGAAAATCTACCTTGACCAATGTGCTTATGAGTACTCATAAAAATTATGAGGATTCTAAAAAAGTTTTTGTTAAAGACATGCTTTTTGCAACTTTAGATATTTCTTTGAGAAAGGGAGAACTTCCAAATGGGGAAGAATACCTTCTTACAGATACAGTAGGTTTTGTTTCCGATTTACCTCATGATTTAGTAGAAGCCTTTAAAGCGACTCTTGAAGAAATTTCATTTGCAGATTTATTAGTACATGTTATAGATGCATCGAATGTCGAGTATAAGTTGCAAATAGATACTACACTTAATGTATTAAAAGAATTAGGGGTAGAAGGAAAACCTATAATAAACGTTTTTAATAAAGTTGACAAGATAGATTATGAGAAAAACTTTATTAATCTGGATAATAAGGTATATATTTCTGCTAAAAATGGTTATAATGTGAATCTTTTGTTAGAAAAAATTCAGGAAGAGATATCAAATAATAAACATATTGTTACTTTTAAAATACCTTTTGAAAGAGGAGATATAGTTAATTATCTTCATAAAAACTATAAGGTAGCTGATGAAGATTATATTGAAGATGGAATTATCATTAGAGTATCAATAAGTGTAGAAGATAAAAATAGACTTGCTAAATTTATTATAGAGGGGTAGATATGAAGGATTACCTGACAATTAAAAATGCTAGTGAAACTCTCATTATTATCGAAAAATCAAAGTTTATTTCTTATTGTTTTCCTATAAAAACAGAGGACGAGGCACAAGAGTTTCTAAAAGGTATAAGAAAAAAGCATTATGATGCAACTCATAATGTTTGGGCATATATACTAGGAGAAGATATGTGTATACAACGATATTCTGATGATGGAGAACCTTCAGGAACTGCAGGGATTCCAACTTTAGATATAATGAGGAAGATAGGTGTAACTGATTGCCTAATTGTAGTTAGTAGATATTTTGGTGGAGTTAAGCTTGGGGCAGGGGGATTAGTTAGAGCTTATTCAAAGAGTGCTAAATTAGCAGTATTAGATGCAGGAATTGTTAAGTATAAGGTTTATATTCTAATTTCGTTAAAGGTTGATTATAGTCTGATTATAAAAATTCAACAAGCTATAAAGGATAGGAATTTTATATTGAAGGAAACTATTTATACAGAATCAGTGGAATTCTTAATATATATTGACCCTAATGTATTATATGATATTAATGCATATTTTACAGATGTTACAAATGGGTTGAGTTTTATGGAAATAATAGGAGAAGAGTTAATTGCTATGGATTTAAAGGAGGGCGTATATGGAAATTAAAGAAAAAATTGAAAAAATGGTATCTTGGTTGCAGGAACAAGTTAAAGTTACGGGAACAAAAGGTCTTTTGGTAGGGGTGTCAGGAGGGGTTGATTCTGCAGTTGTAGCTGCACTTATAAAAAAAGCTTGTCCTAACAATTCTTTAGGTATTATAATTCCTATAAAAAGTTCAGAACAAGACTTGAGGGATGCAAAGGAACTTATAGAGGCAATAGATATTGAGGCATTTGAGGTTAATATAACTGCAGAGCAAAGTGATATATTAAAAAAGGTAAAAGTAAACTTGGAAGGAAAAAGTTTATGGAAAGAGGAATACTCTAAACTTACGGATGCAAATTTACGTGCGAGATTAAGAATGTCAACATTGTATACAGTGGCAAATAACTTGGGTTATCTTGTGGTAGGAACAGATAATGCAGCAGAGGTTTTAACTGGCTATTATACAAAATATGGTGATGGCGGTGTGGATATTTTACCATTGGCAAATTTTTTAAAGTCGGAAGTATACCTACTAGCAAAAGAGCTAAACGTTCCTAACTCTATTTTAAATAAATTACCATCGGCAGGTCTTTGGGAAGGACAAACGGATGAAGGTGAAATGGGAACATCTTATAAATATATAGACATGTATTTAAGAGGAGAAGAGATTCCTGATGCTGATAGGGTGATTATTGAACGGCTTCATAGAAATTCAGAGCATAAGAGAAATATGCCAACTAAACCACCGATATTTTAGGAGGAAATTTATGTATAATGTAGATAGGGTAATTAATTCTTTAGAAAAAAATAATATGAATGGTTATTATGTTACTTCAATTGATGAAGCTATTAACAAAATCGTTGAATTAGTTGAAGAAAATTCAGTGGTAAGTTTAGGGGGATCCATGACTATTATGAGAACTGGCATAATTGAGCATATAATGTCAGGAAGGTATAATGTTCTTGATAGGTATGCTGAAGGATTAACTAGTGAAGAGATAACAGAATTGCAAAGAAAGGGATTTTTGGCAGATGTACTTTTCACAGGGACTAATGCCATAACAGAAAATGGTGAACTGTATAATATTGATGGGATTGGGAATAGGGTTGCAGCGATGATATTTGGACCTAAGTTGGTTATTGTATTAGCGGGAACAAATAAAATTGTAAAGGACATAGAAGAGGCTAAAGTTCGAATGAAACATGTTGCAGCACCATTAAATGCTAAACGACTCAATAGAAGGACACCATGCACAGTTACAAATGTATGTGGGAACTGTAATAGTCCAGATAGAATCTGTTCAAACGAAGTAATAATGGGACAACAAATGATAAGAGATAGAGTTAAGGTTATAATTATTGATGGAGAGTATGGATTTTAATATATTATTTTTAGGTAGGTATTTAATTTATGGAGGTTAAGTATGCTTCGTTTGATGTATGGAAGTGATATGAATTCTATTAAGTCAAAGATTATGGAGGAAGTAAAAACTCTAAGTAAGGATAATAAAGAAATATATTTAATTGTTCCAGAAATGTTTTCGTATGCCTCTGAAATGCAAGTTATGAATTTTTTAAACTTAAAATCAATGATTAATATTAAGGTGATGAGTTTTCAAAGGTTAACAGAAACGGTATTAACTAAATTAGGTGGAATAAAAAGACAGAGAATAGATGATGTTGGGAAGTCATTAATAATAAGAAAACTTATAAGTGAAGAACCAGAGTCATATAAGCTTTATAATGGGATGATTGATAAGGATGGATTCTATTCCAAGTTGATTTCATTAGTTAAAGAGTTAAAGAGCAATTTGATTTATCCTAATGTAATAAAGGATATAAGTGATTACTGTAATAAAGATTTACTAAAAGAAAAATTGTTAGAAATATCTAAGTTATATGAAGGCATGGATAAATATCTAGAATATAAGTATGTAGATAATGAAGATAGACTTAATCAATTAAATGAAGTTTTAAGTTATAATAATACTTTTAGTGATATGAGCATTATATTTTGGCAATTTTCTGGATTTTCGCAACTGGAGTATAATATAATTAGATCAATATGCAAAATGAATGGAAAGGTAACTTTTGGGCTTGTTTTTGATGAAAGGGATGAGAAAAAACACTTTGCGACAACAAAATATACGAGAGAAAAACTTATAGAAATTGCAGGGGATTTATGTATAGACGTTGAAGAAATAAATATACATGAGAAATGTAATGAGCCTGAGTATAGATATTTTGTGGGAAGTAATATAGATGAAGAAATCAGTGTAATTGCAGGAAAAATTAGGTTACTTTTAGATCAAGGTGTAGACTACAAGGAGATTGCTTTGATTGTCGGTAGTGAAGAATATACTATACTGATTAGACGTATTTTTGGTGAATTTAATTTACCTATACTTATTAATAGCAAGGAAGTTTTAATGACGACTGCTGTAGCTTCTTGGATTAAAAGCATGTTCAGGGTTGTTATAAATGGATTTAAATATGAAGATGTAATGATGTTTTTAAAATCAAGATTAAATATATTTAGCTTTGATGATATACAAGTTTTTGAGAATTTTATACTGAGAAAAAATATTAGAGGAGAAATGTATTTTCGAGAAAAATATTTTATTGAAGATAATTTTTTTGATGAAGAAGAGGCACAGAGAGTTAATAAAGTTAGAAATTATATAGTAGAAGGTTTTAAAGATTTAAAGAGTTTAAAAAGAAGTAAAATGTCTGTAAAGAGTTTGGTAAAGGAATTTTTCATTGGGCTAGATAGGTTTAATTTTATTGATATGATTGATGCCTTTCTTGATGAGCTTGAAGGAGAAGGGTTATTAAAAGAGGTTGAGATTGTAGAGCAAAGTTATTCTTCAATCATTGATATAGTGGATCAAATGGTTGAAATATTAGGTGAAATTAGTGTTGATTTCCAAGAGTTTTCAAGTTTATTAGAAAGTGGATTTAAGCAAAAACGTATAGGGGCAATTCCACAGGGTGACAGATATATATTAGTTTCTGATGTTAGAGAAGGGCTCTCTGGAGATTATAAATATATATTTTTCTTAGGTGCTAATAATGAAAATTTCCCTTGTTCAAAAAAAGATAGTGGATTGTTATCTGATCAAGAGTTAAGAGAAATAAATATGGATAAGTTTGAATTTAGAACTTATGATATTATTGACTTGGAAGAATATCATAATATTTACAAGCTTCTAACTTTTCCAGAGAAAATGGTAATATTTTCTTACCCAAATATAGGAATTCGTGGAGATAAACAGAAACCATCCATATATATAAAAGACTCTAATTCTCAGCCATTGAATATAAGTGAAGCTTGGGAGTTTAGGCTTGATCCAATGCTTTATAAATTAAGTGACATTGTTAGAACTTATGTAGAATATAATAGCATTAATGAAAATGAAATTTATCTTTTGAAGCAAGCTAAGGTTACAAAGACGCTTCAGGATAAAGTGAATAAAGTTTTGTTAGATGAATCTTTAGATAAGTCTGACTTTAATATAGAAAAATCCAAATTAAGGCTTCTTTATACTGATCCATTGGCGTTAAGTGTAACTAGGATTCATAAAATAAGTAATTGTGAGTTTGCACATTTTATTAAGTATGGACTTGTACCACGTGAACGTGAGGTATCAAGGATAGAACCTCGAGAAATCGGAACATTGTTACATGGGTTTGTTGAAAAGTTTTCAATGGAGTTAAAGGAAAATCCTAATATTTTTGAATATGATGAAAGTATGATTGAGAAACTTATTGATAAGGTTTATTATGATAAAGTCAATGAACTTTTAGATAAGGAAGCATTAGATTCGGGAAGAAATATATATCTTTTAAAAAAAATAAAACGCTCAGCTAATACTTTGGGGAAATTATTTATAAAGCAATCTAAAAATTCAGAGTTTAAATTATATGAACAAGAGGTTGCTTTTGGAGAAAATCAGAGATTTCCAAAATTAAATTTAAATGGTGAAAATTATTCGGCATTTATAAATGGGACCATAGATAAGGTTGATATTTATGAGATAGATGGAAGTAAATATGTAAGGATAATAGATTATAAAACAGCAGGTAAGGTATTTTCTTTTTCTGACACATATAATATTTTAGATGTGCAATTATTAATTTATATGGCGGCAGCTCTTGGGTCAGATAAAAATATAAATCCTGGAGGAGCGTTCTATTTTCCTTTAATGGAAAAACAGCTACTTATCGAGGATAATGAGTTTGATAAGATTCAGGAAAAGCGTGAAGAAAGTTATAGGATGGATGGAATTGGGCTTTTAGATGAAAGTATTTTGGGGAAAATGGATATCAACTTTGGAGAGAAGGATTCTTCTATTAGATTAAGAGGAAGAGGGGGGCTGGAAGACAGAGATAATTTACTTTCAAGGAATCAGTTTATAGGATTTATTGAGCATGTTAAGTCTGAAATTTTAAATAAGCTGGACAACTTGTTTGAGGGTAAGGTAAGGGTTAATCCTTACATCAAAGAAAGCCGTGATTCGGGGTGTAAGTATTGTAAATATAAGTCTATATGTGGATTTGATGAGAGGTTAAATCAAGATAGATTTAGAAAAATTTTAGAATATGACGTAGCAAGTATTAAGAGGAAGATAGGGGGTGGAGAATAATTGAGTTATACAGTTGAGCAAATTATGGCAATCGAAGAAGAAAACAAAAATCTTCTTGTTGCAGCAGCAGCAGGTTCAGGGAAAACTCAGGTTATGGTAGAACGAATAATGCGTCTGATTTTAGATGAAAAAATATCTGTCAAAAATATGCTTATTGTTACATTTACAAATGCTTCAGCAGCTGAAATGAAAGATAGAATTCATAAAAGGATGGAGAAAGTTCTGGATGAAGATCCGAATAATGAATATGTAAAAAAGCAGTTAGAGTTATTACCTCAGGCGGCGATAGGGACTATGCATAGCTTTTGTATAGATGTTATTAGGAATAATTTTAATATAGTATCTATCGATCCGGGGTTTAAAATTGGATTAGAATCAAATATTTCGGTACTAAAATCAAAGTTACTTGATGAACTTTTTGAAGAAATGTATAATAATAATGATAGGGATTTTCTAACTTTAGTTGATGCATTTGGAGGTAGGTCAGATGAGAATCTTAAAGATTTAGTTCTTAGAACTTATAATTCAATTCAGGCTCAACCATATCCAATCAAATGGTTAGAAGATAAAGTTTCTATGTATTCATTAAATTATGATAACTTAGTAGAGTCAGAGTTTATTGATATTTTTTTAAGACAGTTAGAAGAAGAGGTTGATGGGGCTTTAAGCATAAATTCAATAGCTATAGAGTATGCTAATTGTCAAGGAGGACCATATCAGTATATACCATCGTTAGAAAGTGATAGGAATATAGGTCTATTATACAAAGAGCTTATAAAAAAACGAAATTTAGATGATATATGCGTGTATGGTGGAAAGTTTGAGTTTGAGAGAGCTAAGGCTATAAAAAAGTCAGATTATGAAAATGGAGTAAGCGAAAATTTAGTTAATAAAACTAAGTTATTAAGAGATATATATAAAAAGAGGATTAAAGATACTGTGAAGTTAATTCCAACATTGGGATTTGAAAAAGAGATTGAAAAGCTTTCTATCATGTATCCTATTTTAAAGCAATTATTAATTTTAATTTCAGATTTTGAAAAACTTTTTGATGGGGCAAAACGCAAAAAAGGGGTTTTAGATTTTAATGATTTAGAGCATTTGACATTGCGGATATTTGAAAATGAAAGCGTAAGAATGCAATATAAGGAAAATTTTCAATATATATTTTTTGATGAATATCAGGATAGTAACTTGGTTCAAGAAACAATAATTGAGAGCATAAAGAGAGATGATAATCTTTTTTTTGTAGGAGATGTAAAGCAGGCTATTTATCGATTTAGGCTTTCAGAGCCTATGTTATTTAATCAAAGGGCAAAGCTTTATGAAGAGTTAAATACAAATTGTAGGAAGATTGATTTATCAAAAAACTTTAGATCTAACAAGAAAATTTTGGATTTTACAAACTTTATTTTTAGTAAGATTATGACTGAGGAATTAGGACAAGTTGATTATTCTAAAGAGGGTGTCAGTTTAAAAGAGGGAATGAAATTTCCAAGTAATGATGGAAAAATAGAGTTCAATATTATTGATCTTAAAAAGTCCAAAAAGAAGGATGTAAATTTAGATATTGAAGATTATGATATTGAAAAAGATTTTGAGTATAAATTTATTGTAGAAAAAATTAAAGGTTTGATAGGGAAAGAGATATACGATCCTAAGAAAGAATCTTTTAGAAAAGTGGAGTATGGAGATATATCCGTTTTGTTTAGATCTCCTAAAGGGGCAATAAATAAATTGTCAGAGTTATTAAATAAAAATGATATACCTAATATTGTTGATTATTCAGAGGTAAACTCAACAAGTGTTGAAGTATTAATGTTATGTGATTATTTGAAGGTGATTGATAATAGATTACAAGATGAGGCGTTACTAGGAGCATTGACATCTTTTTTTGGGAATATGACTTTAGAAGATTTAATTGATATAAGGATAATGTTTCCAGATGAAAAGTTTTTATATAGTGCAGTAGATAAATATAGAGCTATTGTTAATGATAGAATTAGTGATTCTTTAAATGGATTTTTTAACAAGATTGAACTTTATAAAAAACGTGAAGGATTATATGAGCTTTCAGATTTTATATGGCAGATTGTATCAAACGAAGGGTATTTAATATATTTAAACTCACTTAAGGCAGGGAAACAAAAGCGTTATAATGTTTTAAGTTTAATTGATAAAGCTAGGGAGTACAGTGAAGGTGAATCAAATAAATTATTTGGATTTTTATTATATATTGATAAGATATTTAGAGATAAGCAAGATCGGCTTGAAAATGTAATATCAGATAATGAAAGTTCAGTCAAGTTAATGAGTATTCACAAGAGTAAGGGTCTTGAGTTTCCTATTGTGATTTTATGTAATACTAAGAAAAAATTTAATGAGCAAGAATATAAGGAGGATATTATACTGCATAATAGAATCGGGATAGGTAGTAAATATATAGATATAATGAATAATACGTCTTCTTCGACTTTGTTGCGAAATGTTATTATTGCTCAAAAAAAACAAGAGGCAATTTCAGAAGAGGTTAGAATATTATATGTAGCTTTTACCAGGGCTATTAATAGTTTAATAATAATAGGTGCTACAGATAATCTTGAATCTTCAGTTAAAAAAGCAAAAAGTGGAAGAGATGTAAGTATTTTAAAAAAGGTAAATAATTATTTTGATTGGATTCTAATGTCACTTTGGAATCATGATTCAATGAGAGAAATTAGGAATATTTGGGAGGATGAGCTTTTAGAGTTTGAAGTCGAACGTGAAGATTTAGATATTAATGTTAATATAATTTCGTCTGATGATATTAATCTAGATAGAGAGCTTAGAATAGGGACAGAAAGGGAGTTTAGAGAGAAGTTAAATTCACTATTAGAAAGTGATATTTGTAATATTGAGGAACTTCCTATCTTAGAAAGCGCATTTAAAATAGTGGAAAACAATCCTATTAAACTTAGTGTTACAGAAGTTGCTAAAAGTGAAGGTAATAATTTGTTTCAAAAGTATAATAAAAAGCGATTACACAAAACGCCAAAGTCCTTACAAGGTATAAGTAGTTTGAGTGCTATGGAAATAGGAACTTTGATGCATAGTGTAATTGAGCATTTGGATCTTAGATACACTCATACCTATGAAAGTATAGCAAAAGAAATTGAAGTTATGATAAGTATGGAAAAGCTTACCAAAGAAGAAGCAAAGTATATTGATATTGAAGGGTTATTAGGTATTTTTAACAGTGATGTCGGCTTTCTATTAAAAAGAGCAAAAGCGATCCATAAGGAGGAATCTTTTCTTTTAAGGTATGAAGATAAGATTATTGATGGAATAATAGACTGTTACTTCATAACGGAAAATGATGATATTATTCTTCTAGATTATAAGACGGATAAAGAGATAAATCTGGATAGATACGTTCGACAATTAGAGTTATATGGGCAGGCTATTGAAATTCAATATAATAAAAAGATCAATAAAAAATTTATTTATTGGTTCGCTCATAGAAGGTTTACAGAGATAAAAAGTATATAGTATGAAAAAGGAGATAAAATTGTTAGCTATAGTAAAAGAAAATTCAAAAGATAATTATGTAATTAAGGATATTGAAAAACCTACTTTAAGAGATGATGATGTGCTTATAAAGGTGCATTCTGTAGGAATCTGTGGAACAGATATACCTATACTAAGTGGAGTTAGGGAAGTTCCTTATCCACTTATACCGGGTCATGAGTTTTCTGGGGATATTGTGGAGTTAGGGAAAGGCGCAAAAAAGTTTAAAATAGGAGATAGAGTTACTCCATCAATTGTTATAGGTTGTGGGGTTTGTAGTTATTGTAGAGAAGGTAATGAAGTGCTTTGTGATAATATAGAGGAAACAGGGATACATGTAAACGGAGCTTTTGCAGAATATGTGAGAGTGCCTGAAAAAGTAGTACATTTGTTGCCAGAATCTATGAGTTATGATGTAGGTGCATCTATTGATCCTATAGCTTCAGCCTATAGACCGATAAAAAAAGCTAAAATAAATTGTAAAGACACCGTTTTAGTTTTTGGATCAGGGCCAATAGGTTTATACACAGTTCAATTAGCTAAGTGTGAAGGTGCAAGTAATATAATAGTTGTTGGAGTAAAAGGTGATGAAAGAAGGTTAGAACTAGCAAAAGAGCTTGGCGCAGACTATTCTATAAATATGGATGAAGATAGTTTAATAGAAAAAGTAAAAGAGTATAATAATGGTAAGTTAGTTGATGTTGCCATAGATGCAACAGGAAGTGAAAAAGTTTTTCCCTTATGTATAGATTTAGTAAAGGGGGCAGGCAAAATAATTCTTGTAGGAATAAATCATGCACCCGCAACAGCTAATATAGAAAAGGTGGTGAGAAAAGAAATTAATATAATGGGAAGCATATGTTATACTTATAACGATTATAAAGAGTGTATAGAGTTAGTTGAAAATAAAAGGGTAAAGGTTCTTCCTTTAATTTCACATAGGTTTAAATTATTTGAAATGGGAGAGGCTATAGAAAAGATAAATATGAAGCAAACAATAAAGGTTATGCTTGAAATTTAATAAATATAGTGTATTTTAATGATTATAGGGGGTAATAAATGTTTAATAAAGAAAAGTTAGAGAGATTGAAAAATAAGCACGAAATATGGGAAAAGGAAAAACTGTCTAAGAGTATGACTAAGTTTCCAGAAAGAAAAGAGAAATTTAATTTAACATCTGATATTGAGGTAAAAAGATTATATACTCCATTAGATATAGAAAAATTTGATTATGAAAACGATTTAGGGATGCCGGGAGCTTATCCATATACGCGAGGGGTACAAGAAACAATGTATAGAGGAAAGTTTTGGACAATGAGAATGTATGCCGGTTTTTCTACAGCTGAAGAATCAAATAAAAGATATAAATATTTGATAGAGCAAGGATCTTCAGGGCTTTCTGTAGCTTTTGATCTTCCAACACAAATGGGTTATGATTCAAGTGATGATATATCTCAAGGAGAGGTAGGAAAGGTTGGAGTTGCTATTGATTCATTAAGAGATATGGAAATATTATTTGATGGTATTCCATTAGATAAAGTTTCTACATCAATGACTATTAATGCTCCAGCATCTGTATTATTGGCGATGTATATTGCAGTTGCAGAAAAAAAAGGTATAAGTTCCAATAAGTTAAGAGGTACTATCCAAAATGATATTTTAAAGGAATATGTAGCCAGAGGAACTTATATTTTTCCGACAGAGCCGTCTATGAGGCTTATTACAAATATTTTTGAATATTGTTCAAAGAATGTACCATTGTGGAATACCATAAGTATATCAGGTTATCATATAAGAGAAGCTGGTTCAACAGCAGTTCAAGAGGTAGCTTTTACATTATCAAATGGTATAGCTTATGTAGATGCAGCTATTAAAGCAGGTTTAGATGTTGATGATTTTGCACCAAGGTTATCCTTCTTTTTTAATGCACACAACGATTTATTTGAAGAAGTTGCAAAATATAGAGCAGCAAGAAGGTTATGGGCTAAAATAATGACAGAAAGATTTGGGGCAGAGAAGGAAAAATCAAAAATGCTTAAGTTTCATACTCAGACAGGAGGATCAACATTAACGGCTCAACAAGTTGAAAATAATATAGTAAGGGTTACGATTCAAACTATGGCAGCTGTTATGGGAGGGACACAATCATTGCATACTAACTCAAAAGATGAGGCTTTAGCATTACCAACAGAAAAGTCAGTTATGACGGCGCTAAGAACCCAGCAAATTGTAGCAAATGAAAGT
This sequence comes from Filifactoraceae bacterium, assembly GCA_051655155.1. GTDB lineage: Bacteria > Bacillota > Clostridia > Peptostreptococcales > Filifactoraceae > JBOFZL01. The sequence goes on from JBOFZL010000044.1 coordinate 18,011, forward strand.
GGAATTGCAGATACTATAGATCCACTTGCGGGATCTTATTATGTGGAAGCTTTAACAAATCAAATTGAAGAGGCTGCTATTAAATTAATTAATAAAATTGATGATTTAGGTGGGGCTGCTAAGTCTATTGATAAAGGTTTTATGCAAAATGAAATTATGGATGCAGCATATGAGTATCAAAAAGAAATAGAGTCTGGAAAACGAGTTATTGTAGGTATGAATAAATATAAGGTAGATGAGGAAGAGCCAAAAGGACTTTTAAAGGTTGACATGAGCGTTGGAGAGCTACAAAAAGAGAAAATGAAAAAGTTAAAACAAGATAGAGATAATGAAAAGGTGATAAATGAGTTAGAGAAACTACGTCAAGCGTGTAGAAGTGAAGAGAACCTGATGCCATATATACTAGAAACTGTAAAAAGCTATGCAACATTAGGGGAAATTTGTCAAATTATGCGAGAGGAGTTTGGAGAGTACAAACAAAGTATACAACTTTAATTTATATAAAAATGGAGGACAAAATGGATAGATTAATTAGAGTATTGGTGGCAAAACCAGGTCTTGATGGACATGATAGAGGTGCTAAAATAATAGCAAGAGCATTAAGGGATGCAGGTATGGAGGTTATATATACAGGACTTAGACAAACGCCTGAACAAATAGTAGCAACAGCTATACAAGAAGATGTGGATGTTGTTTCTATGAGCATACTTTCTGGAGCTCATGGGTATCTATTACCTAGAGTAGTAGAGTTATTAAAGGGAGAAGGCGTTTACGAAGAGATGTTAGTTATAGGAGGTGGAGTTATACCTAGTGATGATATTCCAATGCTCAAAGAAGCTGGAATATCAGAGATATTTACACCAGGAACTCCGACGGAAGAGACTATTAACTTTATTAAATCTAATTTAAAGACTAAAATCATTTAGATTATTGGGGGTTTTATGGATATTATTGATCGCTTAAAAAAAGGTGAGAAAATTGCGTGTGCAAGATTAATTACGATGATAGAAAATGAAACTGAAGGATATATAAAACTGTTAAAAGAAGTATATAAAAGCGTTGGAAATGCATATGTAATAGGAATAACAGGGCCTCCGGGTGCAGGGAAATCTACATTAACGGATAAATTGACTAAACTTTTATCTAAAAACGGCTATAAGATAGGCATAATTGCGATAGATCCAACAAGTCCATTTACAAAAGGTGCAATCTTAGGTGATAGAATAAGAATGAATGATAATAGTTTAGATCCAAATGTTTTTATTAGATCAATGGGTACACGAGGAAGCCTTGGAGGATTGTCAAAGGCTACAGGAAATGCTATAAGTATTATGGATTCTTATGGATGTGATTATATATTGGTTGAAACGGTCGGAGTAGGACAATCAGAGATTGATATTGTAAAGATGGCAGATACTGTAGTTATGGTTATGGTGCCAGGTCTAGGCGATGATATTCAGGCTATAAAGGCAGGAGTAATGGAAATTGGTGATGTTTTTGTTATAAACAAAGCAGATAAGGACGGGGCAAAGAAAACCTATAGAGAAATATCTGCTATGATAGATTTTAGAGAAGATTGGGGATTTAAACCTCCTGTTACAGAGGCTATAGCAGAAACAGGAGAGGGTGTAGAAGCTCTACTTGATAATATAAGAAAACATGAGAATTATATGAAGAGTTCAAATTCCTTAGAAGTTAAAAGAAATTTAAAAGCCAAAAGGCAAATAATCGAAATTGTCAGAGCAGAAGTTGATAGAAGGGTAGAAGAATTATTTGAGAATCGTGCCTTTAAAATTGAAGATCCTTTCTCTGTGGCACAATCTATTTTAAATGAACTAATATTACAAGGAGAAAAATATGAATGTAAAAAAAGTTGATCATATAGGAATTGCAGTTTCAAATTTAGATGAAACAATAAAATTTTATGAGGATGTTATAGGTATAAAGTGTGAAGGAGTAGAGATTGTAGAAGAACAAAAGGTTAGGGTTGCGTTTTTTCCAGTAGGAGATACAGAGTTGGAGTTTCTTGAATCAACAACAGAAGATGGACCGATAGCAAAGTTTTTGGAAAAGAATGGAGGAAAGTCAGGAGTTCAGCATATAGCGGTTAGGGTGGATGATATACATGAATCAATTAAAGAAATGAAGGACAAAGGTTGTGCTATGATAGATGAAGTGCCACGGTATGGAGCAGGAGGAGCAAAAATTGCTTTTTGTCATCCTAAGAGTACAGGAATTTTATTAGAACTATCTGAACGATAAAAAATATATAAACCCAATCATAAAAGTGGCTGTTTACAAGGTTTATTGTAAAACGGCCACTTTTTATAATTTATTAATATGTTATATAAATTTTTTGTAGACACAATCACATGATGAGGCATAAAGCATAGCTGGATATTCAACATGAAGCTTTAAAATATCGCCGACTTTATAGTCTTTAGCATCTGTTATATCAACGATTAAGTGATCGCTACTACTACCCAAAATTACAATATCCTTATCGAAAGCTGAAATATATTTATCGCTTCCAATATCTTTTTTACCTAAGGCTAAAAGTGCTTTTTTTCTTATTCCTATATCGTTAAATGCAGGTTTTTGACCAAAAGCATCAACAACCATTTCACCAATTGGATGAGATGGCTTATTTTTGATTTCGATGATTTCTGCTTCCAAATATATAGGGTCAGCTTTAAGTTCAGGTAGATTTACTCCCCATACGGAACTTAATTCATTGGAAGATAAAATAGCTTCTCCGCACCTTAGATGATTTATACCTTTTGGAATTGTATTATTAAAAACTAAAGGAAGGGTAGAAGTGCCACCACCAGATATTATTGATAATTTTATGTTTAAAATATCTTCAAGTTTTTTTCCATAGTCTACAAGTAAACTTAGATTTTCTACACTTGGTTTAATTGCTCCATAACAACCTAAGTTGGTGGCAATACCAACTAGTTTTAAAGAATTCAAATCTTCTACTACCGTTTTAGCAACATTTAATAATTGGTCAAACTCAATAAATCCTTCTCTTAAATCTCCTAAATCTACCATCAAAACTATATTATGAATAACGTGATTTTTTTTTGCAGCAGTATTTAGAGCTTTTAATACAGATATTTCTGAATTGAAACTTATATTAACATATTTAACAACATCTTTTACTTCTGAAAGCATAGGTATTCTTATTAAAATTGATTTAGATAAAACTCCACTATTGACAATATCTTTAATTTTTTTTGTTCTAGAGTCAGCGTAACTATCAAATCCTGAGTCAAGAAGTTTTGCTACTATTTCTGCTTTACTATCAATCCCTTTTATAACGGCAGATACCTCAATCCCTTTTTCTTTACACTTATCTTTTATTACTAATGCATTATGACATATTTTATTACAATCATATACTATTTTTGGATAATTCATAAATACCTCCTTGTTATAGAAAAAATCAGGCAATTGCCTGATTTTATTTTAACAGTTAATTAGAAGTTTGGTCAACCAAAACTTCATAACTAAATGTTTTTCCTGTATTAGGATCCGTAGATGTGATTGTAATAGTATTTGAGTTTGTATTAGAAGTTGCATTAGTACTTGAGTTAGTATTTGTAGTTATGTTTGTGTTTGAGTTGTTATTTGTATTTGTTGGTGTTATAACCGCAGGTGGAGTTGTTGGAATCACAGGTTTTGTTATTGTTGATTGTGGCATTATTTTATTTGGATCGGAATCAACAATAGTTTTAAATACTTCAAAATTTGTTTTTTCTGAAATATTGTAACGAGGAATTTCCATTTTATCTATGCCAATATTAACCCTTGCAGGGGTAATAGTAAACCCTAACTTTAGACCAGAGTCTTTGGCTGCTTGTTTAAGATCATCATTATACATTCCATATGGGTAAGCTATTGAAGACGGCGGAAAGCCGTTTTTTGTTAACTCAGAATTAGATAGTATTAAGTCAGATGTAATCAATGCTTTTGGAGATGTCACTGCTATTGATTTATTGTTAGAGTTTAGTTTATGCAAATTATGAGTATGGGATTGAAAATCAAAAACATCTTTTACCAGTTGCATTTCACCTGAACTCATATGTGGTAACCTATCATTGTTTACTACTTCTGGTTGATCTTGTATTGCAGATGTTATTACAAATTGAGTTGATCTAAATCCATATTTCTTTAAAATAGGATATGCGATTTCATAGTTACTTCTATAACCATCGTCGAATGTTATTACAACAGATTTTGCGGGAAGCTTTACTTTACCGTCAATATAATCTTCTAACCTACTAATTGTTATTGCTGTATATCCATTATCATAAAGATATTTCATATGAGATTCAAATGTGGATTTTTTTAAAACTGAACTTGTTTCCACACCATCTTCCACTAAATGGTGATAAAGTAAAATTGGAACTCCAGTATAGTTTACGTCTGCAAAGACAGATGTAAAAGTTAACATAACTATAAGTAAAGATAAAAACATTGAAACTATTATTTTTTTCATATGGCCTCCTTAAAATTTTAAAATCTGTTTAATAGTATAACATATTTAGTTAGTGGCTATATTACAAAAAAATAACTTTTTTATTAAATTTGGTAAAATTAAATTTTGATAAATGTATGAAGCTAATAACAATGCAAATACTAATATTTAAGAAACTTTTAAGATAAAATTAATGTGTGTTCTATTTAATAGTAATAACTTTAGTGGTATAATATGTAAATAAAATTATTATAACATCTATAGTGAAGGGGATATTATTATGGCTAAATTTAATTTTTTAGAAAAAATTAAGAGAAATAAAAAGAAGACGATTATAGCGGCAGTAGTTTCGATTGCTTTAATAGGAGGCTTTTTTTTGTTTGGCGGGAAAGGTGATATAAAATCTGTTGTAAATCTAGACACTGTTGAAAGTAGAGATATAGAGCAGGTTATTTCGTTAAAATCTACGGTTGAGGGGGAAACTAATTATGATGTTTCTTCTCTAATGAATCTTGAGGTTACAAAAATTCTTGTGGCTGAAGGAGATAAAGTTAATAAAGGGCAGGTTTTGGCAGAGCTAGATAGAGCCAATGTTAATGATGAAATAATATCGGCAACAAAAAGATTAGAGTTATCTAAATTAAATTTGGAAGATAGTTTGAAAACAGCACAAAGACAATATGATGATGCAGTTAGAAATTTAAATGAATCAAAGAGAAAATTTGAAATTAATAATGAATTGTTTATTGCAGAAGCAATTTCTCAAGAAGAGCTCAAGCAGTATGAGTTGGCAGTGGCTAAAGATCAAGCATTGGTAGATTCTTTTGAAGCTTCTAATGGTATTGTTGTAGCAAATTCAGCTCAAAGAAAAGCCATAGAGGTGGAACAGCAATCATTGTCGATATTAAAGAAGAAATTAGAAGATACTTACATTAAAAGTACTGCAAATGGAACTGTAACAAGAGTCAATATAAAAGTGGGAAGTTTAGCTACAGACACTGAAAATCGTAAGCCGATGTTTATTATTGAAGATTTAGAAAATTTAAAGATGACGGTTAAAGCAAGCGAGTATGATATAAACAAAATTAAAGTAGGACAGGATGTAAAAGTTTATGCTGATATTTTGGGAGAGGATTATGTAACAGGAAAAGTCAGTAAAATACTGCCAACAGGAGAGCAAAAAGATCCAAATTCTTCCGAAAGAATTATTCCTGTTGAGGTTAAAATTGATAATATGGATGATAGGCTGATAACAGGAATAACAGCTCGTGCAGATATTATCATAAACTCGGTAAAGGCAGTACCTTCAATTATGGCTGATTCAGTTGTTGTAGATAGTTTATCCAAAGAAAGTAAGGTTTATATTGTAAATAAAGAAGGTAAAGTTGAGTCTTTAAAAGTTACTATAGGAACAGAGGATAATCTTTACTCGGAGATTACTTCAGCAAATTTGAAGATTGGTGATAAGATAATTTCTTCGCCAGGTGCTGAGATTATGGATGGTATGGAAGTTAGTATTGAGGGAAATGTAAATCCAGATGAAGAAAAAACTGATAAGAAGCAGCCTTAGGAGAAGATAATATATGATTAATATAGAAAATTTATATAAAACATACAAAAATGGAGATATTGAGGTGAATGCATTAAATGGTGTAACCTTAAAAATTGATTATGGGGAATTTATCGCTATAATGGGAACTTCAGGCTCAGGTAAGTCTACATTGATGAATATATTAGGGTGTTTAGATAGACCTACATCAGGTAAATATCTTTTGGATGGTTTAGATATTGGAGAAAAGTCGGATGATGAACTTTCGGAAATTAGAAATCATAAAATAGGATTTGTTTTCCAGTCATTTAATTTAATTCCAAGAACAACATGTAAAAAAAATGTTGAGCTACCAATGATATATGCAAAACTTTCATCTGCAGAAAGAAAGTCAAGGGCTTTTGAGTTATTAGAAAAAGTAGGTCTAGGAAACAGAGTTGATCATATGCCAAATGAAATTTCAGGAGGACAAAAGCAGAGAGTAGCAATTGCTAGAGCTCTTGCCAATAAGCCGCCTATAATCTTAGCTGACGAACCAACAGGAAATCTTGACTCTACATCTTCTATTGAGATTATGAATATATTCAAGAGTTTAAATAGAGAAGATAAAAATACAGTTATAATAGTAACTCATGAGCAGGATATTGCAGAATTTACCGACAGAATAATTACTTTTAAAGATGGAGAAATTATCAGCGATAAAGTAAATAGATAGGAGCAAATATGTTATTAGGGGAAAATCTTAAACTAGCATTAACATCAATAAAATCAAACAGAATGCGTTCTTTTTTGACTATGCTAGGTATTATTATAGGGATAAGTTCAGTTATTGCAATAACTACTATTGGAAATAGTATGCAAGGAGCCTTGAATAAGCAATTTGAAGGATTTGGGAAAGACAGAATGGTAATATATCAAAATTATGAAGTTGAAACTACTTTTTCTGAAGGTGATTTATTCAATATGGATGATATTAGTAGACTAAAAAATAAATTTGAAAATGAAATACTATATATTGCACCATCGGTATCTAGTAAAGCGCATATTAGAGGTTTAAGAAAATCTCTGGACATTAATCTTACCGGTATTGGACAAAATGCAGAGTTAATTTTGCAAGTTGAAATGTTAAAGGGAAGGCTAATAAGTGAAAGTGATTTATTGGGAAGAAAAAGTAATATAGTTATAAATGATAAAACTGCAGAGAGGGTTTTTGGGACAACTGATGTTATCGGTAAGAGAATTTCATTAGCAGGGGTAGGTGGAAATGATTTAGATATGAACGTTGTTGGAGTATACAAATTACCAGAGGATAATATGTTTATGGGAATATCTACAGGTAGCGATTATTCAGGATATATACCATACACATTATATGGTAATGAGTTGAAAGCTATGGGAATGCTAGATTTTTACACAAAACCTAATTTAAATATACAAAAGGTTGGTCAGAAAATTACAGATTTTATAACAAAGTCAAAAGGCAGAGAACCAGGGTTTTATAAATTTGATTCCACTGAGTTACAAAAAGGACAAATAAATAAGGTGTTAGATACTCTAAGTTTGGCTATAGCATGTATTGCTGGGATTGCCTTACTTGTTGGTGGTATAGGGATTATGAATATTATGTTAGTATCAGTTACAGAGCGTACTAGAGAAATTGGAATAAGAAAGTCGTTAGGGGCAAAGACAAAAGATATTTTGCAACAGTTTCTAATAGAGTCAATGCTTCTTTCTATTATAGGAGGAATGATAGGTGTAACTTTTGGATTATCTTTAGCTTTTGTTGGGGGTAAAATTGCAAAGGTAGATTTAGTCATAAGCCCAGGCGTTATATTGTTTGCTGTTATATTTTCGGCTGCTGTAGGTATATTTTTTGGAATTTATCCAGCAAAAAAAGCGGCTAAATTAGATCCGATTGAAGCTTTACGATATGAATAAAAAATCGAAATGTAATATGAATGTTATTAAAAAATAATTTTTTTTTGTTATAATAGTTAAAAGTGTTTTAATGCTTTTAACTATTGTGCTATTTAATGAAAATTTATTTTAGTTGAAAGGAAAATACAAAATGAAAAAGTTAGCATGTACATTAATAGTTGCAATTATAGTAACATCGCAAAGTTCATATGCTATAGAGTCTAAAAAAATGCTTGAATATGAAAGTAAAAGTAAAGAGATTCAAAATACTTTAAATATTGAAAAAAAAATAAGTATTGAAGATGCTATGAGTTTGGCAGAAATCAAAGTAACAAAGGATCCTTTATATACAGAAAAGCTAAAGGCTTTAGAAAAAATTCAAGGTGATATGATTTATAAGTATGGAGAACCGAAAAGAAAAACAGATAATTTAGGAAATGTTTATTACGAATACCCAAATGGTGATCCAAGCTTTAATCTTACGAAAGAGATTATGGACATAGAAGAAAAATTAAAAGATGATATTAAATCAAAAAAAGATAAGGTTAAGAGTCTATATTTTAGTATAATAGACGAAAAACAAAACTTGCAAATAGAGTCTGTTAATTTTGAACTTGCTACACTTGAGTTTGAAAAGGCAAACTTCATGTATTCTCGTGGTACTATTACCAAGACGGAAGTATCTGCGAAGGAAGGCAATAAAACTACTGCTAAGGCGAATTTGGATAGGGCAAAAACAAAATTATCTAGTTTATATAAACAGATTGACATTTTAACAGACTTATCAAAGTTATATGGTATAAATCCTGAAAATATAATTTTTGATATATCTAGTAAATTAAATTATGCCTCTACAAATATAGTAGGATCATATGTTGTTCCATCTAACTTAATTGATGTGGTTCAAGAAAAAGATAAGGTTATAGGTGATTTGAAAAAAGAGTTAAAAGATAAGGAGGAAACTTTAAAGAGAGTAACTAAAAATTATTCTGAAGATAGTAAATATTATTATGATAAGTATGAGGAACTGGAAATAAAAATTCTTAAGGATAAAATTGACGATTTAGAACATGGTTTAAAGGTTGATTTTATAGGAGAAAGTCAAAAGTTAACTGATAGTATTAATGGTTTTCAAAGTGTGGTAGCTACATTTAAGTTAAGTGAAAAAAAGTATCATCAAGCTACACTTAAATATAATTCTGGACAGATTAAGAAAATAGATTATTTAAGAGAAAAATTAAAGTATGATGAGGAAAAACAATCATATGATAAGAAGTTAAAGGATATTTATGTATATGTAGATTCTTATAATCAAAAATATAATTTAAATAAAAAGGAGTAAAAAATGAAAAAAATAATATCAATTGCTATGTTAGGGATTATGCTATTATCTCCGAGTACAATTTTAGCACAAAACAAAGATAATGTTACTGTATATGTAGATGGTGTTAAATTAACAACTAAATCAGGAGATCCATATCCAATGATTGTTAATAACAGAACTTTAATGCCATTTACTGCTTTTTTAGAAGCTATAGGATGCCAAATAAGTTGGGATGAGGCTACAAAAACCGCAACTGCAACTAAGGACGGTACTTCAATAGTTGTATCTATAAATAATAATGTGGCTTTTGTAAATGGGGAAGCAAAAAATTTGGATGTTCCACCACAAATCATTAAAAATAGAACGATGATACCTATAAGTTTTGTAGCTAATGAACTAGGGTATAGTGTGACTTGGGATGCTAATAAATATATAGCGAATATAGGCAAAGTAACATCTCCAACACCAACACCAACTCCTGTTCCTACTCCTGCACCAACTCCTGTAGCCCCAATAAAAGATTCGGGAGAAAAAAACACAAAAATTACGGGTACTTTCGCAATGCAAAATTTACAAAGACAAAATTTTGTGGTACAATTTAACAGTAGTATGAAAGTTGATATTAAGAACATAACAACTGGAAAAATTGGAATAGGAACATTTTCTGTTAATGGAAATGCAATATCAGTGAGTACGGATATACTAACAGGAAACTATACTTTAGAAGATGTTAAAAATGATGGAAAAGACTATATAATGTTAAAGTCCCATGATGAAAAAGATATCCTTGCTTTACAAGAAGTTTCATATGAAAGTTTTGTTAGTGGTTATGTTTCGAATAGTTAGCAAAATAAACATAAAAAGGAGAGTAAACTATGAGAAAATTTAAGTCCATGATTGTAGCAGTTATAATGTGTTTAACTGCAATAACTGGAGTTTACGCTGAGGGATTTAGTGACGTAAAAGGACACTGGGGAGAAAGTTATATTAATGATGTAGTAAGTAAGGGTTTAGCAAAAGGTTATGAGGGCGGAACATTTCTTCCTGATAATCCAACTACTAGGATTGAGGCTGTTATTTTTGCATCAAATATGTATTCTGACTCAACAATTAACTCTGTTTATGAGTCTTCAAAATCCAAATGGTTACCAAAGCTAAGAAGTAATAAAATACCATCTTGGGCAGACAAGTATATGGTGTTTGGATTAGAAAAAGGGATATATCCAGAAACATTTTTAAAACATTTTGTTGATCAAAACAATCCAAACAAACAAAATTATTGTTTGAGATATGAATTTATAACTTTTATGGTAAATGCATTAGGGTTTAAGAATGAGTTCTCTTCAAATCCAAAACTTTCTTTTGCAGATGTAGGTTCAATTAATCCACAAGTAATTCCGTATATTGATGTTATGATAAAAAAGGGTATAATTGTTGGGACAGGAAAGTTTAATCCAAATGATAGATTGACGAGAGCACAAGTTGCAGTAGTATTGTCAAACTCATATAAGTACTCAGAAAAGGGTGGTAGTGGAAATAAGACTGAAACTCCTGGGCAATCTAACGAAGTTTCTGGGAAAGTTTTAAGTATGACCATGAGTAATACAAAGGCGACTATACAGTTGCAAGCTGATTCAGGTGCAATAGGAATTTATACTGCTGAGGATGGAAAAGTTACTGTAGTAAACGAAAAATCGTCAGCTAAACTTTCTGACATAAAGATAGGACAAAAAATCAAGTTTATTGCTAATGGTAATGTAATTACAAAGATAACCATAGATTCAGCACCTACTGTTCAAAAATCAACTGTATCTGGTGAGGTGGCTTCTTATTCAGGGCTAGAGTTAACAATGCTAGTGAATGGGAATTCGAAAACCTATGGAGTTAATCCTAGTCTAGAGTTAGCAAAGGGGACAAAGAAGGTTAAGGTAATCGATTTAAAGGCCGGAGATAAAATAACAGTTGATGTTGAAGGAGAAACTATAGTATCAGGAAGTATAGCTACAATAAACAAAGTAATTAATGGAATAATAACATCAGTAGATGATGATATAATTTCAGTAAAAGAGACTACAGGAACATTTGACTATGAAATTTCTAGCGATGCAGAGATTAGTATAGATAAAATAGTAGTAAAATCACATTCAGAACTATCTGAAGGAGATATAATTTTGGCGAATGTTGTGAATTCAGAGATAGCTATGATAGAAGCAACAACAATTCAAAGAACTATTAAAGATGTAATAGTTACAGGAATCTCTCAAAGTACATCTGGTACAGTATTTACTTTTAGAGATAATGACTCCAATGTTTTTTCAAAGACAGCTAATAAGGATACTGCATATATAGTAAAGGGAAAAGAAAAAACTATTTCAGACATTGCTCTAGCATACGAGTGTAATATTATAGTTAAAGGAAGTAGACTAGTAACTTTAGAAACTCAAGGAGATTTTAAGTTAGTAAAACTTACAGGTGATGTAGAAAAAGTGGATATAAAAAATAAAAATTTGAAGATTAAAGATTCCAATGGTGATGAATATCTTATAAATGTTGATTATGATACTATAATTACAAACTTTACTTCTTCAGAGAATAAAACAATAAAAAGTATTTTTGAAGGAGATAAAATAGTAGTAGAAGGTGCATACGATAATTCGTCAATTAAAGCAAAAAAAATAATATTTTGGAAATAGATAAATAAGCTGTAATTATATAATTACAGCTTATTTATATAGGAGAGATATGGAAGTTACAATCTTACAAAAAATCGGGATTATGCATACAGATAGTTTAAACTTCTTTTTTAATATGATTACAAGATTAGGAGATAAAGGTATTGTATGGATAATTTTAGCAGTTATTTTATTATTAAAAAAAAACACTAGAAAATATGGTTATATGATAATAATAACTTTAATAGTTAATTTAATAATTGGAGAAGGTATAATAAAACACTTAGTTAATCGTCCGAGGCCATATGATGTATATAATTTTGATATGGTAATAAAAAAACTTCCAGCCACAAGTTCATTCCCATCAGGTCATACAGCTTCCTCATTTGCAGTTTTAGGAGTATATCTATTTTATGTAAAGAAATATAGAATACCTATTTTTGTTTTAGCAAGCCTTATAGCTATATCACGATTGTATCTACAAGTACATTATCCAAGTGATATTTTAGCAGGGATTATATTAGGGCTAAGTGTGTCATACTTTACAGTGAAAACTTTAAAAGAAGTGTTTAATCATGAGTGTTAATTAAATATTTAAGAGGAGGGATTAATGTGGAGCAAAAATATATTGATAATGTGTTACACAGTATAGAAAAGAAAAATAAAAAAATAATACCGGTAATTGAATCAAAGCTAAAGAAACATATGGTGAATGTTCCAGAGGAGATATATACGGCTACAGGTATTCAAATTTTTGGGAAACGTATTAAATCGCTTGTTTTTACAACAGATTTAGCAATTATAAAAAATAATAATGCAGATGGAGTTATTGCTGTGTATCCCTTTACTCCTCAGCTGGCAATTAGTAATGCTATTATTGATGTATCTAATAGTCCCGTGTTTGTAGGTGTTGGAGGAGGAACTACTACAGGACAAAGGTCTATTGATATTGCGGTTGATGCTGAGTTACACGGGGCATTTGGGGTAGTATTAAATGCACCTACGCCAAATGCTTTAATAATGGAAATGAAGAAAAGATTAGATATACCTATTGTGATAACAATAGTGTCGGAATGGGAAGATTTTGAAGCAAGAATTGAAGCAGGAGCAGCAATTTTTAATGTGTCAGGAGCTGAAAGAACAGTTAGCATTGTAAGAAAAATAAGAGAAAAACATCCATTTTTCCCTATAATAGCAACAGGGGGGCCGACTTCTCAGTCAATTATTGAAACTATTGAAGCAGGTGCTAATACCATTACCTATACACCTCCAACGTCAGCAGAACTGTTTGCTGGTATGATGGAAAAGTATAGAAAAAGAGAGGCATTTTAATAATTAGTTACAAAATAAAAAATCCTAGATTATTGATAAATTGAATAGTCTAGGATTTTTTATTTTATTCTATATATGGATATAATATTATCTAGATTTATTTGATGTTATTATTTTTGTAAATAACATAGTCTTTGATAATTTTTACGTTTGAGAAGCTTTGAATATACTTTTTAAGCTGGGAATATCCATAATCTTGAACCTTAAAATCTTTAAATTGATTTTTTATATTTTGACCTAAGGTTCCTAAGAATATACCTTCATCTCCGCCTTCTTTTACAATGGATATAATGTATTCTTCAAGTTTCTCTTTCTTTGTTTTATCTTCATAGCGTGTAACAGTAATCTTATTTTTATTTTGCTCTAGTTTTATTTTAGTAAATGTTTTTAGAAAGCTTGATAATAGACTATATCCATAGCGTCTTGTATCGAAATCGGGATAAAGTTTTATTAATCTGCTTCCAACTTCTCCTAGTTCAGTTTCTTTTCCACTATTTTGATTTTCAGAAATTATCTTTATTACCGCTTCTTCAATATCATTTTCAGAAGGTGTAGATATTGGTATATTTACTGATTTTTTGGACTCGGACTTAACTTTTGTATTATTATTTTTTTCTGTTAGAGTTTCCTCTACTAAAAGCTCTAGGGTAGTAAATATATCACAAGCCTTTCTAAATGGAGATGGAGTTTTTTCTTCACCCATTCCGATTACTTTTTTACCGCTTTCCCTTAATCTACTGGCAAGCTTTGTAAAATCACTATCACTTGATACAATGCAAAAACCTTCAAGATTTCCAGTGTAAAGCATATCCATAGCATCAATTATCATTGCTGAATCGGTGGCATTTTTACCCTTAGTGTAGTTGAATTGTTGTATGGGAGAAATTGAGTTTTGAAGAAGTGCTTCTTTCCAGGTATTTTTAGAAGTGCTTGTCCAATCTCCATAGATTCTCTTGTATGTTACATTACCGTATTTTGATAGCTCATCTAAAATTGGTTGTATGTACTTAGGTGAAATATTATCAGCATCTATTAATAATGCAAAGTTATCATTCATATTGGTTTACTCCTTTAATTTACCATAAGAATAACATAAAGTTTTTTATATTTACAATAGAACACCAAATTATGATGTTCTATTGTGTGATATTATACTTATTATTTGGATGCAGAGCCAGAGCTTCTGAACACATTTTTTATTTTATGGGATACGATTTCTTCTATAGCATCTCTTCCTGGTCCAAGGTATTTTCTAGGATCAAATTCCTTTGGATTTTCTACAAAAACTTTTCTTATTGCAGCTGTCATAGCCATTCTTAGATCTGTAT
>JBOFZL010000045.1:0-8661 GCA_051655155.1 Filifactoraceae bacterium
AACATAATTATTTATAATATAATTTTTAACAGTTATTTTTTCATTATACAAAATGACCTCCTAATTAGCTTAACCATTCATATTAATAGAAAGTAAATTAATTAGTATAAAATTGATTACTACACAAATCATCAAAATAATACCACACAATATTAAATCAATATCTAGTGAACCTAAAATTACACCATATTTAAAAAATAATAACATAATCGCTAACATAAAATATGGTGTCAACTGAGTTTTAGAATAATCTAATTTATAATTTAAAACTAAATATATTGTATTATAAATTATACAAACACTTGATATTAGTAATATGCTACTATAGCTAAACATATATTTATAATCTATAAAACAACTATAAAGTATATATTGAGTAATTTGAGAAATAATCATTCCTAATATGATACACAAATATGATAATAAATTTTTTTCTATAATTAAACTTTTTTGAGAAATAGGAAGCGAACTGATAAACACTTTTGTAGAATCATCATCTTCCATATAACAAAGTTTGCCTACTGCAAATGAAAACAGCAATGATGGACACATCACTAATGAAACTAAATAATATTTATTACCATCATATTGTATTGTAGAAAAAAAAATAGCTACAAATATTCCTATGATAATATTTTTTTTATTTAAAACTACACTTTTTTTTAATAATTTTATAATCATAAAGTCGCTCCTTGTTTAAAATCACTAAACTAATCCATAAATTTCTTTTATATAATTATCTACTTTTTTATATTTATCCATAATTTCAATTGTTTTTTTATAACTTATTATTTTCCCATTTTTCATAAAAATCAAATTATCAGATATTTTTTCTAAATCTTCTGTAATATGTGATGAAAATAATAGTGCAGAACCATTTTTATTCACGTATTCACGTAATAGATTCAAAATTTCATACCTGATAATAGGATCTAAACCAGATGTAGGTTCGTCCAACAATAATAAATCAGGAAAATGAGAAAGACTTAATGCTATAGAAAATTTAACTTTCATCCCTTTTGAAATATTGTTCATTTTTAAATTTTCATCCATTTCAAATTTATTCATTAAACTTAAAAAATATTCTTCATCCCATTTAGAATAAAATTGACTATATATTATTTTTATCTCTTTTAAACTTATATTTGGAAAAAAATTAAGCTTCTCTCCAACATATCCTATATTCATTCTATATTTATTATTATTATCTTTTTCTATATCATTGCCATTAAATAAAATTTCACCTGAATCTTTATTTATTATCTTAAGAATTGATTTCATAGTTGTACTTTTACCAGCACCATTCTTTCCTATTAAACCAGTCACTTCACGCCGATTCAAAAAAAATGATATATCTTGCAGTTGAAATTCATCATATTTTTTATTAAGATTTTTTATTTCTAAAACTTTATCAATCATATTATATCTCCTAAACTATTTATTTATGCTTGTTTTTTATATTTCTAATTGCTAATAATACAGAAAAAAACAATATAAATATAATTTTATATATATAATCAGCACTAAATACATCATTATTTGATAAGAGAGAAACTATACTTATCGAGCATGACAGAATAAAAAACTCTTTTAGTATACTGGTAATTTTCATAAAAAACCTCTATTCTACATTGCAATTAACATAATCATATAAATTATCAACAGATTTAGTATTTATAGCAGAACAATCTACACAAGCATATCTATACGAACATCTTCCACATTTCTTTTTTTTACTTTTTGTTAGTATTTTCAACTCTTTGTAGTCATAATTATTTCTTAAAATATCAGCTATTGCATTTTTATTATCTAGTTGTCCATAACTAACAAACCTTGACATAATACAAGGATATATATTTCCATCATAACTTATTGCAATTATTTTAGAATAACAAGGATGATTATATTTTAAATAACCAAAATTACTTAGATTTGATTTTTTCAACTTATTATTATATTTAGAAAATATCTTAGAATATCTATCTGAATAATGAACATTTTGCGGGATAGAACTTAAAATATCCAAGTTAAATTTAATATCCATACCTTTTAAAATTGATATGTACTCATCCAATTCATTTTCATTATATTTACTAACAATAAAAATAACATTAAATTTTATGCCATTATTTTTTAATATATTTAATAACTCTAAATAATCAAAGTCATTTTCTATCCCTAACAACTCTTTATTATTTTTAAATTTTACTATTTGAATTGTTAAACTAACATCATACTCTATAAAAAGATCAAGCATTTCTCTATTTATATACATACCATTGGTATATATATTTACATCATTTATTCCATTTTTATTTGAAAATTTTATAATTTCTAAAACATCGTTCCATAAAATTAAAGGTTCGCCTCCAAATATTCTAATAGAATTGCAGCCTAAATGTTTGGATTCATAAATATATTTTGAATAATTTATTTTTTCCTCTAATCTTTTCTGTTCTGAAATATTCCATTTTTTACATCCTGTATGTCTAAAAACATTATTAGAAAAACTATCACAAAAAACACAATTAAAATTACAATCATTTGTAATATTAATATGTAATGTAGAAAATAAAATTTTATTTATATTCAATTTTATAAAAAAATCAGTATCTCCCCAATATGTGTTTTCAATGCCATTTATTTGTTCTGTAAATTCTCCATACATATTTAAATCTAATTGCTTGTAAAATTCATAATTAGACTCATTAACCATTTTGCTAACTCTATTCTTTTTTATAATATTCAATTGAAATTCTGACAATTCTATAATATCTCCAGTAAGAGTATTATACAAGCAATTATTAAAATCACCTTCTATAAAATGAGTTGTTGGAAATAATTCAAAGTATTTTTCGTTTAACATTTTTACCTCCATTAATCAAAAATATTTGGTGTATTTACTATTTCAGTATATATAAAACTCATAGCTCGCCTGAAAGACTCTTTTCTATTTGAGCAAAACGCTTTGTTAAATTGTATCTTATTATCCTTAATAAAATGTATATAACACACATCACAAAGCCTTACTACTGAACAATTTGAACAATATTCCTTTCTTATCTTATAAAATTCATCATAAACATTTTTTACTTTATCCAAATCAACCCCATTATAAATATTGCCTACACTTAACTCTTGATTAGCTTTTTCACAAATATATATTTCTCCATCTGGATCAACACATAATTTATCACCAATAGCACAAGCACTGCCTTGATACAAATTTCTAACTCCTTTTTTTCTATTTTTGATTATGTTGTAAGAATTAAATATACCTTTTACAGATTGTGGAATTCTATCAATTTTTACAAACCCATTATCATCTTTGTTAAGCAAATAATACTTTTCAAACAAATTAATTATACTATTATTATAAATACTTTTCTCTTTATTCGTATTGTATTTATCATAATAATTTGTATCAATATCATAAATTTTATTATAGACAACATTCAAATCCAGTATATCTCTTTTCAATTCTTCAAAAAATCTCACAACTCCATCCATATCCGTGTAATCGTCAAAACAACAAGTTATTGTTATAGGAAGCGTATTGCCATATTCTACCCTTTTTTCGTTATATTTTCTTATATTAGAAATTATTTCTTGGTGTGTTTTTTTCCCTTTTATACCAACTCTATTTCTATTATGATTACTTTCATTTCCATCTAAGCTAAACGAAACTAGAAAATTGTTTTTAGCTAAAAAATCTATAATTTTATCATTCATAACAGTTCCATTTGTTGTTAACATATACTGAACATCATTTAAGTTTAATGAATTAATATATTCCACAACATCTTGTATCACTTTAAAATTCATCAATGGCTCTCCACCATAAAAATTTATTTTTATTAAGTCTTCATACCCATGCTCTAACTTTAGCTTATGAAAATCCAAAAAAATATTTACAGATTTTATAGCTACGTCGCTGTTAAGTCGCTTAGATGAATATGTTTTTTTATCTTCATAACAATCGGAATATATACAATATTTACACCTTAAATTACAATCTTCAGTTGTTATCAAAATTAAATGCGATGAAAAACCTGAAAATAAATTATAATTTACACCCTCATCAGTAAATGATAATTCATTAAAAGCACCTCCAGCTCTTAATAAGTTAATGTAACTATATTCCTTTTCAATTAATTCTTTATCAGATTCATTTTCTTTAACTAATTTTAAAAGTTGTTCATCATTTATATAAGGGTTAAAAATAAAAAATTCAGTATATTTTCCATTTCTAATTACAATACCAGATGAATTATCAAAAATTAATTTTCTTCCATCTTTAGTTTGAAATTTAAGTATATTAGCCATAAATAATTTTAACCTTTCTTGTTTTTTAGAAGAAGCTATGATCTAATTAATCATAGCTTCTATTGCGTTAAATAAATTTATATAGCTGTTGCAACTGCTGCGACAGCTGAAGTATATCCTCCACCCATTACACAAAAAGTTCCACATCCTATTACACAAGCCCAGTTCCCACCAATTTCGTAAATTTCCTCTAAACCAACATCTTCCTTTTCATTAATAACCTTTAAATTACTTTCCATATTATAACATCCTTTCTAAAAGTATTATTAGCTCATTGCCAAAGTGGCTACAACCATAGGTGCACCTATCATTTCAGTTATTATGCATCCTCCTGTACATGCAATATAACAACCTATATTTCCTCCAACATCATAAATTTCATCTACAATAGGATCGTTGCTTACTATTGCCAATTCTACGCTTTCACTCATATTTTCACCTCTCTTCTCTTTATAATTATTCAAAAAATTTATTATGAAATCATTTTCACAATAATATTTTGCGAATTTTAAATTACTCAAAAACTACATTAAGTTAATATATTCTTATGATAAAACTCCACAAAATATAGTTTAAAATCCTATTCAAATTTATTTTTGTTGGGTAATCTCCAAACCACTATTCATATTTTTTCTCTTAGGCTGATAAAAAAATGTCGTACATTTTGAAGAAAGCTCTTTACCAGCATTAACATCCTTATCTACAATATTTTTTAAAATTTTTAATGCTTTCTTTTGAATGTTTTTCATCGTACTCTCCTTAATTTAATAAAATTACAGTTACTAAGAATATTATCTTGTCAGCTATCTTGATTAATTATACACTACTATTTTTTTTGATAATTTCAATAGCTATTACAGAAATAAGCAAAACATCACAGAAAAAATCAAAATTTATACTTTATCATTAATCATGATTATTATAAATTTTCATAGAAAAGTATGATAACTTCAAAAAATATGTTAGGACAAAAAATATTAATTAAAAATATATAATGGATTAATCTAAAATAATTTAAAAAAATTCAACCTGCATATTGTAGGAATCCCCTCATATATACAGGTTTTTACACTTTAAAATCTAATAATTTTTTTGTATCAATATGGGAAAGCTAAAAATTATCCCTAGATTTAACATATTTTAATACATTAATTATTTTTGCTATAATTATTAATATTAAATCTAAGATGATAGCTATCTCAAAAAAAGCTACTATTTCAAAACGTACTTTGTAATTCATAAAAATAAATAAAAATATGTTATCAATAATTAAAATATATTTAATTACTTCTTTATGTTTTTTTATTTCCTTATCATTAAACGTTATACCTCCAAAATTCACAGGCGATAGTAAAAAAATTAGAATCATAGCTACAACTGTTACAAAATATGACTTCATTATGTACTTAATAACAAATGGGCTTATCAATAAGCATATACCTATATAAATAACAGTTGATTCAATCAAACAAGACCAATAATATCTCGAATGGTAACCATTTGTATATGTCCTTAAACTTTTAAAAATAAAATAAAATACAATAGTTTCCACATATTTTTTAGTAATAATAGCAATTATTCCAATAATAAAAATACCTAATGCTTTCATAAGAATCATTTCTATTCCATATAAATAATTTTCTTTTTTGTATACTGAAATAAGCTCAAATTCAAGTAACTTATTCAGTATTTTTTTTGCTATTCTATGCACAAATACTACCTCACTTAAAACTATATAAATTAGTTTAACTAGCATATTATCCTATTTTCAGCTTAACAATTAATATAAATTAAATAAAACATTTTATAACAATAAATAAATTAAATTTCTATCAAATAATCAAATTTTCCATCATCTGCATCGATATATATGTCTCCTTTATATTTATCAACTATATCTCTAATATTACTTAACCCTATACCATGATTATTGCCTTCTTTTGTAGTTTTAATTAATTTGTTTTTAATAATAACTTCTATTTCAATAGGATTTCTAATAAATATTTTAAGCTTTTCTTGTTGTTTTATATTTAAAATTATAAGTTTTTCCTTATTTTTAAGAGTTAAGCAGTATTCTAATGCATTATCGATCAAATTACTTAAAATAATTATCATTTCCTCATCCTTGATTTTTAGATTAGCCAAATAATCTAAGTTTAATACTAATGTTGTATTTTGACTTAATGCCTTTTCGTACTTACTATTTATTAAAACATCAACAAGCGTATTTCCTGTGCTAACATAATCTTTAGACAGCACAATATCTGTAGCTATACTATCAACATATTTTGTTAAATATTTATACTCCTTTTTATGAATTAAACTTTTGATACACGTTAAAGTATTTTTATAGTCGTGCAATATTTTGTTCTGATTAGCATTTTTTTTCTCTAACTCCTTATATAAATTAAGTTCTCCTTCAATTCTTTCTTCATTTATACTTTTTAATATAATTCTGTCACTCATTTTAATAAAATCAATGAGTATATAGTACATTAAAATAGCATTATAAATTAAAACAAATGTAGTAATATCGTTACTAGAAATTATAGTTGATTTCACAGGAATATTACTGTTAATAATCCCAAAAGCTGTAAATATCGCTATTAATATGAATTTGAATCTTTGGCTTAGACTTAAATCAGATTTAAACTTGTTTCTACTAACAATCATCAATACGATTACAAAAACAACAAATCTACTTAATATAGCAAGATGAAATATATTGTAGTTATCACTATTTATGAGTTCATGCATAGTTATATCAGATTTGATTATAATATATACGATATACTCAATTATCATAATTAACAGAAATATTGTTATTACTTTAAAAAATATCTTTGTTTTGTTATCCTCAAAGATCAAATTCATCATTAAGTTAAAAATAACAACAGAAATCGTAAATTTAAGTACTAAATTATTTATATTAGTAATACTAAATAAAATTAAAATAAACAAAATAATAAGTAAAGTGAACCTTGTAACCTCACTACCATTTCTTTGTTTTAAGAAACTATGCCCTGCTAAAATCATTATTATAATATCTACAAAAGTTATCAATCCTTCTTTAAGAATATTATAATCTAATCCCATAAACTCCTCCTTATCGTTATTTTACTATTAACTATATTATATTTTTTTCTTGGAACTGGTATTTCTATATCTCCAATTAAAATAACCTTATATTTGATAATTCTTTTAAAATATCTCATATTTATAATATAGCTTTGATGCACCCTAACCAACTGGTCAGAATTTATAACTTCTTCGATATAACTTAATTTTTTCCAACATTCTAGTTTGTCGCCACTAATAAGATGAAATGTTAGTTTATGATTATAACTTTCTATGTATACTATTTCATTTAAATCTATATCTAAATTATCAATTTTAATTTTAATAAGATTTAGTTTTCTTAATAAAGCACTTATACACTCATTTAGTTCTCTTTCCATGTTTTGCTTTATTATATATCTAAAAGCCTCGACTTTGTATCCTTCAGGTAAAAACTCAGAATGTGAAGTTACAAAAATTATAGTACCTTTATAATTCTTAATCCTTAATTCTTTTGCTACATCTACACCATTACTATTTTTTAGTTCGATATCTAAAAAAATCACCTCATAAGTATTCTCTAGTACACTGCTAATTAATTCGTTTTCATTTGATAAAATAGAGCAATTAATACCTATCTTAAGATTTGCGAAACTAGTTTCAAGCAGTAACTTTAAATCTTTTGCAAAAATTAGTTCATCATCATATATAGCTATTTCCAGCATTTTTACCCCCTGTATTTATGTATATTACAGTTTTGAATTATATCATACATACAATAATTAAACAATTTTTTTAGCAAAAAATAAACAAACATGTAATAAAAAATATGTCATTATATCAATTTTGATATAATGACATATTTTTTATTTATAAACTATCTTTCACTAACTTTTGATTTTTTAAAATTTTTATTAGCTTTATTACCTGCTTCTTCTTCATATTATTTTAGTTTAACACTAACTAAAGTTTTCCGTTTATAAGTTTTATTGTTACTTATTTTCAGTATTATAAATAGTTTTTTCTTTTAGAATTTTACAAGATAAAATAGATAAATTTATATATTCTTTATCATCTCTGCAATATTCATTATGACTCCCTTTTCTTCTATGGCTTTCATTATTCTTCTTTTCACCTTAATAAACTCATCACTAAGGTTATAATCTGAATTTTTTAATCTACAATCTACTATTATTTCTTCGGTTATTTGACCCGGTACTCCATTCATTATATATATTCTATCAGAAAGGTGAATAGCTTCATCTATATCATGGGTTA
>JBOFZL010000046.1:0-3861 GCA_051655155.1 Filifactoraceae bacterium
AGGATGAGTATGTGAAGCTTATGAATAGGTATAAGAAAGCTAAGGTTCTTTTGATTGATGATTTGTTTAAGGGTAGTGTGACTAAGAGTGATGTTAATATTGTTTTTGAGATTGTGAATTTTAGGTATTTTAATAATTTACCTATGATTGTTAGTTCGGAGAAGTGTGTGGAGGAGCTGCTTGATATTGATGAGGCTATTGGTAGTAGGCTTATAGAGATGAGTAAGGATTATTTGGTCGTGATGAAGGGTAAGAAGCTAAATTATAGGGTCTATTAGGATTATATAAACAATACATAATTTAGTATTTATATAAGTAAAAATATGTATTGTTAGATTCGGATTGATAAAGATTTATACACATTTGATTACATTATAAAATATTCAAGATACTAGTATATTATTTATTCATGCTTAAGTACTAGAGACAACGAAATCCTAAAATGTACAAAGAGAATATGATGGTAATGTAATATTTATAAATGATATATAATATAAATTTATATAGAGGTGATAAAATGGTGAGATGTATAAATTGTAAAAATAAGAAATTAATTAATAATATATGGACGTGTATTTATTATGATAGAGAAGTAAATTTTAAAGAGATTTTAATATGTGATGGATATAGAGAATTATAGTCATGTTAAAAATACCTTAATTTTA
Source organism: Filifactoraceae bacterium (assembly GCA_051655155.1). Lineage (GTDB taxonomy): Bacteria > Bacillota > Clostridia > Peptostreptococcales > Filifactoraceae > JBOFZL01. Next base: position 666 of record JBOFZL010000046.1, read on the forward strand.
CAATTATAGTATTTTTTTTGTATAATTATTAATGGTAAAATATACAAAAAGGAGAATGACATACATGGGTATAGCAAAATGGTGGAGAATAGATTTTCATACACATACTCCAGCAAGTAGGTGTTTTAAGAAATCTAAAGAAATACTAGAAGGAAGCGAAGATATAAAAGAAGACGAGGCTATAAATTGGTTAACAAAGGCAAAAGAAAGTAAATTAGATGCAGTTGTTATAACAGATCATAATTCAGTTAAATGGATTAATTATATAAGAACTGCAAAACATGCTTTAGAGAAAGAAGGAGAAAAATTTCCTGAAATATTTCCTGGAGTAGAACTAAGTGTAGATACTACTAAAATACACATTTTAGTAGTTTTTGATAAAGATATATCTGAAGAAAATTTAAATTCATTCATGTCTAAGTGTAACATTATGAATAAAGATTTTGGAGATACAAATAAATATATAACAGAAGATGATTTAATAAAGGCTATAAAGTCATTTAAAAATGATCATAAGGAGAATCTTTTAATTATACCAGCTCATTATGATAAAGAAAAAGGTGCAGGAAAAGAGTTAAGAGATGAAGATGTTTTACAAACTTTTATTAGAAGATTAGAAATAAACGCTATAGAGATTAGGGATATTGGTGGTTATGAAAAAGTTCAAGATCACATCAAAAGAAAAGTACTGCCTAATGTAGCTACTATTGTAGGTTCAGATAACCCAGATTCTAAAAAGGGACACAGTGCAAATGGCATAGGCAATAAATATACTTGGGTGAAGATGAGTGAATTATCATTAGAGGGTATAAGGCAATCTTTTTTAGATCCTGAAAGTAGGATAACTAAGGTTATGGAAATTTCTGATATAGAAGGAAATCCAAATCAAATGGAGCATAACTATATATCTGGTATACATATAAAAAAATTAAAACATATAAAAGATATAAATATTAGATTTGCACCAAATTTAAATTGTATAGTAGGGCCAAGAGGCTCAGGAAAATCAACAATAATTGAAGCTTTAAAAGTTATGTTAGAAGAGTCTAGTATAAATGAAACAAATATATTATCAAAAACATATGATAATAATAGCAAACTGGATTTATATTATAATTTTGGAGATAACTCTAGATATAGAATTGGTACTGAAGGTAGAAAAAATAATCTTAAGCTAGAAGTAGACAGTGAGTATGAAAAAAATTTAGATACTCCACCTAAATTTAACGCTACTATATTTGGGCAAAAAGAAATATACAATTTAGTTGAGGATGAAGGCAATATAGATAAAAATGATTCTAGTCCTATACTAAATCAAATAGATAAAAATATAATTAATGATAAAATAGATATAGAAAATAATATAATAAACAAAACAAGTGAAATAGAAACTATAGTTAAGGATTTAGCTAACTCTAGAATTAAATTAAGAAACTTACCAAAAGCTAAATCAGAAGCTGAGACAACTTTTAATAAATTGGAAAAATTTAGAGTTACAGGAGTTTTAGAAAAAAAAGAGAGATTAGACAATTTAGAAAAACAGTTTGATACAATGAGAGCTGCAGCTAAAGAAATATATGATAATAAGAACCAATTAGTAAGTTCATTAGGTAATAGTCTATTAAAATATAATGAACTTTGCATAAATAGAGAAGAAATATTAGTTGATAAATTAGACAAAGTTATTATAAATGAAATAGAGTATATAAAAGCTAATATAGATGAATTTAATAAGTCTATAGATGATAATTTTAGAAATATAAGTACGTATATTCTAAATAGTGAATTAAAATTAGAAATAGAAAAAGCTAAAAAAGACTATGCTTTAATACTAGATGAGAATAAAGAAATTGATGTAGCTAAATATAAAGAAATCGTTAAAGAAGATGAGAGAAATAGAGATAATGTTAGAAAGCTTCAAGATGAATTAGAATACATAGAAATTAACAAAAACAAATTAGAAGAGAAGATAGATGAATATATAGTAGAACTAAATACATTAACTAAAAAAAGAGAAGAGGTAATAGAAGGAATAAATTCTAGGGCTGAAAATATAATCTTAAGTATAAAAGGGCTCTCACATGGAGAGAGATGGATAAAAGAGATAAGAAAAGATTTAGGTAAAAAAGATTCATATGAATCACAATTTAAAATGCTATATGATAATATACTTCCAGACGGTGAATTAAATATAGAGAATTATAAAAAATGGTTGAAGTTTTTAATAACTACAGAAACGGGTGACATAAGAGAAGTCGTTGAAGAAATAAATGATCAAAGGTTTATAGATATTTGGATTGGTAAATATAAAACTGGAACGTTGAACTCATTATTTAAGATAAAGTTAGAAGATAAGGTTAGTATAAATATAGTTAATGGAAGTCAAGAACTTAATATAACTGAAGGATCACCAGGTCAAAAAAGTGCATCAATACTAGCCTTTATATTAAGTCAAGGTAATGACCCTTTAATAATTGATCAACCAGAAGATGATTTAGATAATAGTTTAATAATAAAATTAGTTGTTGATAATATAAGAAAACAGAAACTTAATAGGCAAATTATAATAGTTACACATAATCCTAATATACCAGTATTGGGAGATGCAGAAGGCATAATTATGCTAGATAGAGATAAAAATGGAGATGTATCTTTAAAGTATGGTAAAAAAACTGGATGTATAGAGGAAAAAATGATAAAGAATGGAATATGTGATATTATGGAAGGTGGATTAGAGGCTTTTAAAAAAAGAGAAAATAAATATAAAAACCTTAACTAATTAAATAAAAAGACAGGTTACTGATACCTGTCTTTTTGAATAGTGTTATTTAATTTATAGGTAGTATATATTGAAATATGAAAAAAAGATTTTTGATTTACATTAAAATTATATCCATAATTTACTATTTAATACTCATAACATTAATATTTTTACTTAATTCATTAATACTATCAGATAAAGTCTGAAGCTTAGCTTCTATACGAACTAGCAAATACATACTAAGAGCTATAGGAAAGCCAACAGAAGCTATAAGAGTTTGAACTTCTGAATTCATAAAAAATACCTCCTTTCTAAATACAATAAAAGGAGAGTGAATAAACACCCTCCTTAATATTAGACAACTAAGTCAAACTCAGTTGTATCAGTAACAACAATCTTAGCATCTATAGTCTGTACTATATCTCCACCATTAGG
>JBOFZL010000047.1:0-1788 GCA_051655155.1 Filifactoraceae bacterium
GAAGCCTTAGGCTTATGAGGAGGCACAGGATAGTGGTGTGAAGGAGTACACCCACAATCAGAGTGTGAGCAACCACAATGGTCATCACATGGGTCATAGCTATCATCATGACAAACATCACAATTACCAGTAGAATGTATAACTTTTTCGCCACCAGTAACAGATTTACCAACTATAACTCTATAAGAATTGCTTTTACAATCATTAGCACATAAGTCAAATTGATAGAATCCATAGCAATCAGATATAGTATGAGCTATACCTTCATATTTATGAGTTCCATTACAATGAGAAACTCTTACAAGTTTGATTAAAGCATTAGGAACAGGACATCCTGAACAATCTTTTATTTGTCCCCAAAGTCTTACAGAAGGAGAAGTTTTTTCAACAACAACGTCAGCCCTAATTTCACAGCTACAGTCATCTACATCAAGATCTAGACTATTACCAAATATTGGCTCGCAATAATTATTATCATACATCATAAGTCAAAACACGCCCTTTAAAAAATTTTATTAGTGAAAAATATAAAAATATATATCACTTACTAGTAATATATGAAGAATGCGGTAATTTTGTTTGTATTTTTTATAAATAGATATCATTGAAGTTAGAGTAAATTTAGTATAAAATTAATATGAATACGATTTAAAATTGGCATTAAATTAAGTCAGATTTGGTCGAAAGGAGTAATATTGATGTCTAAAAGTAATATAAGACTATTTTATAAAAATCAGTTTGAATTAGGACAGGCTATAAAAAATTATATAGATGAGTACTTTAACAATGAAGTTGACCAAGAGGATTTTGAATCTAATCTAGTTAGAATCATTGATTCAAATAAAGATAAATTTTTTAAAGAAATGGATATAGCAAAAAAACCCAAGCAAATTTTAGGAAAAACTAGAGTAGAAGTAGTAAATAAAATTTTAAAAGAGAGGAGTGACTTCTATGAAAAAGATAGCAGTATTAAATAATAAGGGCGGAGTAGGTAAAAGTACAGTATCTGTACAAATAGCTCATGGACTAGCTAAATTAGGATTTAGAGTTATTTTAGTAGATTTAGATGGACAAAATGACAGTAGTTTATTTTTAGGAGTTAGCTCAACTGATTATAAAAAAACATTTTATGATTTAATTGATAAGAGGAATAAGATAGATATAGGCGAATGTATTTTAAATGTGAGAGAAAATTTAGACTTGCTTCCAAACTCAAACATTGAAGAAATAAATGCAGAGTTTTATAGAGAGCCTAGAATAGATTTAATTTTAGATGAGAAGTTAAAAGACTTAGAAAATATGGACTATGATTTTGTAATTGTTGACTGTGGTCCGCAAAGAACTAAAGTAAATGATGCAGTACTTTGCTATATTGACAAGATAATTATGCCAGTACAAGTCGAAGCAGCATCGGTTAGAGCTTGTGGAAGTATATATGAGTATCTTTCAGATTTAAGGTTATCTCCAGATAAAATAGCTTTAATAGTTCCTAATATGTATGATAAGAGAACTAAAGATGCTAATGAAAACTTATCGTTCTTAAAAGAGTTTTTTGCTGAAGATAATTTAATATCAGATCCAATAAGTAGAAGAGTAAAAATTACAGAAGCCGGAAAAATGGGTAAAACTGTATTTGAATATGATGAAGAATCATCACAACAATTTTTTAAAGTATTAGAAAGGTTGGTGGCTAAAATTGGCTAAGAGCGGTATAAATGCTAACTTTGAGAACTTAAAAGCAGAAATGATGAAAAAGAAAGAAGTAGCAAAGGAAATAAAAGAAGATAA
>JBOFZL010000048.1:0-9293 GCA_051655155.1 Filifactoraceae bacterium
TATTATACCTCCAATATAGTGTAGTACTGATTGTAAAACATATGAATTATACGATACTTTTCTAAAATCAGCCTGTAAACCTTCAAGATTAGATACATGATTTTTGTGTTGAAGTTTTATCTCATTATCAATATTAAAACCTTTAATAATTTCAAATCCATTAAATATATCTTTAATTTTAGAGTTATATATTTCTAAATAATTAAAGTATTTATTTTGTTTTTGAGAAACTTTATCTCCATATAATTTTGGGACTATGAGAGTAATAGAAGATGATAGAATTGTTACTATACCAATTGATGGACTATATATAAATAATGCTATTGTTGCGATTATACAAGTAATTAAATTATTCAACATATTAGGTATATTAATAAAATAATCAGTTTCAATTTTTGAAATATCGTTATTTAAAATAGAGATATATTTAGCACTATTTGCTGAGTTGAATGAATTTATATCTTTAGATAAGACAGAGTTAAATACGTCATCTTTAAGTTGAGTATTAATTTTTTTGAGTAAATTTCTTCTACAATAATATCTGAAATAGTTCACTATAAAAAAGAATATTAAAAAGAAAATTCCTAGATATATCAAATTAAATAATCCGTCTATATCACCATCAATTCCAGTATCAGCTAAAGATTTCATAAAAAAAGACCATACTACTAGTGAAATAGCTGTACCAAAATCTGCAATTATAACCATACTAAATAAACTTTTATTTAAATAAAAGTAGCTGCTAAGTTTTTTCTCCATATTTTCACCCCCTAACTAAACATAACAATATATTCTTATATAGTTTTTATTCTAAATATAAAATAATAGTATTTTATAATAATAACTAGTATTAAAAATAGTTTAATATATACATTGTCTAAAATAACTAACGGAAATGTAATCATTATATCTGCGAATACTAATATAAAAATTTTTTGTTTTAAAGTCATGCACTTATTTTGTTCAAAATCTTCTAGATATTTTTTATATATTTTACTAGATTTGAACCATCTATCAAATTTTTTTGATCCTCTAACAAAACAAAAAGATGACAATAATAAAAATGGTGTTGTAGGTAGTATTGGGAGCATAACCCCTATTGCTCCAAGTATAAATGCTAATGACCCTATTACAATAAATATTACTTTCTTTATATTGTCCATATATTCCTCCTATTTAAATATAAATACATAAATAAAAATACTACCAATTATATAGATAGTATTTTTATTTACGTGTTTAATTATTATGCATTATAAATTTCTTTTTCTACATCTATAAATACCTGTGCTATAACTCCATATGCTTCTCCCCAAGCTGATAACACTTCATCAGTTGCAGCATCTCCTAAAACTTCTTTTATTGCCAATAATAAGTTTTTGCCAACGATTGGGTAATGTTCTGGCTTTACATTAGTATTAACATGTACTTGAGCTATTTTTTTTACAGCTGGTAATAATACTTCTAAGTTATCTATATTTTGAGCTGCAGCTAATACTGTCATAGCTAATGCTTTGGGCTGTGCTCCTGATTCTTGCTTATCCATATTGAACATTCCTTTTACTTCAGGATTGTTTTTAAACATTGTTTTATAGAAAACTGTTGTTATCTCCATTCCATGCTCTTTTAATGCTGGTACTGTACTTTTTACTATATCTATTGTTTTTTGACTTAACATAATTAATTCCTCCAATTTTTAAAGTGCATTTAAAATACTCTTTTTAAGATAGTATATATATACCTACTACTTGTTCTTTTAAACATTTATTTTATTTTCAAAATATAGTATTGTATTTATTCGTGTATTATTTATAATACTGAATATAAATTTAGGCACTCTACTTGAAATAACAGATAGTAACTTAAATATTTTATAATTAATAAAAAAATGGAGAACAGCTGTCCTCCATATCCCAAATCTATAGTTTTATATTATATTATGTTCAATAAAACACTACTTTTATTGATTTATAGCATATTCAATATATGACAATGCAATACTCATTGCATATATAATCCTTTTTAAACGTGTATACGTTCCTGTGCCTTCTTTTTCATTTACCATAGCCTTTTGACTTTTACTAATAATAGATGTAATTTGAGGCACTGATTTTAAAAACTCTTCTTTTGTATAACTTATATAAACAAAAGCCGGTAAATAGTTTTACCAGCTTTTATCTTTATTTATATTCATTTATTAATTCTTCAACCTTATTCTTACATCTAGCACCACGACAAGCACCACCTGTAGCACCTGTTGCTTCTTTAACAGCTTCTATAGTTGTTGCTCCATTTTTTATAGCATCAATTATAGTTTCTTCACTTATTTTTTTACATAAGCATATTATTTTTTCATCACTCATAAAAAATCTCCTTATTTTAATTATTAATAATATTATTTCATAACATATTTAAAATATTCATATGCTTAATCTATATTAACATTTATTGTTAAAAATTGTAAATTAATATTTCCTTCCTAATTTATGTTTTAAACATTTACTTTTAGGTATTAATATACTAGATAAGTTTCTTCCCCCATAAATAGATAGTATTTATTGCAATTGACAGAAAAAGATATATTTTAGTATATACTAGAATATATCTTTTTTATATTTTCTTCTTTAAATCAAACCATAAATAAAATATTCTACAACCTAAAAAACTTCTACAAAAGATATTTTTGTAAAAAGCTATTTTTTAACGTTCATCAACATTATTTCTTTTCTTAGCAACCAATTTATTCATAGCATGCCTATGTTTAATACCACCTATATGTTCATCGTTAAACTTAGAACTTTCAAACATAAGTATATCCCAATCAATATAATAATCTCTTATTTCCCTTTCTTTAAATATACCTATCATTGACTCTTTTAAATCATCGGGGATAGGTTCTTCATCTGTAAATACAGCTATAATGTTATATCCTCCAACTTTTGTGTTTTCTTTCATTTTTTCTATTACATAACGTTGAGATTTCTTATCTATAAATTGTAATAACCCATGAGCAATTATTAAATCATATTTCTTAGTATATCTAAATGAACATGCATCATCTACAGATGCATTAATAGTTAATTTATTATATTTAGCAATGTAATTTAATTTATCAATTCCACTTTGTAGTATATCAAATGCATCCACTTCAAATCCATATTTTGAAATGAATATAGAATTTCTTCCATCTCCAGCACCCATATCAAGCACAGTAGAATTTTTTGATAAGTTATCTACGATATTAATTATTTCCTTACTTGGTTTCCCAAATGTTTCTCGTTTTAAATCTTTATACTCATGTTCCCAAAATATTTTATCACTCATAATAAAACCCCTCTCTTTATTAATAATATAATACTATAAAACTATAAAGTATCAAAATTATTGATGTTTGAGAATTGATATGATAATATTAATTTTTAAAAAAATTATCTGATGAGAGTTCTCTCTTATCAATAGTCCTTATACTAAAATCTAGGCGTAAGTCGACAAACTTAGTACACTCCTGGATTTTTTAATTTTTATTTTAGATGTATAAATTAATAAAAATATTAGCTATTAGCTAATTTTCATAATATAGAGTAGGTGATAATATTAAATGGAATTAATTGAATTGGTATATAAGTTAGGTGTACTAGTATTTATTGGACTACTGATATGCATAGCTTACGGAACATGGAAATCTACAGATAAAAACTCTACAGCTATTAAGGAAGCTGAACCAATGTCTACAAATAGAAATAAATATACAGACTACATTATATATAAGAATTTGCGTAAATAAGATGTCAATATATTGAAAACACTTGATAAAATTGCATTATCATTCAACTTATTTTTAATAGCAATTAGAGATCAGATTTTACAAGGCAATGTAAAATGACGAGTTAATACAATATAAATAATCTGGGGGATGCGTATTCTATATCCCCCTTACAATTACCATTGAAAAATATATATTATATTATTTCAATTCTATCTTCATCAGTTACATTGTTACTTTCTAGTATTTGTAATAATTCTGATAATTTTATATTTGACTCAACTTCAATTATCTTTTGATCATTTACGATTATGTCTTTTTTATTCATCTTAATTTTCTCCTTATATCTTAATATTTTTTTGAAAGGTTTATATAAGTTAAAAATCGTATCCCTTCCTTTACAAAATGAAATACCATCAGTCCAATACCTAACTCATCAAATCCAGTAAATAATAATATTAAACTTATTGGAATTTCAACAATATTAAATATAATATAAACTGTTGAGTTTGTTTTATCTTTTAAATAAATTCTTCTTTCATCTATATCATATATTTCAAATATTTCTTTAGAATTTGGATTATGCTTAATTTCTCTATATTTTAGATAAGATATCAAAACAACAAATATAAACCCTATACTCAGTATCATTTTTATAGAAGGAATAGCCTTAATAACGCCCTCAGACATATTAGCAAATAAACCTTGCTTGTATGATATTAACAGCGAACCACATATACCAAACAATATAATACCTTCAATTATTGTATTCTTTAAAGATTTCATATCTTCTCCTTTCTAAGATTCTCTATTTGTCAAAAATAAAAACATCTTCAATAATACAATTGAAAATCTTAGCTATTTTATGAGCTAATAAAATTGATGGATTATACTTTCCATTCTCAATAGAAATAATTGTTTGCCTAGAAACTCCACACATTTTACCTAGTTCCTCTTGAGTAATTTTTTTACTTTTTCTCAATTTTTGTATCTTATTATTCACTTAAACACCTTCCTTTGTAAAGTAAACTTTACACAAAAAGTATAGTTTATTTTACATTTAATGTCAATATATCTTTATAAAGGTTAATATAATAATAAAATTACTCCTCCATATTTTTTACATATTCATAGAGAGTATCTACACCATTCATATAATCATTGTAATTTTGTATTACCTCAACATCTGCCTTTGCTCCTCCTACATAACCTTTTTCATTTTCAAGAAAATAATAAGGATGAATGATACTTAAATTTGAATTAGGTAAATCTATCGTTAAAGGCTTTTCTAATGACGTTAATGGAAATGCATTTACATTTCCCCCTGGACCTTCACCTACTACAGTAGCACCTAATTCAGTTTGTAACTTCCATGTTAATATAGCAGCAGCTGATAAGGTTCTTTGTCCACTTAAAACTATTATATCTTCTGATTTTAAATCTGTACTATTTCTTAGCTTGTTAACTAGAGACTCTCCCTGCCTTCTATCTCCTCCAATATTATTTCTTAAATCTATAACCAGTTTATTAGGATTGGTGCTATTTATTTCCTCTATAAGTTTTTTCTCAACTGAATAATAATCAAACTCCATACATTTGTTATATTTAAAAAACAACATTTCATCTTCTTCAAAGTATTTAAACCAATATAAATTATTTTCACCCTCTGGCATTTGACTAGTTTTCATTGGTTTACTTTCTAGTTGTTCAAGCTCACATTCTTTATATTTTTTAGCTTTTATATTTAAAGTTACTTTATTTTTTTCATGATCTTCAAATGTATATTTGGCTTCTTCACTATCAACTATATTTAAAAACTTTAAATATTCATATATATGCATATACATTCTTCCATTGTCCTTTTTAGATTGAGGATTTTCAGAAGAAGTTAGTGAAGATACTTTTTCAACTATTTCCTTCGCTTCTATATCATTTATAGATATTAACTTATAGCCTAATACTTCTTTGTATTCACTATCCGTCTCTATAACCCTCATACCATCATTAAAATATTTTAAAAATATTGGAAATGAAACAACTTCATTTACATCTTGACCACCTTTTTCAATTGGAGTTAGTAAATCTGAGTACATCACGTAAGTATGGGCATCTTGTATTGATGATATGATTTGAGCTATCCTTAATGCTATATCTTGGTCTGATAAATTATCTACATCTCTTTTTATTTGTGAAATTTGTTTTTCCCAATCTTTTTCTGGTACATACATGAATAAATCAGGGTGTTTTCCCCTTAAATTTTCATCTAAGTAGATTATGTCTTCTATCCATTTCTCATTTTCTAAATTCTTTTCTCCCTCTATAGTTGAACTACAACCTGACAACCCTAATGACAATACCATTACTACAATTAGTATTAAATCCTTTATACCCAACCTATATTCCTCCTCAATAATTCTTCTTATAGATAATTGTATTTTACTATTATTCTTTTATCATCATATCTTATTAAAAAACTAAATTTAAATATATAAGTATTTTAGAATCAAAAGGGTAGAAGCTATTGATATGCTCCTACCCTTTTGATTCTTACTATATTAAGATTGTTCATTAAATCTATTCTATGTTTAAACCTAACTCATCATCAACTTGTTTTTGAACTCTACCAAAAGAAATTTCTTTAGATTCACCACCTATTGTTAAGAATCCTTTAGCTAAATCTTCTACTGTTGGCTCTAAAACTTGCATAAATTGAGTATAAGCAAAATCAAGTTTTTTATCTTCTGTGTCTTCCCCAAAAACAGAATATATCAACCTCTCAATCATCTGGTCCATTCCAAATAGCTTTATATGCAATAATTCATGTATTACTACTTCCTCAATATTATCTTGTTTAGGATTATAATTATTTATTAATAATATAGCTTTTTTATCATCCATATCAATCTTGATATCACCTGTTTTACGCCAATCTTTATTTACAAGTTGACACTTTATATCCCAATCCCTTAATCTTAGAATATCTTGCCATTTTCTCAAATATGTCTCTATTAATACCTCATCATATTTCATTTTATTCCCCCTTGTACCACTGGATATTTATATATTATCAAAATCATAGTTACTTTGCATTATATAACAAGTGTGACATGTATTATAGAGTTAATTCAACCCTTATATCAATCTGTATGCTATCCATGATAGTACACCCATAAATAGTGGTATTAACCAAACCAACCTTGATTTTAATAGATACGAAAGTTTGATTTTCAGCTTCTATTTCTTTTACTTTTTCTGTTTCTTTTACAGTTTTGCTATAAAGCATCCAAAAAACTAGAGCTATAATTACTGTTATAACAAAAATCTCTATGGCCAATTTCCAACCTATTATAGATGTAACTAATATAATACCTAATAATGAGCTACTTATTGAACCTAAAGATTTTATTATTAAACTTGCTTTAATTGTACTCTTTTTACCGAATTTATTATCTAATTTAGGTGTAATTATCAATATTATTCAAAATACTATGAAATACCGTAAAGACTAGAAAAGGTGCTTTTTTGTTCTTTTCTAGTCTTTATATTAATAAATTAAATTTGTATTATTTCATTTTAAATGTATTTCCACCAGTAGTAAAATACATACAACCAACTCATTAAACCATGGAAAATAGCCCATGGAATAGACTTCCATGCTGTATATGAAATAATCATAGCTAAGCAAGAACCAAAAGAAATACCATTCTTGACCGTTGATTTTATATTACTGGTATTATTATTTTGATTATTTAAATCCATACTCATCCCCCCTATACTTATAAATTCTATTGTCTTACTATATCCTACTATTAAAATATATTTTACATTCTCTTATTTCTACAAAACCTCTTAACTTTAATATTTTTATTGAATTATACATCAGTTCACTATATCGTGATATTTTACCAATTAGTATCCATATCCTTCTTGTGATTTAAATCCTCTTGTTCCTCTTTCTTATACTCAATAACCTTATTATCTAAAGTACTTTTAAAAAACTTATATGAGCTAGCTTTAATGCTCTCAACATCATCTCTATCTAAAGTTATCATAACTGCATCATCAAAAGCTCTCTCCATATACTCATTTCTAAAATCAATATCTCTAAAGTCTTTCTTAAAACTTCTTAACGTTCCCTTAGTAAATACCTCTTCATCAGGAATAAATATTTCTTTGACTGCTTCTTTAATACATGTCTCTTTATTAACTTTAACTACATTTTCAACTTTCTGACTGCTGTCATCATCCATACTTACGGCTACTTCCTTAAATAAAGATATTTCTTCTTCTACACCCTTAGTAAAGTACTTTCTCTTGTCCAAATCCTTTACAACAAAGTCAATAGACTCAATATTTCTACCCTTTTTATTCTCATTATAACTTATCTCAAAATATCCAGTAGAATTTAGTTCATCTATTGCAGGAATTATTACTCTTTTTCTAAAGTCAGGATACTGCTTATATTTATTTTCTAACATCATCAATGATCTTAATTTTTCAATAGAATAAGTAACAGTTGTTTTAGTTCCTGTCCAGGCTCTTAAAAGGTCATATAACCTTTGGGAATATCTATTCTTTAAAGATAACCATATCTCTAAATTAATAGGTGTATATCCATCTTCTAAATACCTATGAAGTAACTTGTGAATCCTTGCATCTGCTACAATGGTAAACTTATCTGTTTTGTTATTATAAGTAGCATTATCAATAAATCCACCTGCTATAAAATCAATACTACCATCTTGCAACTCATCTATTAAAAATAAGTCTTTTTTTCTTAAATTCATTAGTATTGTAGTCAGACCCTTAGCTGTTTTATCTACATTTCCATTAACTAAACTAGCTAGCTTATCCCTTGAAATCTCACAACTTAATTTACTTTTATCTAAATCTTTTTGAAACTCATATAGCAAATATGTAAATACTCTATTTGAATTAACTGTAATTTCATACTTACCATTAACTATATCATTATGTTTCATCAAAATTCTCTTATCCTTTGAACTCATATTATAATTCACCTCTATTATAAAATAGAACAAATTAACATTTATATCAAGACTTATTTTATAATTAGTCTTGATATGTACTCCGAATACGTCTTGTTTACCCCCGGATATGTCTTGATTCGTTCCTAATATGTCTGATTTATCCCCGAATATGTCTTGGTTCACTCCCAATATGTCTGTATTTGCTCCGAATATGTCTTGATTAAACATCTACATATAAGTAGTTTCAATACTTTCAGACTAGCTAAATACTATAAATACTATTAAATATTCTTTTAAATACAGAAAAGACTAGTAAAGGTCACTTTTCTAATCTTTTCTATACTGTATTTAATAAATTAAATATTAAATTATTCTCTAATAAAAAATAGAAGCAAATGCTCCTATCCCTTTGGTTTGTAATATATTAAATTTATTCATTAATATTATTATATACTGTATATCCACTAATTAAAGTCCCTATTCCTCCTACTAGTGAAATAACTACACCACAAGTTCTAATAGATTCTATATAAGATTTA
>JBOFZL010000049.1:0-18113 GCA_051655155.1 Filifactoraceae bacterium
TAAGTAAGCTCTTTTCTTACCTCCTTTTTCCCAATTATTCACTTTAGAATAATTCATGCCTAATTCCTTTTCTGCTTCTTCTAAAGCATCTACAACATTTCCATAAGTTACTACTTCTTCTTTTTCTTCCTCTAAAAGGTAGCTTATGCAAAGACCTAATTGAACCTTATAATCTACATTTGGATATTCTGCTTTAATTTCTTTTGTAAGTTTATGAGCCTTTACCATTAATTCTTTATTTAACATCTTGCTACCTCCTAAAATTTAATTTGTTTTACCTTATGTATTTATTATATAGCTATTGTGCACAATAGTCAATACTTTTTTTAAAAGTTTTTTAAATATTTTGAATTTATTTTTAGGCATAAAAAAAAGAGCCACCCTGAGGTGGCAGATTACATATATGATTATCTATATTATAGACAATTTTACAGATTCTTATTCAAAAATTCTAAACAACTTTCTCTTGTTACAGGAGCAGGTACCTCTTTGATTACTTCTTTTATAACCTCTTTTTCTACTATCTGAATTGATTGATCTCCTATAAGCTCCTCTATCGCAACTCTTTTCTTATTTGTTTCTTTATCCCAATTAGCAATTCTAGCTATATACATACCATTGTATCCAGCATTAGCTAACTCATCAGCAGGATAGCAATTTAATCTGTCATTGCTTTCAGCTCTAAACATTTTTATTTTAGTACCTTTTCTTAATACAAATTCCTTACCATTTATTTTCATAGCACTGCCATCAGAATTATATACATATTGGTCTCTAGTTGCTATACAATATTTCCCTTTAACCCTATTATCTCCGTTTTTAAAAGTTTGTTCTACATCAAAAATAAACATATCTTCTTCCCCCTCATTACTATTTGAATTTCCTACTGGCTTATTTAATATTCCTTCTGCTATTCTTTTAGCAACAGACTTATAACCTACACTTCTATAAATCTCAACATCCTTTGTTGCCTCTACAAAGCAAACCTCTATAATAACACTTGCCATCTTAGTTTCTCGGCACTCGTAAAGGTCATTGCCACTATATTTAACACCTCTATTTTTAAAGCCTAAAGATGCTATATTGTCTACTATTCTCTTTGCATAAACTTCATCATTAATGCTATCTGTTGCGGAATACACCCAACATTCTGTTCCTATAGCACCATCATAACTAGAATAAGCCTTGTTAAAATGAACTGATATGAATAAATCAGCTCCCCATGAGTTAGCTTTATTTACTCCATATGCCAGATCTTCTCCTTGACTACTAGTATAATTTACTGGTGGAGTAACATCTAATATACTGTGTCCTTCTGCTTTTAAAAAATTAACTAGCTCATTTTTAACTTTTCTATCTTCAGCTAATTCATTAAGAATCCCTATAGCTCCTGTACATCTTTCTGTATGTCCTCCTCTTACTGCTATTTTCATAAAATCATTCCTCTCTTTTAATTTTAAAAAGAGGGCCTAAGCCCTCCTTAATTATTTTACTGAGTTGTTTATATTGCCATCGTCCAAGTAGTCAAGCCCCGCTGAATATAGATTTTTAACAATTAATCTAATTATTTCTTCATTCAAAATCATTTTAATTCTTAAAGGCAATATTTCCATTACCTTCTTGCACACCCAATCTTCTTGAGCTTTTCCACCCACCAAAACCATATCTTTTGCTAGATCTTTAGCTCTTAACATTACATTGTAAATAGTAGCTTTAACATTATTCCATTCTGCTACAGAATAGATAACACCTCCTATTACACAAGCAATTAAGAATCTGTTTTCCCATAGTAATTCTTTCATTTTTTCTCCATCTCCTTTTTTATTTTTTATATAAAAAAAATAGCTACATATATATGTAACTATTTCTTTTCTTTATTTAATTGAATCAAAACATTTTTTAATTGATCTGGAACTTTAAGACCAGATTCAACACAATTTTCCAGTATAGATATTCCTTCATTTGCTATATAGAAATAACAAACCATAGTTCTAAATACCCAGTTTCCTGTGTTTAAAATCCTATCTACAAGAACTGCTATAGCTAACACTATTAACATTAATGCTTTTCTAGCTATACCCCTCAACCCTGTGTCAGAGCTTAATTTTTGTGTTATATAAGCCTTTATTAGACCAGTAACCCAATCCAACCCCATCAGTAATACTAATGCTATTAGTGCTATATCCCACGCACCAAATATCCATGTAAATGTCGTTCCCACTGTTGCTATTAAAACTTTAACTATATTATCTATTCTTTCCATCATTTACACCTTCTTTTTAATATTTTATACAAGCTAATAATGCTATATTAGCAGGTCTAGTTTCTGTTGTACCAAATGTACTTACATCTACGCCATTTGGACTTCCCCCTCCGATAGGTCCAGGAGAAACAAGTATTTTACCTGTAGCCGTATAACCACTTCCGCTATAGGCAAGTTGACCACTTCCAAGTCCATGACCATGAGCTTTTATTGCATCTGTTTGTGTACTTCCTACAGTTCTGCCAGAATCTATTCCACTTGCTGTAGTGTTTGCACATCTTAAAAATTGTCCTCTTAGATCAGGAAGTTTAAATTTTGTTCTATCTGTACTTTCTCCATATTTAGTACCTATTCTGGCAAATAGAATTGGATAAGTTGTTTTTAATATTTCTTGTCCATTACATTCCAACCATCCAGCCGGCACTACATCTGCAAAGTAACCTATTAAGCCTACATCTTTATTCTCTATGTTATCTAATCTTTCTTTTAAGTTAGTGTAAGGCTGCATTGCATTGTACACTAATGCATTTAAATAAGTTGCTAGCTCTGTAACTGTATTAATATCTGTAATATTTTTAGCTATATTATTTGCGTTAGTAGTTATGTCTTGTTTAGCTTTTGTTAAGTCTGCTGCATACTGTGCATTTAATCCATCGTATTTAGTTTTAAATTTAGCGTCCCAATTGGATATTAATGTATTTATAGTAGCATCGTAGGTATCCAACCTATTAAGAGCTACAATTAAAGCTCCAAATTCATTTGCACTTTCTATAAATCCATCTCCATTTAAACTCTGTTTTACTGTAATAAAAAAAGAAACTGTTGTTAATTTATCAGTTCCTTTTAAAATCATTAGCTCCATATTTATTTGCCCGGGTATGGCCAACATCTGCGATGTAAGCTCTAATGTTGCTATACCCTTAGGTGCAGAAACTGGAGTTATAACACAATCATTAAAAATTTTAGTTCCATCTGGTTTAATGGCATAAACTCTAACTGTTTTTCCAGTAAGATCTATTAAGTTTCCATTTTCTATAAGCCTTAATACTAAAAACCTACTATGTGTATCTCCTTGCTTAGCTATTATAGTTCTATCTATGCCTCTATCTACATCTATTTCTAAATGTTTATTATACACTAGCTACACCTCCTAACAGTTTACTAGTTAATAATGTTTCCAACTCAGTTGACTTCTTAATCAACTCATCATCTGTTGTGAAATTTTTAGTTAATTTAACATCTATTAATTTTCCATCCACATCATATGTAGAGTAATTTACAGATAGAATTTTCTTTCCATTAAAATTTAAAACAGTAGATTGACTTATTTCTATTTTTGCAATAGCATTCATTATATCACCACCTTCTTTTTAGCTTTTATTTGATATGAAAAAACTGTTCCTGGTGCACCTAGCACAGTAAAACAATTAATATCTCTAGTTATTTTTGTGATAGATCCTTCATAAATCGAAGTAAATATGTGATATTTATCCTCTATTTGTTCCTGAAAAACCAAATCTAAAGATATAACAACAATTCCTGTTGAATCTATAGTAGCCTCGCCTATATCCTCTATGAAACCTTGTGTACTCTCTGCGGTTGGATTAGATACAAGACCAAATGCGGTAGGAGTATCTGTACTTAAGCTTCGTGCTGAAAAATTAGCCGTCGACCTAATTGGAATGTATGCTATTATTTCATTCAATCCACTAGGAATCTGCAACATTGGATTAGATTCACTCCTGGATATACTCCATCCTTTCGGACATATTTGATCCATAGCACCACTACTTGCCCTGTAAATATACCCATCTGTAAACCATAACTTCTTACCATTAACTAAATCCATGTCTTGCCACCAACTTATTGGCTTAGTAGAGTTAGGATGTTTATTGTACAGGTCAAATAAGCCATACGCTGTATAAGTGTCTGGACTCCCCTTATCGCTATAAGATAGGCTCATGTAAGAATCTGTAGTGTGGTTCATGCTTAAACCTTTTACAGTTGCATTTCCAACTATAACACTAGCTATTCTACCAGTAGCAATATTACCTGTGTCCTGGTCAAAGAACGTTATGGCATTTTTATTAATCTGAAATGTTTTCTTGCCAGCTAAATAAAAAACCATCCCATCATTATTCCTATCCAGGTTTATTTCCATATCCCCTTCCAGGCTTTTAAGAATACAACCTTGTAATATCCCACCTACGATACAGTCTGCAACAAAGCCTTGTCCAGTTCCAAAAGTTCTCCAATCCCAATCATCCTTTTTGGGATCCCATTTACTGGCAATCATAAAACCTTTTGTTCCAATTGCCATAGCTCCAAATGTCTTAGATGCAGCAACCTTGTCTTCGAACAATATAGCTTTACTCCTATGCTTTTCAGCACTATCTACCATTGCTCCCATACTTACAGTTAACAAGTCAATTATACCTTCAAGCTTCTCACTTTTTACTTTGTTATTTCCATTAAGAATAGAATCTAACTTATCATTCATGCTACCTATATTTCCACTCATTTTGTTTTCTGTAGAATTAATAGTTACTGATAAAAGCTCTTCTTTTAAGCAATCATATTCATAGGCTCTTACCCTAGACTTAAGTTTTAAGTTATTTTTTTTAAGAATAGTTACATAATCACCAGCATTCAACTTATAGAAAAACTTAAGATTTTTATAAGTTGGATTATGCTTTATGTCTTTCATGGTTACATTATAACTAGCCTTAGCAATATCACACTTACTTTCCCTAAAATGTTTTTTTACTCTTTCTCTAAGCATTTCTAAGGCCTGTGCTTCAGTAATTTCTGGACTATCCTCACTTGCTTCTTGTGGACCAATATCAGGGCAATCCAACTCTTTAGTATATATATTTTCATAAGAGTTTATATATAAAGAATCAACAGTAAGCTCAGGCAACATCAATCTATCTCGACCTATAGGAATAATTTGAGTACATAATTCTGTCTCATCAATACTTTCATTCAAGGCAGTCATGTTCTTATTCCAGGCTATTAAATATTGATTATCTTCTCCAGTGTAGTCGTAAATCTTAATCTTATAGTTATCAAAATCGACTTCTCCACCATATCTATTAGTAACAGTGTTATCATCACCAGTCCCACATATAGCAAAAAATGGATTATAGCCAACAATTCTAAGGTTATTTAGTGTATTTCCTGTACCTACTACAGTAAATTTTGTTGCCCTTAAAGTATTAGCAAGTATTTGTTTACAGGCATCTACCCTGTTTTTGTTCTGGATAAATGTATCTTTAACATAGTTTCCCTTAAGATCATAAGAAATGTGAAAAGCTGTAACATCTGTTCTACTCTCATCAGTGTTGTCACAAATTAATATTCTAAATTTTTGAATACCTGAAGGAGTTGGAACTTCTAAAATCCTTCTGTTTAAAAGTTCTGCTGCATTACCTTTTTTCTGCATAGCTAAAGAAACCGTCCAAGCTCCATTTAATTCTTTACTACAAATACAACTAGCTGGTTTCAAATTACATATATCAGCGGTATCCTGTTCATTCCTTAAAACAATCATTACATGCACCTCCACCTAGGTATTATTTCAATCTTTGAAAAAGTACCTCTAACAGTAATATTGTTTTCACCTGGTGAAAACTGTGGAAATCCTCCATCCACATCATCATTTTTGAAACCAAAGTTATCATAAGCGTCCTGTAAATCACTATCCAAAATAACATAACCATTTATTCTAGAAACAACAAAGTCCCTAGCATTAACAGTCAATGTAACCATATCATTAGAGAATATTTTAATAAGTGGATAAGCTGTGTTGTTGCCAGGATTAAATAGAGTTTTAGATGTAGTGTTAAACTCAATCATTTCCTCACCTTCTATTAAGAAAATTCCTGGCTTTACTTCAAAATGTATCTCATAAGTTGTGAAAGTGTCATTAATACTCATTTGCTTTAGAATACAACTTTCAACATTTAAGAAACAGTCTGGCATATGGCCCAACACCAACTTGCCATCACCCCACAACCATTTTTTTAATTCAAATAAATCATGGGGAATATCCTTGTTTTTAATGGCAAATTTTACAATAATCCAAATATCCGTAGTCTCCCAGGTTGGAATAGAAGGAATACTTTCAATCATCAAACTATAATCCCTACTGTCACCTTTTTTAAATTTAAACCAAAACATTTCTATCCCTCCCTACTTCCAAATTTATTTATAGTTGCTCTTCTTGCTAATTCTCTATCACTAGAATCAGTTATTTTTTTAGGATCAATGTTAACTACAACATCTTGATTAATAGCTTGTATGCCTTTAAGCAAATCACCTGCTATTTTTTCAAGTTTATTATAATTAAATGGAGTTGTATTATTAACATTTTCTACCCTTAAAGGAGCACTTCGAGGCAATGCTTTAGGTGCCAATGCTTCTAAGTTAACATTTTCTACGCTATAAGGTGTAGCCATCGTTCTAGGTGTGACACTTCGTGGTCCAGCACTTCTATTAAAACCACTTCCTTCTGGATACATAGGTCTACTGGCAGAGTAATCTGGACTTAAAGCTGGTGCTAAATAATCAACCTCAAAGGTCTTTTTAGAAGGAAACCAGCTATCCCATGTGTTCATTAGCTTATCCCACCAACCTAATATTTCTCCTGTTTGTAGATTTATATCATCTCTCAAGCCAGCGTAGCTCTTACTTAACTCATCAATACCTTTTTCTTTTATTCCATTTGCTTTCTCTACTGCACCTTTTCTCTGCCTTTCTGCTTGCGCAATAATCTCATCAGCTAGTTTTATACTTTCAGCTGTTCCATCTTTTTTCAACTCTTCAGCTATTTTAATTCTCTCTTCATATTCCCTGTTTGCTGCATCAACTGCTTTTATCCTACCTTCCTCTAAGTGTTTCACTTGCTCTCCGACTTGCTCTGCAGTTACTCTAACAGTATTATCTTTAAGTCTTCCAGTAATAACATTAGCTTCAGTTTCATATTCGCTTGCTGCACTTATGCCAAGACTTGTTATAGTCTGCTGAGCAGTAGCAAGAGTAGCTAATTGCTCAGTTGTAGCACCACCCTGTTGATTTTGGATCTGAATAAGAGTATCAGATATTATCTGTTGATTTTCGGCTACAATCTTCTGTTCATCAGTCATTTGGGTGTTAAGTTTTCCTACTATTTCCTTGTAAGTTTCTTCTGTGAAACTAGCAGATGTAACATGCATATTAGTTATGTTTTCAATCATTTTCCCTTTTTCTTCACTTATAAGCCTAGTAGTTTCCTTAGCCAAGGTGTCGAATTTAGTTTTAGTATTGTTAATATCTGTAGTTATCTGCTCTGTGGTCTTTCCAGATGTAGTACTAAGAGAAACCAGAGCTCCACTTGCCTCATCAGAAAACTTCATATAAGCACCAACAGCCACTTTAGTTTCTTCCGAAATCGTCTGAAGATGTGTTACAGTACCATCACTTGCAGTTTCTACATGTGTTGCAAATAAATCTATAGCTGGAACACAATCTTTAGTAAGGTTTTCGCTTACTGTCCAACCTATCATTCCAATTGCACCTAATGCAATCCCTAATGGAGCTACAACTCCTAATGCAATTCCTGCTGCACCACCCAATGTAGATATAGCGCCTGTAGTAGTTGCCACACTCGATGCTGTAGTAGTTGCTGCACTCGTTGTACTACCAAATAGCTTAGTAATACTTCCCAAGCCATTACTAATACTTCCTAGTGTATTCATAGTTCCACCTAGAATCTTCATAGTACCGCCTATAACTAGACCATATTTAGTCCAGTTTATTATTTGTTCCATCTGCTCATCACTCAAACTTCCTAGCCAATCAGCAAATTCACCAACCAGGTCAGTTATCTCTTCAAGAACTGGAAGTGCTGCTTCACCAAGCTTCATAAAATTATTTTTCAACTCATTCATTTGCTTATTAACTTTTTCCTTAGAAGTTTGGGCCATTTTATCAAATGCTTTTTGTGCAGATCCTGTTGTTCCAGCAACATCTTTCATCATACTGTTATAAGCTTTTCCATCATCTGTATAAAGAACCATTGCTGCTCTTGCTGCTTCACTACTTCCAAATAAATCTGCCATGCTTAAAGAATTTTCTTTAGCATGTTCATCTAATACTCCCAATATTTCAGATAGAGGTTTTCCATCTGCAAGAAGTTCCTGAAAGCTTTTTCCAGTTTTCTTCTTAAGAACATCAGATACATCAGTTCCACTTTTGCTAAGCTCATTCAACATAGATGTGATATAAGTAGTTGTTTCAGCGGTCTTTATACCTTTAGAGGTCATTAATGAGTAGGCTGTGGCCAATTGTTCTAAAGATAAATTACTGTTTTTAGCAACTGGTATAACCTTTCCCATAGAGTCTCCAAGCTCTCCAACCGTTGTTTTACCTTTATTTTGCGTATTTATAAGTATGTCCATTATCTTAGTTGCGTCTTTAGCTTCCATTCCATAAGAGTTTATAACAGTAGTTAGAAGGTCCACCGCTGTAGTAGTATCTGTAAAACCACCTTTTGCAAGTTTAACTGCCTTGCCTAAAAAGTCAACAGCGTCTCCACTTGCCACACCAGCCGATAAGGTCTCGTATAAAGCAGCATTAAGTTCTTCTACTCCAACACCTAGATCATTTGATAAACCAACTATACCTTCTTTAACCTTATCAAAACTTAAAATAGATTCATCTGCTACAGTTGTGACCTTCATTATGCCATGTTCAAATTCCATGAATTGGTTAACTGCAACACCTATTCCAGTTGCCATAGCTAAACTAGCACCTAATACCTTATCACCTGCAGAACTTAAGCCACCACCAATCCCTTTAAGCCTATCACCTAGCTTATCAGCCTTATCCCCTGTAGCATCCATCTTTTTGCCTTGTACTTCCAAAGCATTTCCTGACTGTTGTAATTCTTTTTCCAAGTTATTAACTTCCACTTTGGCTTTATTAACTTGAGTCTGATAACTTCCAGTGCTTTTTATGTTCTGTTGAATAGACCTTTCATTGCTTTTATATTCTGTCTCAAGCCTTTTAATCTCTTCTTTCAAAGCCTTAGCAGATTCAGAACTTTTGCCTTCAGATTTTATAATCTCATCAAGCTTCTTTTTGTTCTGATCTATAGCTTTTTGAAGTTCATTTCTCTTCTTAACACCTTCATCAATCTTAGTATTAGTCTTTTTTATAGCATCTTCATACAACTTCATTTTAGAATTATTTTGGTCTATAGCCTCTCTGAGCAATTTTTGCTTTTGAGCAGATTTCTCTGTGTTATTTCCAAAATTTTTAATATCAGTATTAACTGCCTTTAGCTCAGATTGAGTAACTTTCATCTTATTGTTAATACCATCTAAGCTCTGATTATATTTGCTAGTATCTGTTTCAAAGACGGCTCTAATACGCTTTTCTTCTATTGCCATCACTCAACCTCCTTCCTTACGATGTAGCATCCAAATTTATCCGACCATTCTGCGTTAACATCATCCTCAATTGGCTCAGATTTGCCTGGATTATTTATCTTCTCTCTAACCTTTAAAAGGGCATTAATCTTTCTAGGTGTGCTATTCCAGAACTCACTTTCCGAAAAATTAAGCATTGTCCTGGCTACATAAAAATACCAGTCATAGTCAACTATTTGTTCTTGTTTTTCTTTACTGGCTCTTTTTTTTTACCTTTTTCAGATTCACCTAGAAACCCTAAAAGGAGCTTTACACTTATCTCATCTATCTTTCTAAGGTTGTCAAAATGAGGTGTTATAGCTTTTGCTAACTCTTCACCGTTAAGTTTTCTGTTAGTACAACAACAACTTAATATTTCTAGTACAGATCTAGTAAACTGTGTACTTTCTTTATTTAAAAGCTCATTAAAAATAGACAATGCATTCATATGTCCCCATCTATTTTCCAGTTCATAAATGGCCTTGAAATCCATAACCAGAATAAGTTTTTTACCATCTTTATCTAATAAAAACTCTTCATTAACTTTCATATTGTTCATTTTATTTATTCCTTTCTATACAAAAATAAAAGGGACCAAATGGTCCCAATTTCTTCTAAGCTGGCTGTGTAGGAAGTACAGGCAATGTTACTGTGGAGAAAAATGTTTCTACTTCTGTTAATGTTTTTAAATTAACTGTATAGTCTGTAACTTCTTCAAGCTTAGCACCTAGATTAGCACTAATAAAATTAGCAGTAATTGTTTTAGCTTGATAGTTAGGACTTCCTTCACTTGTAGTAGCAGTTCTGCCACCAGGTACAAATCGTCCACTATATAACCAAGTACAGTCATAAGTCCCATCTGCTTTTTCTTCATAGAATCCAAACGCACCTTCAGGAGCTTTGTCGTTTGCACTTCTAATAACTCCACCTGTAGTGGATAATCTATGTCCCATAAGTAAGCATTCGCTTGATTCTGTTAGGTCAGCAACTGCTAGTGTTACAGGAATAACTCCCAATACTGAGTTTGTACATACTGCTTTTCCTTCAGCATAGAAACTGCTAGTTTCAAAATTCTTTTCTATACCTACCTCAGTTGTGTTAGGTAGGTATACAGGTGTAGCATATTTTTCCGAACCTGTTCCTGGTTTTTTTGCAAAGTAAGATTTTCTTACTGTAATAACTGGTAATGCACTTTTATCTGGCATTTTTTATCCCTCCTCGAATAAATCAAATTCATATCTTAGACAACAAAAAAGGAGCTTGCTTTCAGGATCTTCTCCTTCAAATACAGCACCTTTTTTCCATCTTGCTTTTTTAGCAAGTCTTTTTATAATTTCTTTTAGCTTAAAAAACTCACCATCTATATCTATTTGGATATAATAGCGAGTTATTTTTGGATTTCCTTCAGTTTCAAACACTGTCTGCTCATCATACTGTTTATATACTACATATGGAGCTATGGCACTTAAAGGTCTCAATCTATGCAAAACCTTATCTCCAGTAATATTCAAAACTTCAGGCACTCCTAATATTTTTTCAATTTCTTTATGGTACATTATTTAAATGCCTCCTTCTGGAGTGCATCAAGAGCTACATCAGTTGCACTTCTTACACTTTTCTCGAACCAACCTATGTGTCTGCCTTCTTGCTTACTATTCCTAAATTCTTGGAACATGGCTTTCCAGTCATCTACATATAAAACTCCCTCTAGACCAAAACCACTTCTCTTAATTTTTACTTTAAGAGATTTTTTAGTTCTTCCAGTTCTGTAAGGAGCGTTAGGTTCAGCATATCTTTTAAGGACATTTAATGCAGCTCTTATACCTTTACGCTCTTTATCAGCGTTGATCTCCATTTTTTTTACAGATTGAAAGAAATCTTCAAATCCTTCAATAATTATTTCACTAGACAATTAAATCACACTCCAAATCTATAAAAGTGTGATTATTTTGAACATCATAAGTGTGTAAAATATTATATTCAACACCCCTATGAACAACTCTATATTTCTTAGATGACTTTTTATCCTTCACTAATTCAGCCACCTTTTTACAGTATCTAACTGTAAAAGATGTTATTATCTTAGTAAATTCTCCACCCTTTGCCTGGAACTCCTTGCCAGATACTTCTTTTAACATGGCCCAACAAGAATAATAGTTAACCCACACAGGTTCAACCATTCCTGTTTCAGGATTTTTAATCTTACTAAAAGTTTGAATAGTTATCCTTTCAGTTAATGTACAATTCATTAGATCACCTCATTTTCAAATTTAAGTTGCAACATAATACTAGATACTATATATCTAACCTTACCTGCATCCTTATCTTCTATAAGACTTCTATCTTTGTACCATTCATGAATAAGCAACTTTCTTATTAAATTAGCTTTTTCACTCTTCTTGTGAGCCTTGCCTGTAGCAGATAATATATAATCATCCGCAACTATGATTAAATTATTAAGAAGCAAATCTTCATCTTCATAATCTATTTTCAGGTACTCCTTGACCTCCTGCAATGTCATAATGTCCACCTCCTAAAAAAGGATAGTGACTAGACACTACCCACAGATATTTTTAAAAGAGAACAACTACAATTGTACTCTTTTTCTATTTTTGCAATTTCTTTTACTACTTTTTCAATATCATCAAGTCTATCAACTTTAAGGTCAATTACAATTTCAGTTTCACTAGTTTTCATCATCTATCCCTCCAAAGCTAATATTAATTCAGACTTTTTCATACTAGAATAACCCTCAATATTCAAGGTTTTAGCCATTTTTTTTAGATCATTGACCTTTAGATTAGCTAAATCGTTCTGATTTTTTGGTGATTCGTTCACCATTTCAGAATCTAATGACATGGCCATCATTCTAGGTTGCTCCATATTTAAAGGAGCAGGACTAGGGTAATGTAATTTCACCTTTGATTATTGCATCTTTATCTACTGCTTGCGCATCTAATCTTTCTCTAACTTTAACTCCAGTTTGGTCTTTACCCCATAAGTCACCTGCTTGATCACTTAATTCTATACTCATTGATTCTCTATCGAACAATGTTATTGCTTCTGTTAAATCTCCACAGAAAATAGGAGCTTTTTTAGTAGTAGTACCAGTTGTAGGCATAGTTTTATTGGATAATTTAACTACTGGATAAGAACCAAATAACAATTTATTAGTTGGTGCTGTAGGATCTGGTTGTAATATATATTTACCATCAGTATCCTTTAACTTATCTAACCAGTTAAAACCATCTTGGTTAGTGAACACTTTAGCACCAACAGCAATCGCCGGGTCCAACTTAACATTAAATATATCTTTTAATGCATCTAAGTTTGCAACTGGAACTTCTTTTGTAGCAGTTATTTCATTCATTTTCGCTAAGATTATAAAGTTTCTTGTAGCTTTACACTTCTTAGAGATCCATCTTTTTAAATAACCTAAAATATTTTCTGCACTATCTTGTAACAACTCTCTTGTAACCTTTAAGATACCACCCTTTTTAACTACTTTATAAGATATTTTCTCAAACTGTGGTGTTGCCACTTCTGGGAATTGCGCTGCTTCATCTACATTATCGAAAGGAACTTGGTCCGCATATTTTTCAATAACTCTTGAACCACTTAATGTACTTACTGGTTCAACATTTACATACATCTCTAATGCATCCTGAGTTCTTCTTAACTCTTTAATTTCAGTTCTTATATCTTGTGGAACAGTTAAACCACCATCAGCACCAGTTCCACCTTCATTCATTGCATTAACAAGTTGTCTATCTTCTTCATTTAAAGCATTTCCGCCCAATCCACTCTTAAGAGCATTAACAAATGCATTAGCTATTTTGTTAATCACTCCTGGTTTATTAGTATTTTTAATTCCTTCCTTGGCTTCACCCTCCTCATTATCTTCCATATCAGATAACAAGTTAAATTTATCCTGTAAAGTAACCATTTCAGCTTTAGCTGCCTTAGCTTCTTCAATTTTATTTTCTGCTACTAAATTTTTAACCTCTGCTTTTTTAGCATTAATTTGATTTAATAATTCTCTTAATTCTTTATTCACTTTCTATTCCTCCTTAATTTTGAACATAAAAAAAAGACTTAAATTCCAAAGAAATCTAAATCTTCTAGTAAACTTTTCTTTTCAGCCTCAATGTTATTTTCAGGCTCAATATTATTTTTCAATTCTAATCTCATCTTATTAATAACTTCCTGTGGTAACATTCCATTATTTAAACTAGCTGTCAGTTTTATATCATCAGTAAACATTATTTCATCTATAAAACCTTTGTCTAATGCTTGCTGTGGAGTTAACCAAGTTTCTTTATTCATCATTTCCAGTAACTCTTCATTTTCTAGTCCAGTTTTGAGCCTATATGCATTCGAGATAGTTGAATTAACATTTTTTAATATTTCAGTTCCCTTTTGCATATCCCTGTAGTCTCCACCAAAACAACCACTGGCATTATGAATCATAAATTGACTAGTTGGCGACATTAATATTTTCTTACCACCCATAGCGATAACAGTTGCTGCACTTGCTGCAATACCTACAACTTTAACAATAACATTTCCAGCATAAGATTTTAGGGCTGTATATATTTCACTACCTGAAAAAACAGAACCACCCCCACTATTAATTTCTATTTCTAATTCTTCATCTGGTTCAGCATTAGCAATAGCATCAGTAACTTTTTTAGGAGAAGTAGCTTCAACTCCAAACCAATCGTAAATCCATTGATCATCATTATCTATAATGGGTCCTTTTACATCAATCTTCATTTTTTACTCACCTCCTTTCGAGTACTGAGTTCCTACCATTTCAACAGGAATATAGTTTCCATTCATAACAAGAACATCTCCACCTGGTTTCTTAGGCTTATCATTGTATTCTCTTGCCTCATTAGGAGTATAAATTCCGTTATTAACATATTTGGTAAGTGTTTCAGCTTGGGACTTACTATCTGCCCTTAAAATAACTTTTTCATTAAATTTATAGTAATACCCATCAGCTATTTCCTTATCAGTTAGCAATTTATAATTGATTTCTTCCTCATATTGCTTAATAATAAAAAGCTCTGTATCGACATAGAAAGATAACTGTTGCATCTCACTATTTGCGTACGAGCTTTTTTCATAATTATTTATTTGATTAGGCTTAATTCCAAATGCTGAAGCTATCTGCAATGATGAAAACTTCTTTAATTCAAAGAATTGAGCATCTGTAAGTTTCACATTCAGTGGGTCCAACCTCATTCCAATTGGAACTGGTACTATTTTACCTGCATTCTCTGCCCTTGTTGCATAACTTTCGAAATGGGCTATAAGTGCTTTTTCCTTTACAGGGTCCAAATCTCCAGTATATTGAAGTGCTGTTCTAGCAGTTAGTCCACCTTTATAAAGATTATTCATAAAGTTTTGACTCTCCAGTCCACCTTCTACAGTAGTTTTAAGTATCTCTCGAACTGGTTTACCCAAAATCCCATCGTAAGTATCGCTTGTTTTAAAGTGCATTACTTCATAATCCCTTAAAAAATATTGTTCCCCTGAGTATCTATCAGTGTAGATATACCATATTGAACCTGCATCTTTTAATATTCCTTTATCATCAATGTAAACCTGAACTGAATCTGAAGGCATTACCCAAAGATCTTTAATATTGTAACTACCTCCATACTTAGCCTTTTTGAACTCACTTCGAATCCATACATAACCATTACCAAAATGATTTCTGTTGTTTTCAACGCTGGCCCAAAAAATTGATGGAGTCATAAATCTATTCGGTCTTGAACTCAACAACAAGTGAGTTTGATTGGACTTAGCTTTTATTCTTCCATCCTCTGTATCCTGATAATATTTAATTGGCATTTTCCCTAAAGTCTCAGCTAACATCTTCATGCAAGTATAATAAGTAACCTCACTTCTTATATTTTTTGAAGTACTACTAATACCTAACCATTCCATTAACTGTCCATCAGTCATATCAGCAGCAGGCCTAGCTACAAAATTTTTAATACTTTTGACAAATTTATTAAATATATTCATTAATTATCACCCCCTTCCAAATCTCTTTAAGAACTCATCTACATTAGCATTAATATCGCTCTCCCAAACAACTTTAAATGTTAGTTTATGAGCGTCTATAACTGCATCAACAGGGTCAATTCTCTTAACCCTTTTATTCTTATCAATTTTAATTTCTCCATATCCATTTGATACAGTCTTTGCATTAACTACAGACCATGTTAAAAGCTCATTTGTTCTATTGTACAGAACATTTCCAGCCATACACTCTAGCCTAAAGTCTTCCGTTGGATCATTGAGGTACTTATGAGTTTGCCATACCTCAACACAAATTGGACATACATCCTGTAAATCTGTAAGAAATGTATCTGCATTATGAGGGTCATAACCTATTTTATTAATAGTAAGATTATATTTTCTAACTAATTCATCCAGGTACTTAAGAATATATTTATAGTCTGTTTTGATTCCATCATTGGTCTCAGTAACAGTTAATAATCCAGCCTTAATCCACATATCATATGGAGCAGAGTCAGTTTTTATATGATGTTCAACTCTATTTTTAGGGATAAAACTATGAGAATGAATAAAATATTTTTTAACACCATTCTGCTTAAATATTATTTCTATGGCCAATGAAGTTAAATCTCCTCCAGATGATAAGTCCAAACCTACGTTGCACTCTGAGCCTATAAAGTCATCTAATGTTAAGTCACACGCTCCCCTTCTCCAATCATCTAATGTAATATATTGGTCATCAGAAAATTGTACCCAAATATTAAGCTGCTTAGTTAAGAAGTCCCTTAAATCTTCCCCACCCATTGCTTTGGTTTGTTCTGCGATAGGTTTCATATTTTCCCAGGCATTCAAATCATACATAAGTGATGGATTCGGCTTAAACCAGTTATTCGGGTCCCAAATATCGTCTTCCTCATCCATTTCAGCAATGAAAACAAACTGTGAATCATTAGTAAATAATCCTTTTAGTATGCCTTTGCAATATTCATATAGAGCGTGACATGGACTATTTAACTCAAACCCTGCTGTAGTAATTACTGATATAAGGGCCTGTTTCATTTTCTTAATACCACCCTCGAGCAACTTATACATTTGATTTGTTTTATGAGCGTGATACTCATCTACTACTCCCAGTAAACATCTAAATCCATCAAGGGAATTGGTATCTCTACTTAATGCAGATATAACTGTTCCAGTGCTTAAGCAATGTATCTCATTCTTATAATCTATAATGTCAAAATACTCCTGGAGCTCTTCATCACCTTTAATAAATTTAACAACTTCATCGAAAACAATTTTAGCTTGTTTCTTTTGAGTTGCAGTACAGAATATCTTACCATTCTTATACTTATCAAAGTTTCCATAATAAGAAGCCATAATACCATTTAAGAATGACTTACCATTCTGTCTTGCTAACTGTACATAAGATGTTCTAAATCTTCTATAACCTGTCCCTTTTTCTATCCATCCATTAATAGATCCTAAAATAAAGTCCTGAAACCCATATAATTTAACTGGAATTTCTTCCTCACCTTCAACTATAGTTAGAGATTCAGCATAATTTATTATGTCAAGAGACTTTTCAAGGCTAAATTCATACTTATATGGTGCCAGCTTTGATTTTTCTATATCATCTAAATGCCTTTTACAAGCTAATGAAATGCTTTCTCCTGCTACTATTTCACCAGCTAGAACCTGTTCAGCATACCTGGTTACTCTATCTATTACATTTTCCATACCTATTTCACAAATCTGTTGAATTTATTTGCCTTAGGTGGCTCTTTATTTTCTTTAACAGGAGCTATAAGTTTGCACCTAGAAGAAATAGTCAGACCTAAATCACTTGCAGCTGCTCTAGCATCTCTAAAAAACTTTGTTTGAAGTTTGCTTAAATCAAAGTATCTATCATCTACTTGTTTTCGTTTAAGCATGAGATGTGTTACTTGTTGGTATTGGTGCTCTACAGCTACATATCTTGCAAGTGCATCGCAATCCAGGTCGCTCATAATGCCTATGTCCTTTAATATCTTAGCTATTCTATAGAACTCACCTTTAAGCTCATCTAATAAGTAGTCAGGTGGCTCTATGTTGTCACATGGTGCTTTAATTTCTTCTGCTCTCCTCTCTGCAATCTCTTGTTGAGAGAGGTTCTTTTTTCCTTTTGCTATAACCAATTCTATAGGTTGTTTAGTTTTTGCCATATATACACACCCTCCTTCCATAAATATTAGGCTCTTATAGGCTCTGTAAGGCTTTTGTTTTCTCAACCTTGCAATCCTAAGCAAAACACACTCAATCTACCCACACAGCCTGTCTGATAGGTCAGATTTAACATTATTAAGGGATATATTTTCGCAAAACGG
>JBOFZL010000050.1:0-15322 GCA_051655155.1 Filifactoraceae bacterium
AACAGGAGATAGAAAGTATATAGATGAAAATAAGGATAAAATAAAAAATTATAGCGACTTAAAAGAGAGTCACTGGGCATATTATAATATTTATGAAGCCTCTAAAGGTCATAATTATAAAAGGGAAGATGGTAAGGAGGTTTGGATAGAATTAAATGCCAACATGAAATAATAAATTAATAGAGATGTAGTTTAATTTATATTAGATTAGTTAACAGATAAGATATAAAAGCTTAAAAGTTTTATACCTAAAATTAAAAAGACTGTATCATGATAAAAATTATGATATAGTCTTTTGTTTTAAATATAAGTTATAGATATTTGTTAAATCAGTTATAAAATTCTGTGTCTATAAGATTGTTAGCCCATTTGTAGGATAATACTCTAGGTACACCAAATGCAGATTTTACAAGTTCTTCTAAACTTATCATAAGTGAAACTATATAAACAGGAAGTTTAAAAACGGAAGCACCTATAAATGCCATAGGAACACCAATTAACCATACAGTAGAAAGTTCAAGAATCATAGCGAACTTTGTATCTCCACCAGAGCGCAAGATGCCTACTATATTGCACCAGTTAAAAGTCATGAAAGGACAGGCTATCGCCTTAGTAATTAGAATCTTTTTAATATTTATAATGAGAGAAGGTTCTAATTTATAAATGATATCAACTAAAGGTAAGGTTAAAATAATTAAAACGCTGGTAAATAAACCTGCGGAAAAGGAAATGACAGAAAACTTTTTAGCATAAAGCTTTGCCATGTTAATATTATTTTTTCCAAGCTGAGCACCTATCATAACAGCAGAGCCACTGGCAATACCCATAGCTAAAATTAAAAATAGGTCATTTATTGTCATAGCCACCTGAGTGGAGGCAAGTGCTGAAGTTCCAAGTTTGGAATAGGCAATGGAATAAAAGACTATGCCAAGTCCCCAAAAGCTTTCGCCTAAGATAACAGGGAAAGAGGTTGAAAAATAGGTATCAAAAAATTTTCTATCAATAGATTTAAAGTGTGACAAAGTAGAAGCTATAGGATTGTCTTGTGTAAAAAAGTATACAGAAGATATAATTAAGCAAAATTCTATTAATCTGGCAAGCAGAGTAGCAATAGCAGCACCTTCAATTCCCAATCTTGGCATTCCCAGATTGCCATTTATAAGACCATAGTTAAAAAATGTATTAAAACATAGAGAAAATCCCGTTACAATCATTGGGTATATAGTTTTTCCTATACTTCGATAAGAGAATATATAACCAAAAGCAATGCTAAAAAATACATAGCTAAAACCTACTATCCTTAAATATCTAACTCCATAGTCTATAACTTGAGGATTAGAGGTAAATAGAGAAAAATATGATTTTGGAAATATTATTGCAATTAAAGAAAAGAATATGGAGGTAATTACCCCTAAAATTAGCTGTAAAGCAACTGTAGATTTTATTTTCTCCACGTCATTTATTCCATTAAATTGTGAAATAAAAATACCTGCACCGCTGTAAAAGCCAAAGATAACCAAAGTAGATAAGAAGAAAAGTTTATTAGCAATGCCCACAGCAGCAATAGCATTTTCTCCTAATGAGGTTATCATTAGTGTATCAACCATATTCAAAGTTCCCGATACTATATTTTGAATAACTATAGGCAAAGCTATAGTTATTAGGGTGTAGTAAAAAAGCTTGTTTTCACTTTTACTCAATTTCGTCATATTAACCTCCTTAAAAATGTTAAATATCATTATACTATGTTAGAAAGACTAAGTCTAGGAAAGATATTAAAATGATATATTGAAATTTAATCAAAGAGAAGGGTTTTAGAAGCAAGAGTTTTATATTTTGGAGATGATTTAAATTAAGAAATAATTAGATTTTGCTAAAAGAAAAACGTTTTCTTTTATTTTTGTTTTATCTTGAATATTTTAATTTTAAGGGTTATAATAAGGTCAATAATTTTAATTATTAAATCAACAAAGTAGCGATATGCTACAAGGAAGGGGAATTTGCATGAGGGTTTTTGAAAGTGATAAGATTAGAAATGTTGCAATTTTAGGGCATAGTGGTTCAGGAAAAAGTAATCTAAACGAGGCTATTCACTTTACAGCTGGAATTTTAAATAGAATTTCAAAACCAACTGACGAGATTAAGCTTACTTCTTCTATGAATTTGTATTCAGTTGACTACAATAACAATAAATATAATTTTATTGATACTCCTGGATATTTTGACTTCCAAGGGGAAGTAGCTTCGGCGATGACAGCAGTAGCGGGTGCTATTATAGTTGTAGACGGAACTGCTGATTTACAGGTAGGAACCGAAAAAGCGTTGGAAATAACTGATGATTTAAATGACCCGAGATTTATATTTGTAAATAAAATTGACTCAGAGAAGTCAGACTACGAAAAAATAATCACACAACTTAGAGAGATATATGGTAAAAAAGTTGCACCTTTTCATGTTCCTTGGGGAAAGGGAGAAACTTTTAAAGGATTCATAAATGTTGTGGATATGTTTGCTAGAGAGTATGATGGAAAAGACTGTAATACAGTGGAGTTTCCTGATGATATGCATAAAGAAGTAGATCCTATCAGAGAAATGTTATTAGAGTCTGTGGCAGAAACCAGTGAAGAACTTATGGATAAGTTTTTTGCAGGAGAAGAATTTACTAAAGATGAGATAAGAATGGGATTGAGAAGTGGAGTTTTACACGGAGATTTAATACCGGTACTTTGTGGTTCTACAGCTAAAAATATAGGTATTCATACCTTGTTGGATATGATAGTGGATTATCTACCATCTCCAATAGATTCAGGATGTCAAAGATATTCGCCTAACTTTACAGCTCAAATATTCAAAACAGTTATAGATCCTTTTGTGGGAAAAATATCTTATGCTAAAGTTTTAGAAGGTGAAATTAAAGGGGATAGGGAGTTATTTAATATAAATAAAGGGGAAAAAGAGAAAATAGGTAAAATATATACAATGGTTAATAAGAACCTTGAAGAAATAGAAAAGGCAGTTCCAGGAGATATAGTAATATTTACAAAACTTGTTCATGTAAATACAGGAGACACTTTGTCCAGTAGTCAAGATACAGAAAAACTGCTTCCAATAGAGTTTCCAAAGCACCAGATGTTAGTGGCTATAGAACCTACAAACAAGGGGGATGAAGATAAGATTTCTCAAGGATTAAATAGGCTTCTTGAAGAAGATCCTTCATTTATTTGGTACAGAAATCCAGAAACAAAACAAACGGTGTTAGGGGTACAAGGAGATATTCATATTAACTCACTGAAATCAAAGCTTAAAGACAAGTTTGGAGTGGAAGTTTTAATAAAAGATCTAAAAGTGCCTTTCAGAGAAACTATAAAAGGGAAAGCTGATGTTCAGGGGAAACATAAGAAGCAATCTGGAGGACATGGGCAATATGGTGATGTTAAAATAAAATTTGAGCCAAGTAAAGAGGCTTTTGAATTTACAGAGGAATTATTTGGAGGTTCAGTACCAAAGTCATATGTTCCTGCTGTTGAAAAGGGATTAAGAGAATCAATGGAGCATGGAGTTTTAGCAGGTTTTCCGGTTACCAATATAAAAGCAACATTATATGATGGGTCTTACCACGATGTGGACTCTTCTGAAATGGCGTTTAAATTAGCTGCTCACTTGGCTTTTGCGAAAGGTATGGAAGAGGCAAAACCAGTTCTTCTTGAACCTATAATGAAACTTAAAATAGTTGTACCCGAAGAGTATATGGGCGATGTTA
The DNA here is from genome assembly GCA_051655155.1 of Filifactoraceae bacterium. Taxonomy (GTDB): domain Bacteria; phylum Bacillota; class Clostridia; order Peptostreptococcales; family Filifactoraceae; genus JBOFZL01. Next base: position 3,761 of record JBOFZL010000050.1, read on the forward strand.
TGGGAGATATGAACAAAAAACGTGGTAAGGTTTTGGGTATGGAGCCGTTTAAAAACGGAAAACAAATAATAAATGCAGAAGCTCCACAAGCAGAGACTTTTAAATATGCTATTGACCTTAAGGCTATGACTCAGGGCAAGGGATATTTTGAAATGGAATTTGTAAGATATGAAGAAGTACCAGCTCAAATGGCAGAAAAAATTATAGAAGCCCATAAGATGGAACGTTAAAATAGCGAAAGACTAGAAAATTGTTAAGCTATTTAAATCGATCTTCTAAAGTTAGAATTAAATTCTAAATTACAGGAGGTCGATTTATTTTTATTAAGTTGAGTTAGGTAACGGGTAGCTCCTTTTATTTCTAAAAATAAATACTCTGAAGAGATATTCAGTAAAGCAAGGTTTTAATAAGTCAGAAAAATGAGAAACACGATGATAGAATCTTGCAAAAAATCATTATGTACTGTCCTTGAGGACAAACTTGTTATGTTAAAAGGAAAATGTTTGCATACGAAAAACAAAAAGATGGCAAAATTTTAACTAATTAAAAAAACATTGAGAAATCGGAGAAAAGATGGTAAAATTAACAAAATAATATATGAAGGAGTGAGATTATTGGCAAGGTACATTTTTGTGAGAGTTTTATCAATGATTGCAACTTTATTTGTTGTAATCACCTTAACGTTTGTGCTGATGCATGCGATTCCCGGAGGACCGTTTACATCAGAAAAGACTTTACCACCAGAAATAATTAAGGCATTAGAAGCTAAATATAATTTAGATCAGCCGTTGTCAAAACAATATATTGACTATGTTGCAGGTGCAGTTAAAGGAGATTTTGGTCCATCGCTTAAGTTTAAGGGGAGAAAGGTATCCGATATGATAAAGGATTCATTTCCGGTATCTGCACAACTAGGTGGAGTAGCTATTCTTTTAATTGCATTATTGGGAATACCGATGGGGGTTGTAGCCGCGCTAAAACAAGGGAAGTTTTTGGATAAGCTTATGGTGTTTATTGCAGTTCTAGGGGTTACGATACCAAGCTTTGTATTAGCAGCACTTTTGATATATGTGTTTGGAACTCAGCTGAAGTGGCTACCTACTTCTAGATGGGTAAGTTGGAAATCAGCGATAATGCCGGTTATAGCTTTATCTATAAGTTCTATAGCCTATATTACAAGACTTACACGTTCATCGATGTTAGAGGTGGTAAATCAAGATTATATAAGAACCGCAAGGGCTAAAGGACTCTCTGAGAGTGTAGTTATATTTAAACATGCATTAAGAAATGCACTTATTCCTGTAATAACATATTTAGGACCATTAGCAGCTGCAATACTTACAGGTTCTTTTGTTATAGAAAAGATATTTGCTATACCTGGAATGGGAAGGATGTTCGTAGAGTCTATATCTAATAGAGACTATACGGTTATTATGGGAGCGACAATATTTTATGCTTTCTTTTTAACGTTATTTACATTGATTACAGACTTGATATATGGGGTTATAGACCCACGTATTAAGATGGATAAATAGGAGGGCTATTAATAAGATGTTATCAAAAGAAAACTTAGATTGGAGTGTAGTTCCTCAAGAGGAAAAGGATGCACAAAAGATTGTCAGACCATCGCTGACATATTGGCAAGATGTATGGAGAAGGCTAAGGGCAAATAAAACAGCTATGATAGCGTTATGGACCTTGATATTGTTGGGAATAGCTGTAACTTTTATACCAAATTTTTGGTGGCATAACCATAGTGATCAAAATTTTGAAATGGCAAATATGGGACCGAGTTTATCTTACTGGTTTGGAACAGATAATTTTGGCAGAGACTTATTTGTTAGATGTTTTTATGGAGCTAGAATATCACTGATAGTTGGAATAGTTGCTTCAATAATAAACCTTTTTGTAGGAGTTACTTATGGGGGGATAGCAGGATATTTAGGAGGAAGAGTAGACAACTTTATGATGAGGCTGGTAGATGTATTTAGTACGGTACCGCTAACATTATATGTAATACTTCTGATGGTAGTTATGGAACCAGGATTTAAGACTATATTAATAGCTATTGGAACAGTTTTCTGGTTGGGAATGGCTAGAATAGTTCGTGGACAGATTTTTTCTTTGAAAGAACAAGAATATGTGTTGGCAGCAAAAACCTTAGGAGCCAGTGGTGGAAGGATATTATTTAAACATCTTATCCCTAATGCTATGGGGCCAATAATAATAAGTTTAACTATGTCAATACCAAGTGCAATATTTACAGAGGCTTTCTTATCATTTATAGGTTTAGGAATAGCGCCACCGTTGGCATCATTAGGTTCTTTATGTAATGATGCATTACAAAGTTTTCAAATATTTCCACATCTGTTGTTCTTTCCAGCGGCAGTGTTATGTGTAATGATATTGGCATTTAACTTTCTTGGTGATGGGCTTAGAGATGCACTAGATCCAAAGATGAGAAAATAGGAGGGATAATATGACTGAAAAGATGTTAGAGATTAAAAATATGCATACCTCCTTTTTCACTCACGTAGGAGAGGTAAAGGCTATAAGAGGTGTTAGTTTTCACTTAGATAAGGGTGAAGCAATTGGAGTGGTAGGAGAATCAGGATCAGGTAAGTCTGTAACCTCCTTATCAATAATGAGACTTTTGTTAGATCCAGGGAGAGTAACTGGAGGAGAAATTATTTTTAAGGGGGAAGATCTTAAAAATAAAACAGAAAAAGAGATGCAAAGTATTAGAGGAAATGAAATTGCTATGATATTTCAAGATCCTATGACATCACTTAATCCTGTTTTTACCATAGGGAATCAAATTATCGAGGCTATATTAAAACATCAGAAAATAAGTAAATCAGAGGCCAAAGAAAAAGCTATTGATATGTTAAAACTAGTAGGAATACCTTCGCCGGAAAGTAGATTAAACCAGTATCCACATGAGTTTTCAGGGGGAATGAGACAAAGAGCTATGATTGCAATGGCATTATCCTGTCAGCCGTCATTGCTTATAGCAGATGAACCTACTACAGCTTTGGACGTTACAATTCAAGCGCAGATTTTGGAACTTATGAAAGAGCTTAAAGACAAGGTAGATACATCAATAATGTTAATAACTCATGATTTAGGGGTTGTGGCAGATGTATGTAGTAGAGTTATTGTAATGTATGGAGGTCTTATAATGGAAGAGGGTAAAGTTGAAGAGATTTTCTATGATCCCAAACATCCATATACCTTAGGGTTGTTACGGTCAATACCTAAGCCTTCAGATAAAAACCATAAAGAAAGACTTATACCGATAGATGGAACACCGCCGGATCTTCTTAAACCACCAGCTGGATGTCCTTTTGCTCCAAGGTGTGATTTTGCTAGGGGAATATGCATGACTACTATGCCAGAATATACACAACTTACAGAAAGTCATAAATCTGCCTGCTGGCTATTGCATAAAGATGCCCCAATAGTTGAGGGCTTTAACAAGGAGGTAAGACCTAATGTTTAATCCAGAAGCAAAGGTATTAATAGAAGCAAAAGATTTAATGAAATATTTTGATGTTTCTACAGGGTTTGTAAATAAGAAAAAAATCTATGTTCAAGCAGTGGACAAGGTGAGTTTTGCAATACGTAAAGGGGAAACTTTAGGACTTGTAGGTGAGTCAGGATGTGGAAAATCAACAACGGGAAGAACTCTTATAAAATTATATGAACCTACAGGAGGGCAAATTTTATATGATGGAAAAGACATTACAAAGTTAAAAAGAAATGATATTCTCGAGTTTAGAAAAAAGATGCAAATGATATTTCAAGATCCATATGCTTCACTAAATGCAAGGATGACGGTGGGAGATATTATAGCTGAACCATTTGAAATCCATAAATTATGTTCATCAAAGTCTGAGATAAAAGAGCGGGTGGAAAACCTTCTTGATGCAGTAGGATTAAATCCTGACCATGCTGCCAGATATCCTCATGAATTTTCAGGAGGACAACGTCAAAGGATAGGAATAGCAAGAGCGTTAGCTGTGGAGCCGGAGTTTATAATTTGTGATGAACCTATATCTGCACTGGATGTTTCTATTCAGGCGCAGGTTGTAAATATGTTAGAGGATTTACAAAACCAAAGAGGATTAACCTATCTATTTATAGCCCATGATCTTTCTATGGTTAAGCACATTTCAGACAGAATAGGGGTTATGTATCTAGGAAAGATGGTTGAGCTTACAACTTCTGATGAACTTTATGCAAAACCAAGTCATCCATACACAAAAGCTCTACTTTCAGCAATACCTGTTCCAGATCCTAAGATAGCAAAGTCTAATAAAAGGGTTATATTAAAGGGAGATGTACCAAGTCCTATTAATCCACCTTCAGGATGTAGATTTAGAACTAGATGTTCTGCTGTTATGGATAAGTGTGCAATAGAAGAACCTGTATTTAAAGAAATTGCACCGAATCATTTCTGTGCATGCCACTTGTATTAATAGAATATACAGAATTTTTACAAAAGAACTTCAGATATATTGCATTTTTGTTAAAATAAGATTATAATTTAGGTATTAAGCATTGTTTGTTTAATATAAAAAACAAAGGAGGGTAACACAATGAAGAAAAGATTAATGGCACTATCAATTGCAGCAGTAATGGGGATAACACTTCTTTCAGGCTGTGGAGCAAAAGGTGCTGGCGACGCTGGTACAGGCGAGCAAGTTATAACTCATAACTTAAGTGCAGCAACTCAAACTATTGACCCAGCTCTTAATGAAGCAGTAGACGGTTCTCAAGTCTTACGTACAGTTTTTGAGGGACTTACTACTACGGATGAAAATGAGAAACCACAACCAGGTATTGCTGAAAGTTGGACAGTTTCTGAGGATGGTTTAACTTATACTTTTAAACTTAGAGATGCTAAGTGGTCTGACGGACAACCGGTAACAGCAGAGGATTTTGCTTATTCTTGGAAGAGAGTAGTTGATCCTAAAACAGCAGCAGGTTATGCTTATCAAATGTATTCAATTAAGAATGCTAAAGCTATAACAGAAGGCGGAATGGATAAAGAGCAATTAGGAATTAAAGTAATTGATGAAAAAACTTTAGAAGTTATTTTAGAAGCTCCAACTCCATACTTCTTAGAGTTGACAGCTTTCCCATGTTACTATCCTGTTAGAAAAGATATGGTTGAAAAAGATCCAGAAGGTTGGGCTTTAAATGCTGACACTTATATTTCTAACGGTCCTTTTAAGGTTACTAAAATAGCATCTAATGACGTTATTGAAGTTGTAAAAAATCCAGAGTACTATGATGTGGATAAAATAAAAATTGATAAGATTAACTATGTTATGATAGTTGATTCTTCAACGGCTTTTGCAGCTTTCCAAAATGGAGAGATTGACTATACAGAACAACCACCAGTAGAGCAGATAGTTAAAATGATGGAAGAGAAAGATCCTAACTTTGGTATATATCCATATATAGGAACTTATTACTACTGTTTTAATATGAATGATGAAATAATGAAAAACTTTAACGTACGTAAAGCGTTAAGTTTAGCTATAGATAGAGAGTCTATAGTTAAGAACGTTACAAAAGCAGGACAAACTCCAGCAACACAAGGATTCGTTCCTCCAGGAGTAAAGGATTCAACAGGTAAAAACTTTGCAGACTCTGTAAAAGATACAGGAATAAAGGCTACAGCAGATATAGAGGGTGCAAAGGCAGCTCTAGCTGAAGCAGGATATCCAGACGGCAAAGGGTTGCCAGCTTTAGAGATTCTATATAATACAAATGATGGACACAAGGCAATAGCAGAAGCTATTCAAGAAATGTGGAAGAAAAATCTTGGTATTGAAGTAACTCTAAGAAATGAAGAGTGGGCAGTGTTCCAAGAAAGCAGAAAGCAAGGTAATTATCAAGTGGCTAGACATGGTTGGATAGGTGACTATACTGACCCTATGACTTTCCTTGAGCTTATGACATCTACAGCAGGAACTAATGATGCTAAGTACAATAATCCTAAATATGATGAGCTAATTGCAGCATCTAAGTTGCAATCCGGAGCAGATAGAGACAAGACTTTACTAGAAGCAGAAAAATTGATAGATTCAGAAATGCCAATAACTCCAATTTACTACTATGTAAATGCAGTAATGGTAAGACCTACAATTAAAGGAGCTTTCAAGTCTTCTCTAGGACCTATGGTTTATAAAAATGCGTATTTAGAGAAATAAATTTCTAAAATGAAAATACCTCAGACCTTAGTTTGAGGTATTTTTATACCTTGAAACAACAATAATAATTATATCTTGTAAGTTTAAAAGTTGTATAAAGCTATGTCAATATTAAAAGGTAGGAACTTATTATTAAAACTTACATTATGCAGCTTAAAAATTTAATAAGCTATTGACTTGAAGAGAAAATTATTATATACTAAAACAGTAATCGTTACTACTTTAAAATAAAAATAAGGAGGATATAAAATGAACTTAAAAGGTACAAAAACAGAGCAGAATCTTTGGACTGCTTTTTCAGGAGAGTCTCAAGCAAGAAACAAGTATACTTATTTTGCAGCGGTGGCAAAAAAGCAAGGGTATAATCAAATTGCTGCTATATTTGAAGAAACAGCAGGAAATGAAAAAGAGCATGCGAAACTGTGGTTTAAGCATCTTGAAGGGATTGGAGATACAAAAACCAATCTGCTAGAAGCTGCTGCTGGTGAAAATTATGAGTGGACTGATATGTATGCTAATATGGCTAAGGAAGCTAGAGAAGAAGGCTTTGAAGAGTTGGCAAAGCAATTTGAAGGAGTTGCTGCCATAGAAAAAGAACATGAGGAAAGATACAGACAACTTCTAAAAAATATTGAGGAAAATAGAGTGTTTGAGAAAGAAGAAGAGGTTTTATGGCATTGTGCAAACTGTGGACATATTCATGGTGCGAAGGATGCTCCAAGTGTATGCCCTGTATGTAATCATCCAATGGCTTACTTTAAAGTCAAAGATGAAACTTATATGTAATTAACTTAAAAATCTGGGATTAACCATCGGATGTTGTAGTGGTTAGTCCCAGATTTTTCTAATTTAGATAGAACAAGTTTATGAAGTTTAATTAATTTTATTGATTGAAAAACCTTTCATGAAGAGAAACTTAAAATAACTTATTTGAACTTTTCCAATAGCAGTTTCTATTTGAGGGTTAAAAACAATGGGAATACCATCAACTATTACTATTTTATCATTGGAATATCGCTTTTCATCCAGAAAAACATCTAATCTTGGACCTGCTCAACCATGGCTACAGGCAGTTATCCTAAGTGAAAGTTTTGTGCCGTCTTCCATATTGTTTTTAGCTAGATTAAACTTTTCAATGGCTATATTTGTAAGTTCGATTGTTGAAACATTATTTTTTAAATTATTGGTATTAGTTTCCATAAAGTCAGCTCCTTTTTGTATATATTAACAATTAAGAAGCTATGAAAGTAGTGATTAAATCACAATAAAGTTATTTTATATGGTTAAATTTTTTGAAATCTTTAATGCTCTTACGCACAACAGGTATTAATAATAATAAGGCGAAAATATTAGGAATAATAAGTAGACCTAGTGCACAGTCTTGAATATACCAAACTATTTTGACTGTTCCATAAGAACCTATAAGAATTAAAATAGGAAATAGCAGTTTATAAAGTTTTATTCCCATATTGCTCTTTAAGTAGTTTAAGCTCACCTGACCAAAATACCACTGACTCATTAAGGATGAAAAGGAAAAGAGTATTAATGAAAGAAGTACAATATATTTTAGAGGTGGATAAATACTAGCAAATGCGTTAGACACCATAGTTGGAGCAATAGTTCCAGATGAGTTTACACCCACTATTAATATTGTTAGACCTGTAACTGTGCAAATAATGATTGTATCAATAAAGACTTCTAGTATTCCGTACAAACCTTGGCGAAATGGATAAATTTCGTTTGATGTAGAATGTATAACAGCTGCTGTTCCTTCTCCTGCTTCATTGGAATAAATGCCTCTTGCTATTCCATAACGCATAGCTTCTTTTGCTGTTATGCCAGCAGTAGCTCCTGTGGCAGCATCAAAGTTAAAGGCCTGTTGGAATATATCTAAGAAGATGTTTGGTAGTTGATTTATGTTTATCAGAATTATAAATAAACCTGTTCCTACATATAATAAGGCCATGAATGGAACTATTTTTTGTGCGAATTTTGCTAGTCTTATGAAGCCTCCTGATGCTATATAGGTTGTGATAATTCCTAAAGCAAGACCTATAAGAATTAGTGGGGTATTAAAGGTTTCGTACATGATAGTTGAAATTGTGTTGGACTGTATTAAGGTTGCACTTGCATTTTGTATAAATAATAATATGGCAACAAGGCTACCAAGCCAATATTTCTTAAGTCCCAGCCCAATATAGTACATAGGACCACCTACATATTCTGTGTCGGATATGTTTTTCCTATAGGTCATACCTAATACAATTTCAGAAAATTTTGTAGCCATACCTAAAAATGCAGCGAACCACATCCAAAATAAGGCACCTGCTCCACCATATAAAATTGCAGTGGAAACTCCTACTATATTTCCACTGCCAACACAACTACCTATTGCTGTTATAAGGGCTTGAGAACCACTTACTGAAGTGGTTTTTTTGTTTTTGTTTTGATTGTTATCTATAAAAAAGTTTTTAAAGGCAGCTTTGAAGCTAGATATTTGAATCCAACCTGTTGATATTGAGCATACTAGTCCTAGAGTTAACAAGGCGTACATTAGCCAATTTCCCCATAGCATATTAGCAAAATGTTCAAGAAAGTTTTCGAGTCTTATCATAGGAACCTCCTATTGCAGGTTTTTATTTAGAGGTATTTATAGAAAAGTGTTTGTATAGATTTCTATTACGTTTTTTGGAACCATGCTTCCGCCTGTAGCCCACGCTACATGAATGATTTTATCGGAGTTATAATCCATATTATGCTGAGATATATAGGTTTTTAAAGGTGATAAATTTTGTAAAAAGCTAAAGGCTGAGCAGCCAGAAGGCTCTATGAAGATATTTTCTTTATCCATTAGATTTCTCATATAGTCATAAAGTCTAAAGTCGTTTATGGTGAAAATTCCACTTAGCATTGGTTCCATAAATTTACCTACAAAGGCAGAAGGACGACCTACTGCTAAACCGTCAGCATGGGTGATTCCACTTATACCAAAATCTTGAACAGAAACTTTGTCGTGTAATTGAGTAGCCATACCTAATAACATACAGCAAGCGTTAACTGGTTCAACAAAGAAGCAGTGTACATTATCACCAAACACGGTTTTAAGTCCAAAGGCTATTCCGCCAGGAGCGCCACCTATTCCACAAGGTAGATATACAAATAGAGGGTTATCTTTATTTATTTCTATATTAAGGCTTGAAAATTGTTTTTTTAGCCTAAGGGCAGCGACGCTATATCCTAAGAATAAGCTTACTGAGTTTTCATCATCTACAAAGTAACTAAGGGGATCTTTGTCAGAGTTATTTCTTCCTTCTTCCACTGCTTGACTATAGTCAGTTTTATATTCTATTACAGTAACACCCTTACTTCTAAGTAATTCTTTTTTCCAATCTTTTGCATCGCTGGACATATGGACAATAACTTCAAAGCCTAATTTAGCGCTTATTATTCCTATGCTCATTCCTAAGTTTCCGGTTGAGCCAACTTGAATTTTATATTTGCTAAAGAAGTCAACGAACCGTTGTTCTGCAAAAACGCTGTAGTCATCAGATGGATTTAAAAGTCCATTGGATAGGGCTAGTTCTTCAGCATATTTTAGAATTTCGTATATTCCACCTCTAGCTTTCACTGATCCGGCGATAGGAAGTTCGCTATCCATTTTTAAAAATAATCTTTTCCCTAGATCAAATTTATATTCAGACCAAAGGGAGGATCTCATATTTTCGATTTCTTTTAACTCAGATTCTATAATTCCTTTATTATCTTTTGTTTCAGGGAAAACTCTTTCTATATATGGAGCAAATCTAAGCATGCGTGCTTCAGCATCTAGAATGTCTGCTTCACTTAGAGTAAGTTTATCTTTTATATCCTTAAATGGTTTTAGGTTAGGATTTAACCAAAATGTTTCTTCGCCTTTTATAGATGAAGATATTGTTATGTTGTTTTTAAAATTATCTAATAGATTGTTTGAGTTCATGACTAATTCTCCTTCGTTGTATATATTTTTCCTTTGCTATGCTGTATAGTTACTGATTATATTTGAGAAGCGTTTTTCTTCTTTTGTATTACTCTAACTAAGAGTGTACTTATGATAAAGCCGGCAACGGCGATACAAGCCATTGTTGTGAATACGGCTTTATAACCTGCTAAACCAGAGTTATTATCTAACATAGGTGCATAAATCATATGGATAAAAGCACCTGGCAAATAACCTATAAATGAACCTAGGGACATAGCAGCGCCTGTATATTCTTTTGATATTTTAACTTCAGCCATTGGGGCGAAAAATACTGCTCTCATACTAAATATGAATGATGAAATAACTAGAGCACAGGTAATAGCAATATAAATGCTAATGGAATTATGAGGTAGATTTACGAATGCAAACAGTGCAGCAGCAGTGATTACAAACATTATTTGAATGAATTTTGCAGACGATTTTGTTATTTTATCTGAAATAAAGCCACCTATCGGGCCACCAAGCATTTTTAGTCCATATGCATTTATGATACCATATGTTGAAGCAAGTGCAATAGGCATTGAGTAGATTTCCTTTAAGAAAGGGACAAAATATTTTATGCCAGAATAAACAGAATACACCATAAAAACATTTAGAGCTACTAACCATATATCTGTATTAGAAAAAACTGCTTTCACACCATCTAAGGCTAGTTTATTTTTTTCTTTTTTATCACTGATTTTAGATATTTCATCGTCTTCTAAGAAGAAGTAGCTTATAATTCCTATTACTATTGTTAAGGCACTGAAAAATAATATAGAACCTTTAAATCCTAGGGCATTACTTCCGAACCATACAAATATGGCAAGAGCAATAAAGTTTACTATTGTATCAATTAGTCCTCTTCCTGTTTCAAGAAAACCAAACATTCTTCCTTGTTCATGTTCAGTACCTATTAAACCGATAGTTTTAAGCATTGTAGGCCAAAAAAGCATATCAGAGAAAACTGCAAAAAAACAAAATAAGATTAATAAAAGAGGGTAAGGAGGGAAGGTGGCTAGTGCAATTCCAGCAAGTCCATTTCCTATTAAAGCAAAAGGTATCATTAATTTTTTAGAAAATCTGTCTGTGATGTATGTAGCTGCTAAAAATCCAAAAGTTGATATCCAGCCAGATATAGTGTAAATTAAGCCTATTTGAGTGTGTGATAGACCCATAAATTCTTGTAATTGTGCATAAAACGCACCGTCAATAAAATAAAGTTTGTAAATTGTGCCTGCTCCAAGCATCATCATAGTGAATGACATCCACTTTTTGGTAAATATTTTTGAATTACTCATAAGATAGTCCTTTCTTTCTTAAAGATTTTATTTCTTATAT
>JBOFZL010000051.1:0-116122 GCA_051655155.1 Filifactoraceae bacterium
AAGCGGAATATCACTAATAATAAATTATATAACAGATATTAGACTTGGAGTTTTGATTGTAATTATAAACATACCTATATTTATACTAGGATATAAATTTATTGATAAAGAATTTATTGTTTATAGTATAATAGGGATGCTTACATTCTCAATATTTTTAGATATTTTTAGATTTTTGCAAGGTTCAATTGTAGTAGATGATGTACTTTTATCAAGTGTATTTGGAGGACTATTTAATGGGATAGGTGCAGGCATTGTATTTAGAAACAGAGGTTCACAAGGAGGCTCTGATATAATATCGGTAATTGTAAAGAAACATTTTTCTATGAATATAGGAACAACGCTATTAGTTATTAATGTAGTTATTGTAAGTTCATCAATATTTATATTTAAAGATATTAACAAGGCGATGTACACTTTGATAATGATGTTTGTAAGTACAATGGTAATGGATAAGGTGGCGCAAGGGTTTGATATAAGAAAATCTATAATGATTGTTACTGACAGTTATGAACAAGTAGCAAAGGGAATAATAGAAGAGTTAGGAAGGGGAGTAACGTACCTTAATGGAGAAGGGGCTTATTCCGGAACTCAAAGGAAGATAATATATTGCATAATAAATCTTAACCAATTAGCAAAAATAAAAAAAATAGTGTTTGAAATAGATTCGAAAGCTTTTATAACGGTAGCAGATGTATCTGAAGTGAATGGAAAAGGTTTTGCCATAAAGGGTATATAAGAGAAAAGTATAAATAAACTATCAATATAGTGGAATCGTATATTGATAGTTTGAATATTTTTATTAAAGGTAAGTATAATTTAGGTAAATTATATTTAATGAACTATATCTAATATTTATCAAAAGTACATAAAAAAGTCTTGACATACTTATAGCAGAATGATATTATTAATTAAGAGTTAGTCGTAACTGTCTGGGGATATAGAGGTTGTCGACTTTTTTAAAGAAGCATGGTTAGAACTAGCTAACCGCAGGAGGAGTTATGTTACCACTTACAATGATGCCCATAGGGGAAACAGGATATATAGCTAAAATTACAGGGAGAGACACAGTTCGTCAACATCTAGCGGAATTGGGGTTTGTTATAGGTGCGGAAGTTACGGTGATTTCTCAACTTGGTGGGAATATGATATTATCAGTAAAAGATAGTCGTGTTGCACTTAATAAAGAAATGGCTAATAGGATATTAATATAGGAGGGAAAATGAAAACTTTAAGAGAAATAGAAATAGGTAAAACGGTTACTGTTGTTAAGCTTCATGGGGAAGGTGCTATAAAAAGAAGAATTATGGATATGGGAATAACAAAAGGGACAGAGCTATTTATAAGAAAAGTGGCACCTCTTGGAGATCCTATTGAAGTGAACTTACGGGGATATGAACTTTCTATAAGGAAGGCTGATGCAGAAATGATAGAAGTAATGTAGAAGTTTAAAAAGATAATCAGATTAACTATATAAATAAAAGATTAGCATCAGGAGGAAAATGATGATTAAAATTGCACTTGCAGGTAATCCGAACTGCGGGAAGACCACACTTTTTAATAATCTTACAGGTAGTGCCCAATATGTAGGTAACTGGCCTGGAGTTACAGTGGAAAAGAAAGAAGGTAGGTTAAAAGGTGATAAAGAGGTAGTTATTCAGGATCTGCCAGGAATTTATTCTCTATCGCCTTATACTTTAGAGGAAGTTGTGGCCAGAAATTATCTTGTAAATGATAAGCCGGATGTGATACTAAATATAGTAGATGGGAGTAATATAGAACGTAACTTATATCTTACAACACAACTTATAGAGTTGGGTATACCTACTGTGGTAGCCTTAAATATGATGGACATAGTTAGAAAAACGGGAGATAGTATAGATTCTAAAAAATTGGCAAAAGCTTTAGGTTGTAACGTTTTAGAAATGTCTGCTATAAAGGGAGATGGTACTTTAGAGGCTGCAAGCGTAGCTGTGGAAGTCGGAAAATCTAAAAGTCAAACTCGAGTTCCTTGCCATTTCCAAGGTAGTGTAGAACATGCTATTGCTCATATAGAAGAGAGTATTCAGGATTTTGTTTCAGAATCTAGCTTGAGATGGTTTGCGATAAAAATATTTGAGCGTGATGAAAAGGTAAAGGAGCAACTTAATTTACAGGAAAGTTTAGTAACACATTTAGAGGAGCATATTGTTGCCTGTGAAAATGAGTTGGATGATGACGCAGAAAGTATCATAACAAATCAACGTTATGCTCATATAAGTAAGATTATATCTCAAAGTGTTGTGAAAAAGGCTAGAGCAAATAATCTTACCAATTCTGATAAAATTGATAAAATAGTTACAAATAGATTTTTGGCATTACCTATTTTTGCCCTTATAATGTTTGTAGTTTATTATATTTCTGTCACAACGATAGGATCTATGCTTACAGATTTCACTAACGATACTCTTTTTGGTGAGTGGATACTCCCAAGTGTAGCGGGATTTTTAGAAAATATTAATGTGGCACCTTGGTTATCTGGACTTATAGTCGATGGTATTATTGGTGGAGTTGGGTCAGTACTTGGTTTTGTTCCTCAAATGCTGGTATTATTTCTTTTACTATCATTATTAGAAGACTGTGGTTATATGACAAGAGTAGCATTTATTATGGATAGAATATTTAGGAAATTTGGGCTTTCTGGAAAAAGTTTTATTCCTATGTTAATAGGATCGGGATGTAGTGTTCCCGGGATAATGGCATCAAGAACTATAGAACAAGAGTTAGATAGAAGAATGACCATAATGACTACCTCATTTATTCCTTGTGGAGCTAAAGTTCCAATAATAGGATTGATTGCAGGTACATTATTTGGAGGGGCATGGTGGATTGCGCCAAGTGCATATTTTATTGGCGTGGCTGCAATTGTAATATCAGGTATTATTCTTAAAAAAACTAAAGCATTTTCAGGAGATGTTGCCCCATTTGTAATGGAATTACCACAGTATCATATTCCAACAGCTTCTAATATTCTAAGGAGTACTTGGGAAAGAGGTTGGTCATTTATAAAACGTGCTGGTACAGTGATACTTCTTGCTAGTATAGTTATTTGGTTCTTATCAAACTTTGGTTTTGTTGATGGAAGCTTTACAATTGTAGAGGACATGAATATAAGTGTATTAGCTGTTATTGGAAATGCAATTGCTCCAATATTTATACCACTTGGCTTTGGTCATTGGCAGGGAACGGTTGCTACAATAATGGGCCTTGTTGCAAAAGAAGAGGTAGTAGGCGTTTTTGGTGTATTATTTGGGGTGACTGGAGATGCTTTAGAATTAGTGGAAGGTGGATCTTTTGAACAACTCAGCAATATAGCAGGTCACTTTACTCAGCTTTCTGCTTATTCTTTCTTAATATTCAACCTTTTATGTGCACCATGCTTTGCTGCCATGGGAGCTATTAAAAGAGAAATGAGTAGTGGTAAATGGACTTTTATAGCTATAGCATATTTAACTATATTTGCTTACTCTATATCACTGATAGTATATCAATTTGGACTATTAGTGAGTACAAAAAGTTTTACATTGTGGACAGCAATGGCTCTTGCAGTCTTAGTGATATTAGTTTATTTACTCCTTAGAGAACCGTATGAAGAGAAAATAAGAAAAACGGAAAAATAGAGGAGATGATTATTATGAATTTTATAAAAGAAAATATATCTACTATAATTGTAGGAAGCTTGGTATTTCTTGCAGTGGTGGCCATTGCCATGAGGGTGTACCAAGACAAAAAATCTGGCAAATCTTCCTGTGGATGCAACTGTAAAGGTTGCCCGAGTACCACAATTTGCCATAAAAAGTAACTTTCTAAATCAACTCCTGGATTTTAGAATGTAACACACCAAAAAAAGAACTTTGTTATACAAAGTTCTTTTTTTGGTGTGAATACTATCTTTAATTTAAAAAATTTTTGTATCAACTTTATATTTTTCTGTGGTTATTCCATTAAGAAGAGTTTTAATCATACGATAAGAATTTTCTTGAAGTTCATATCTTCCATCACAAAGGGCCCACTCGAAGATACATCCCTTTTCTAGAACACAAAGATCTTCTGCTATTTGCAAAATATCTACAGAAGCGAGTATATGACCTTTCTTATAAGCATTTTCTAATTCAAGATATGATTTTTGCATAGTAGGAAGCCGTCTTTCATCTTTTACTCCAATATCTCGAATATTCAAACTCTTATTCCCAGGAGTATAAAAATTTTTTATAAAATTAATTCCCTGCTCCACACAAAATCTTGTATAAATACTATAAATCATACATATGTTTTTAATGAAATCTTCTGTCTGTTTTTCCTCATAATCCTGACGATATTTTTCATATCCTGCAACAAAATAATAAGAGAGCAATTCATCTTTGCTTGAAAAATAGTGATAGAAACTTCCTACTGAAACATTTGCACTAACACATACATTATTAACTGTAACATATTGATAACCATGATTTTTTAATAAGGTCATAGCAGTTTCAAAAATATGATTTTTCATTTTTTGACTTTTAACTTGACGAGGTACTTTTATATTAATTTCTGACATTTTAAACCTCCACTAATAAATAACATATGGAATAATAATATATTAAAAGTTTGTTTTTGTCAAAATGAGATTGATTTGCACACTTTAGTAAAAGTTAAGAAAAGGTTTCAAAATTAAAATAACTTAATTCTTGACAACATTGAATAAAAATGATATATCTAAATTAGAACGTATTCTATAATAGTTATATAATAATTATATAACTATTATAGATGGTTTTAGTTTTAAAGATTTAGATATATATTTTAAAAGTACATAAACTAAGGAGGGTAAATTATGTTAGGAGCTAAGGTTGATATTTTTGATTCTATTAGAATTAACGGCTTGGAGGTGAAAAATAGAATTGTAATGCCACCGATGGGAACTAATTTTGCAAATGTTGATCATAGTGCTTCACAAAAGCATTTTAATTATATTGAAGCAAGGGCTAGAGGTGGAGTTGGACTAATTATGATGGAGTATGCTTGTGTTGAGGAGGGTGGACTTGCAGCTCCATTTCAATTAGGTATATTTTCCGATTCTCATATTGCAGGTTTAAATAGGCTAGCAGAAATTGCCCATAGACACAACGCAAAGATAGGAATGCAACTTCATCATGGAGGAATACAAGCTAAATCATCACCAAGAACTCCGGTTGGACCATCTGAAATCAACGGAGCAAAAGAATTGACTAAAGATGAAATCAGTGCAATTGTCAAAGCATTTGCTGCTGGAGCTGAACGTGTAAAAAAGGCTGGGATGGATTTAGTGGAATTACACGGAGCCCATGGATATTTAATTGGTCAATTTATGTCTCCGTATTATAATAAGCGAACAGATGAATACGGAGGGGATATAGAAGGTTATTTAAGGTTTCCGATAGAGGTGTATAGAGCGGTAAGAGAAGTTGTAGGAGAAAAATTTCCAATAACGATTCGAATAAGTGGGGATGAACATGTAGATGACGGATGCTCCATTGAAGACAAAATATTGATGGTTAAAAAGTTAGTAGAGGAAGGAATAGATGGAGTTCATGTAGCTGGAGGGCTTCTTGAAACTATACCATGGGTTGTAGCACCTGGGGCTATAGAATCTGGGTATAATATAAAAGTTACTGAACGTATAAAGGCAGCTGTTAATGTGCCGATTATTGCAGTTGGGAAGTTACATGAACCAGATTATGCAAAGAGTATAATAGCAGACGGAAAAGCTGATATGGTTGCATTAGGAAGAGCTTTAATTGTTGATCCAGAGTACCCTAACAAAGTTGCATCTGGACATGAAAGTGATATAAGAAGATGTTTATATTGTATCCAACACTGTCTTGATATACCTGCGGGTTGTGTGCAAAATCCGGATTTTGGTTTTGAGGGAGAGCACGAGTACAATCTAGTAAGGAATCCTAAAAAAGTACTTGTTGTTGGAGGAGGAGTAGCTGGATTGGAGGCGGCAGTCACATTAGCAAAGCGTGGGCATGGGGTTGTTCTTTGTGAAAAAGATAAGACTCTTGGGGGGATGCTTAATATAGCTTGTATTCCACCACATAAACAGATGTTAAAAGAATCAATAGAATATAGAATAAGAGAATTAAAGAGGTTAAATGTAGAAGTTAGGCTAAATTCAGAAGTGGATTTAGACTTGCTAAAAGAGATAAATCCTCAATCTGTTATTATTGCAACTGGTTCAAAGCCATTTATTCCCAAAATAGAAGGAGTTAGAAGTGAAAATGTCACATTAGCTAAAGAAGTTCTTAAAGGTGAAGTAAATGTTAGTGGTAATGTGTTAATTATTGGTGGAGGAAGTGTAGGTATAGAGACTGCAGAGTTTATATATGATGATTGTGATAATGTAATTGTAGTTGAAATGATAGATAATATTGCAGGGGATATGGCTTTCATTCCTAGAACCGTATTAATGGAAAGAATAGAAGGGAAAATTAACCTTATAACGAATGCAACTGTGAAGAATATTTCATCGGATTGCGTTATCATAGAAAAAAATGAAGAAATCCAAAGGTTTGAAGAGATTGATAAAATAATTATTGCAACAGGATATAAACCAGATGATGAACTAAGTGTAAAGATAAAGGAAGCTTTTCCTAATATAGATTTACACGTTGTGGGAGATTCACAAAAAGTAAGAAGTATTTTAGAGGCTATTGGTGAAGGAAATAGAGCTGGAAGGTTAGTATAGATTTATGTATTGAAATTTGTAATATGAAATTAGGTTAAATAATAGGAGGAATTATGAAAAAGAGAGTTATAGTAGTAACAGGAGGTTCGGAAGGAATAGGATATGCAATTGCTGAGAGATTTTTGATAAATGGAGATACTGTGATTATCACATCAAGAAGAGAATCTGAAGGTAAAGAAGCAGAAAAAATCCTTAGTGCCTTAGGTGAAGTTAGATGGATTAAAGCTGATGTGGGAGAAGAAGAAGATTGTATCAGTTTGGTAGAAGAGATAAAAGGAGCATATGGAAAAATAGATGTGTTGGTAAATAACGCTGGAACGGTAGGTGAACGTGGAGATTTATTACAACAAGATATGAAAAATATTGAAAATGTTCTTAGAGTAAACGTTATGGGAACTATTCACACTATGAAATATGTAGGTCAAGTAATGAAATGTCAAGGGAAAGGAGTTATTATAAATGTGGGTTCTATTTGTGGAATAATTTCAAACCCAGAATCAATTGCATATCATGCTTCAAAAGGAGCTATACGCATGGTTACTCAGGCAGGTGCAAGAGAGCTATCTCCATTGGGAATTAGGGTTTTATCAGTGGCTCCAGGATGGGTGGCAACTCCATTATTACAAAGCGTTATTCCGGAAGAAAGTATGGCTCATGGTGCTTCACTACATTTACAAGGCAAGGTTATTGAACCATCTCAAATAGCAGGTGCGGTTTTTATTTTAGCCAGTGATGAAGCATCAGTAATAAATGGAACAACCGTTATGAGTGATGATGGATACTCATCATTCAAACTATAAATTTTTTAGAAGTTCTTTAGGAGATATTGAAAATTTAAAATAGACCCTGGCTTTTTTAAAAGCCAGGGTCTATTTTAAAAAGAAGAATATGACAAACTTATTTTGTGTAGTTTGTCATCAATAATCAAGAAAGGTATTTTATGAGATTATAATAATATTATATTTAATAATGAGGAGATTTAAAAGGTATATTAGTTGTGGAGCAAAAATATAGAAGCTTAATTAAAGACAATGTGCTAAAATATATAATAATACATTGAAGGAGATAAGTGATGAAAAAATTAAAGGTATTATGGAGGGTACTTACTACTGTTGGTATGGATAAAGTTATAACGGGATTTATGGTTATGTTTTTTGTAATAGCTCTATTAATTCAATGGGTAGAACCTAATATAAATGGAATAGGAAATGGAATTTGGTACGCTTTTTCTACAATTACCACAATTGGATTTGGAGATCTAACAGCAGTAACTTTTGCAGGAAGAGTTTTGACAGGTATTTTGGCTATGTATGGTATTTTAGTTATAGCTATGATTCCAGGCATCTTAGTCAATTACTTTACAGAAATAAATAAAATTAAGACCAATGAAAGTGTGATAGAGTTTTTTGATAAATTGGAACATTTAGATAGTCTTAGTGAAGAAGAACTTAGAAATCTATCTAAAGTTATAAAGGAAAAAAGAAATAAAATTTAGATTATATACATCAAAAAATATGAATGATTTAAACGTTTAAGGTATTATGAATTGGATGGTTATAAATTGAAAATAAACTGTTACAAATAGATGACTTATTATGGTTTGTATGATATTATTATTTTCAAAGGTAGATAATCTATAGAGTAGCCAATAAAATTGGTTCTTTTTTATTTAAATTATAAAACATTAAAATAAATGAAGGCTGGTGTAAATATGAGATATTTTGGTAAATGTCCTGCTGCTTGTGGCGAGATTTTTCAAGGCTATATGGGAGAGGATGAGTTTTTGGTATCCTATTTTATTCCTTTGTATTCAAGGGCAGAGTTGGTTGAAGGTTCAAAAAATATTAGTCCTTTTGAAAATTCAAGAGTTAAAATTTTAGATAGAAAAAACAAAAAGGTGGAACTTGCCAAAAATAAGACTTTAGAGTATTTTGGGGTGCCTCAAAGAGAGATAGAGGATATAAAAATTGAAATAAAAAGTTCTATACCTATAGGTAAGGGCTTGTCAAGTTCAACAGCTGATATAGGAGCAACAATAGCGGCTTGTGGAGCTTATTTAGGAAAGATAATAGATTCAGAATTGGCTACAAAAATAGCGCTTTCCATTGAAGCTACAGATACAAACTATTTTAGAAAAAGTATGGTGTTTAGTTCAGTAACAGGAGAGAGAAGAGAAACTCTAGGGGTAATAGAAAATTCAAAGGTATTGGTACTTATTCCAGAGGGAAGGGTTAATACTCAAGAGTTAAGGATGAGAGATAATTACATTCAAATTAAGAAGAGAAATGAAGAGGGGATCAGACGTTGTTATGAGAACACTGTAAAATCATTCAGAGATAAGAACTATGCACGGCTTGGAGAAGTGGGAATAGAAAGTGCATTAATGAATGAAAGCTTAATAAAAAAAATGTATTTAAATGAAATTATTGAAATTGCTTTAGTAAATAATACTTATGGTGTTAATATTGCTCATAGTGGAACAGCTATTGGTATTCTGATGAGAAATGATTATGATGAAACTAAATTAATCTATGAACTAAGAGAGTCTGGCATATTAAATTTTTACAATACATCCTTTACTATGCCAATAATTGAAGGAGGATTAAGTCAGGAGGTAGATTAATGGAATCTGCAATTATTTTTGTTTTAAATGGCTTTGTAGAAGATGAAGATATGGAAAAGCATGCTTTGCCATTGGAAAAAATAATAATTAATAAATTTACTAATATACCTTGTTTTAGAGCATTTCTTGATGATGAAATAAGACGTAAAAAATTTTTAAAAGATGGAAGTTTTATCGACGATATAGATAGTTGTCTAAATCTTTTAATAAGTAAAAAGGTAAAAAGGGTCTATCTAATACCAGTTATTCCATTACAAAATCAGCTATATAAATTAATAGAATCAAAGTGCAATTTATATAAGAAGAGTTTTTTTGATATAAGTATAGCTAAAATTGATGAAAACAGGTACAAAAGTTACATTGAAATTGTTGAATCTGGAAAAATTTTAGTTAATAATATTGAATACTATAAAGCTCTTGTGGAAGCAACTGAAAACATTATAAAAAGAAAGAGGTGAGTTTAATATGAAAGGATTAGTTTTAGAAGGTGGAGGTCTAAGGGGAATTTTTACTGCTGGAGTACTTGATTATTTTGCAGAAAAGGATATTAAGTTTGACTATATAATAGGAGTATCAGCAGGGGCTTGTAATGGGGCCTCTTTTGTTTCTAAGCAAAAAGGTAGGAACAAAAGGATTAGTGACAATTATTCTCAAGATCCAAGATATGTAGGAATAGGAAACATGATTAAAACTAAATCAATGTTTGGGATGGATTTTATTTTTAATGAAATTCCAAATAAGTTAGATACTTTTGATTATAAAACTTTTTATGAAAATCCTGTAATATTTTGTGTTGGAGCAACTAATGTTATAACTGGTCTTCCAGAGTATTTTTATAAAGAAAAAGATTGGGATATAGCTACAGTTTTTAAGGCTTCGTCATCAATACCTATATTTTCACCTGTGGTTAATTATAGAGGCAAGAAGTATTTAGATGGAGGTACATCAGATCCAATTCCAGTAAAAAAAGCTATTGAAGATGGATGTGATGATTTGACTATAGTGCTTACTCAAAATAGAAATTATAGAAAAGAGCCTGAATCTATGAAGAGAATTTATACGAGGATATTTAAAAATTACCCAGGAATGATAAGATGTCTTAATAGGCGTTATGCAGTTTACAATGGAACTTTGGATTTTATTAGAGAGCTCGAAAAAGAAAATAAAGCGAAAATTATTGCTCCTATTAAGCCTGTAAAGGTTGGAAGGTTTGACAGAAACCAAGAAGAGTTGACAAAGTTATATGAGGAAGGATACTTAATGGCAAAGCAAGTTTGGAGAAATTTTTAGTTCTTATATAAATATAAAATTACTTGAAAAATTTTACTGGATTTTATTGTTTTGTAGGTGTATAATTAACAAAAAAGGTTTTTTGTTCTAATGTGAAAAACAAAAAAGGAGGAGAATTTATGTCGAAGATGAAGGCACTTGTTAAGAAATTTCCAGAAAAGGGATTGTGGTTGGAAGAAGTGGAGATACCAAAAATCAAGGAAAATGAAGTTTTAGTAAAAATGCATAAAACATCAATATGTGGAACTGACGTGCACATATATAATTGGGATGCTTGGTCGCAAGCTACAATTAAGACGCCTATGACAATAGGGCATGAGTTTGTAGGAGAGATTGTAGAACTGGGAGCTAATGTTAAAGATTTAAAGGTGGGAGACTTAGTTTCAGGTGAAGGGCATATAGTTTGTGGACAATGTAGAAATTGTTTAGCAGGCAAGAGACATTTGTGTAAAGAGACTGTAGGAGTTGGAGTAAATAGAGATGGAATATTTGCAGAATATGCGGCTATTCCTGCGTCAAATATATGGTTATGTGACGATACTTTACCGGAAGAACTTTATAGTATTTTCGATCCATTTGGAAATGCTACCCATACAACTTTATCTTATGATTTAGTAGGAGAAGATGTATTAATTACTGGAGCAGGACCGATTGGTATTATGGCAGCAGCTGTTGCAAAACATGCAGGTGCTAGAAATGTTGTTATTACAGATATAAATGAATATAGATTAGATCTTGCGCTTAAAATGGGAGCTACAAGAGCTGTAAATGTAACTAAAGAAAAAATAGGTGATGTTGTTAAAGAGTTAGGAATGAAAGAAGGATTTGATGTAGGGTTAGAAATGTCAGGAAATGCAGTGGCATTTAATTCAATGATAGATAATATGGTTAATGGTGGGAAAATATCATTACTTGGCATTCAGCAACCGGATACAAATATTAACTGGAACAAAGTGGTTTTTGGAGGATTATTCCTTAAAGGTATTTATGGAAGAGAAATGTATGAAACATGGTATAAAATGCAGGCTATGCTTCAATCAGGATTAGATATTAGTCCAATTATAACCCATAGATATCATTATACTGAATTTGAAAAGGGATTTGAAGCAATGATTTCTGGAAATTCCGGTAAAGTCGTATTAGATTGGGTTTAGGAGGAGTATATGTATAATAGTGCAAAAAAAATATATATTAGTCAGTTAGAAGAAATAAAATCTTCAGGGCTATGGAAAAATGAGAGAATAATAACAACTGAGCAAAAGAGTGTAATAAACACTACAGCAGCCACCAACGTAATAAACATGTGTGCTAATAACTATTTAGGACTATCTAATAACAAAGAAATTATTGATGCTGCAAAAGACAGTTATGATGATTGGGGATTTGGATTATCTTCAGTAAGATTTATTTGTGGAACTCAAAAAATACACAAAGATTTGGAAGCTAAACTTTCTGAATTTTTAGGAATGGAAGATACCATTTTGTATTCTTCGTGTTTTGATGCAAATGGAGGATTATTTGAAACTATAACTACAGAAAATGATGCTATAATATCTGATGAACTTAACCATGCATCTATAATTGATGGAGTAAGATTAGCAAAGGCAAAGAAGTATAGATATAAAAATAATAATATGGAAGATCTTGAAGAAAAATTAAAGCAGGCAGATGCAGATGGTGCAAGATTAAAATTGATTGCAACAGATGGAGTGTTTTCAATGGATGGTATAATTGCAGATTTAGATAAAATTTGTGATCTTGCAGATAAGTATAATGCTCTTGTGATGGTTGATGATTCTCATGCCGTTGGTTTTGTAGGAAAGACAGGTAGAGGAACTCATGAGTACAGAAATTGTATGGATAGAGTGGATATTATAACTGGAACATTAGGAAAAGCTCTTGGAGGTGCTAGTGGAGGATATACTTCAGCTAAAAAAGAGATTATAGATCTTCTTAGACAACGTTCAAGACCATATTTATTTTCAAATACTCTTGCACCAGCTATTGCAGGAGCTACGATTAAAGTTTTAGATATGTTAATGAGTAGTACGCAGTTAAGAGATAAAGTTGAGGAAAATACTAAATATTTCAGAAATGAAATAAAGAAAATTGGATTAGAAATAATAGATTCAGAACATGCTATAGTCCCTGTAATGTTGGGAGATGCAGTTCTTTCACAGAAGTTTGCAGAAAAGATGCTAGAAAAAGGTGTATATGTAGTAGGATTTTTCTTCCCTGTTGTACCAAAAGGAAGAGCTAGAATAAGGACACAAATATCAGCAGGACATTCAAGAGAAGACTTAGATAGAGCTCTAAAAGCTTTTAAGGAGACGAAAGAAGAGTTAGGAATATAATTTTTAAAAATTACAATCTGATTGTAAAGGATAAAATCACTAATTAAATAGAAGTTCATGTGATAGTCAGTTACATTTTCTTTAATGTAACTGACTATTTTTACAATAAAAATTTAACATTATATAGAAATAACAAAAATTAGCTTTTAATAAGGTATTTAAATTATATCATATCCTAACTCTTTTCCTATTATCTCCGCTGCCATAGCAGCAGTTGAAGAGGTTATATCAAAACATTTTTCATGTTGTGAAGATGTTCCAAATTCATAATTTGCAAGTATGGTTCTACATTCTGAGCTTCTTTGTTTTTCGATAAATTTTTGATTAAACTCACTTGCAATTTCTCTTGCTTTGTTTTTGGTTTTATCTTTCCCAAACTGTTCATTTCCAAATAACAGTCCAATTGTCATTAATGCTCCTGATGATGCACCGCATAATGAACCACAAAGGCCCCCGGCTGCAAAACTACTAGAAATTCCATAAAAATTTTCTGGAACAGAAATATCAAAAGTATTTGTAAGAGCTAAGAATACTGATTCAGAGCATGAGTAAATGCCAGAACTATGATATTTTTTTGCTTCTTCTGATACATGATTAAGATTAATGATTTTCATAAGTGTACCTTCTTTCTATTTAGTAATATAATTATAATTATTAAATAGAATCTGGTCAATAAGTTTACTGTAGTTTTAAGAATAAACTTTTTTAGGGTTTAGCTTTTAAATTATGTATTTTAATGGTACAATATTTCACATAGATTTAGGGTTGAGGAGATGCTTATGTTTTTTGTAGAAAAGGATTTAAAGCTAGATATAATAATACCAAGAATATTTTTCGAACAGATAATACCACTGTCCAGTCCAGAAATGATTAAAGTCTATATGTATTGCTATTTCCTTAGCTTTGAGGAATTGGACGAAAATATAAATATTGAAATGCTAGCCGATAGACTAAATATGTCGGTAGATGAAATTAATGTAGCATGGGAGTTTTGTGAAGCTTGTGGAATAGTTAAAAGGCATAGAGTAGATGGTTCAAATGAATATTGGATAGAGTTTTTGGACTTAACAAAAATATCATCAACTAAGAAAAGAAAGAAAGAGCTTAGTATTCAAGAACTTTTACTAATTTCACAAAATCAAGAACATAAGAAAATGTTAGACCAAATAGAAGAAAGTATAGGAACATATCTTGTACCAGAAGAAATACGAAAGATTGAAAATTTTATAAATGAATATAATATTCATAAGGCGCTTATTGTTGAAGCCTTTAGGTTTTGTGTAGAAAAAAAGAAATCTAGAACTGTTAAAATGGCCTTAGGAGTTGCAAGGACTTGGTATTTAGAGGGGATTAGAAGCGTTGAAGACCTAGATATATATAATCAACGCAAGGGAAACAGGTATAGTGAATATAAAAAAGTACTATCTTTTCTAGGGGAATATAGAACTGCAACTAAAGCAGAAGAAGAACTTATTGATAAATGGATAGATGAGTTTAAGTTTTCGTTAGAAGTAATAGAAGAAGCCTGCAAACGAAGTGTTGGAATTAAATCTCCAAACTTAAAATACATTGATGGAATATTAAAAAATTGGGATACAGAAACAGAGAAGCTAAATATAAAGGATAATAATATTGAGAAAAAAGATCCGACAATTTTCAGGTTGAAAATTTTAGAGGCTTTAAACCATAAGGAAAAAAGTTTAAGTATAAAAGAATTAAATCTCATGAAATTTTTATATGAATCTTTTAGTTTGGAGGATGTATTATTAGGGATAGATGGACTTGAGAAGTTTGGAAGAGAAAAGAATATTGAAAACCTATACTCATTACTTAATGAACCTTGTGGAAAGGAGATAAAACCTGTAACTAAAATTCCTGATATAAATGAAAATAGGATAGGATTAATGGAGATAAAGGGTATTATTGACAAAAAAATAGATCCAAAAGAAAAGAAGGATAAGCTGTCAGAAGGTAAAAAAGCTAAAAATGATGATACAGAAAAATTACTTTTGGAAAAACGTAAAAAATGGAGGGAGGAACTTCTAAATGGAAAGGGAAATTGAAAGGATTTTTGCGAATCGTCGTAAGAGCGCTGAGATAGACTTAGATATTCGTATGAATAGAATTCATTTAGAGCTACCTGAATTAAAAGAGTTGGAAAGTGATATAAGCAAGGTTTATGCAAATTTAGCTAAAGCTAAAATTTTAGGTGATTTAAAGTGTCAAGAAGAGTTAAGGGAGAAGTTAGAATTATTAAAAAAAAATAGATTGAATATGATTAGCTCCAAGGATATAACTGAAGGAGATTTAAAAATTAAGTATAATTGTAGTAAGTGTGAAGATACAGGTTATATTAACAATTATAAAGGTAGAATAAAATGTGATTGTCTTAAACTAGAGGAAGCAAAACTACTTTATAAAAACTCAAATATGTTTTTTCGTTTAAATAGAGAAAATTTTGAAAAATTTGATATGAATTTATTTGATAATATAAAGCGAGATGGACAATTATTTTCTCAACGAGAAAATATGGAAGAAATTTTATCTGATATAAAAGTATATATTCAAGAATTTGATAGTATAAATGAGCGAGGTTTGATTTTTACTGGTGGGGTAGGTCTTGGGAAAAGTTTTTTATGTAGCTGTATAGGTAAAGAACTTATAGATAAGGGTAAAACTGTAATTTATTACAGTGCATATGATATTATGAAGTTATTAAGCACAGTTACATTTGAGAAAGATGTGGATTCATCAAATTTCAATGTCGATGATTTTAAGAAAATAAACAAAGTAGATTTATTGATTATTGACGATTTAGGTGCAGAGTTAACTAATAATTTTGTAACAAGTGAGCTATTTAATGTAATAAATAGTAGAATAATTAAAGGGAAAAGTACTATAATATCAACTAATTTGTATCCAGAAGATTTACGAGAAAGATATGGAGAAAGAATCTATTCAAGGTTTTCTGAGTATTTTAATTTTTATAGATTTATAGGCAGTGATTTAAGAATGAGAGTGTAAAGGAAGGATGTTATGGTATTTAATAATGTTACAGAAGCTATAGGTAATACACCCATAGTCAAAATAAATTCACTAAGTGATGAAGATATGGCTGAAATATATGTAAAACTAGAGTTTTGTAATCCAGGGAGCTCTGTTAAAGATAGAGCAGCAGTAAACATGATTGCTGAAATGGAGGAACAAGGTATTATTTCAAAGGGTGCAAAACTTGTGGAGGCTACAAGTGGAAATACTGGAATTGGTCTAGCTATGGTAGGCGCTGCATTAGGTTATAAAGTAGCAATTGTAATGCCGGATACGATGAGTCTGGAAAGACGAAAATTGGTGGAGGCTTATGGAGCGGAGTTGATTTTAACACCGGGAGAAAATGGCATGAAAGGTGCTATCGAAGAGGCAGAGAAAATGGTATCTGAGCAAGGATTTATAATGGTTTCACAATTTGAAAATAAAGGAAATCCAAATGCTCATATGCTAGTAACTGCAAGAGAAATCATATGGGATTGTTCAACATTAGATGCCTTTGTTGCAGGGGTTGGAACAGGAGGAACGATTACAGGAGCTGGGAAAGTTCTGAAAGAGGCTTTTAAGGGAATAGAGATAGTTGCAGTTGAACCAAAGGATTCCCCTGTGATTTCAGGAGGAAAAGCAGGTCCACATAAGATTCAAGGTATTGGAGCTGGATTTATTCCTAAAAATTTAGATATTAGCGTTATTGATAAAATAGAACAGGTGGAAATAGAAGAAGCTTTAGAGTATGCTAGATACTCTGGGATTAATGAGGGGATTTTACTTGGGATCTCAGGTGGGGCAGCTTTTGCTGCTGCCGTTAAAACAGCAAAACGTCTTGGTAAAGGGAAGAAGGTGTTATTTATAGCTCCAGATAATGGAGAAAGATATCTATCAACACAGTTGTATTAATACAGAAAGGGATATAAGATGCTGACAGAAAAAGGAAGCTTTAGAGCTTTTATCGAAACCTACAAAAACAATGATCCTGCTGCCTTGTCTACACTCAATATTTTAATAAATTATCCTGGGGTACATGCAATTTTCATTCATAGAATAGCGCATTTTTTATATATCAATAAATTGAAGTTTTTAGCAAGATTTTTATCTCAAGTTGGAAGATTTTTAACAGGAATAGAAATTCATCCAGGAGCGATAATTGGAAAAAGATTTTTTATAGACCACGGAATGGGAATTGTTATAGGTGAAACTGCTGAAATTGGAGATGATGTAAAGATGTTTCATCAAGTAACTCTTGGGGGTTCTGGAAATGAAACAGGTAAAAGGCATCCGACAATAGGAAACAATGTTATGATTTCAGCGGGAGCAAAAATTATAGGATCAATAAAGATTGGGGACAACACAAAAGTAGGTGCAAATGCAGTGGTAGTTCAAAATATACCTAATAATGCAACGGTAGTAGGAATACCTGCAAAGGTTGTTAAATTAAATGGACAGAGAGTAAATACAGATTTATAATTATATGGTAAAAGGAGGATTTTATGAGGTTATATAATACACTAACTAGAAAAAAAGAAGACTTTATTCCGATAGAAGAAGGCAAGGTAAAAATGTATTCTTGTGGTCCAACTGTTTATAACTATTTTCATATTGGGAATGCGAGACCATTTATAATTTTTGATGCATTAAGGAACTATTTAGAATATAAAGGTTATGAAGTTACATTTGTTCAGAATTTTACAGATGTGGATGATAAGATTATAAATCGTGGAAAAGAAGAGGGTATAACAGCATTTCAGGTGGCTGATAAATATATAGAAGAATATTTTAAAGATGCAGATGCCCTAGGAATAAGACGAGCGAATATTCATCCAAGAGTTACAGAGACAATGGAGGATATTATCACTTTTATCAATGAACTTGTAGATAAAGAATATGCTTATGAAAGTAATGGGGATGTATATTTTGATACCCAAAAATTTAAGGAATATGGAAAACTATCAAAGCAAAATTTAGCAGAATTAAATCTAGGGGCAAGGATAGATGTTAATGAACAAAAAAGACATCCTATGGATTTTGCTGTATGGAAAAAAGCAAAGGAAGGTGAAATATCTTGGATATCTCCATGGGGAGAAGGTAGACCAGGATGGCACATAGAGTGTTCTGTTATGAGTAGAAAATATCTTGGAGATACCATAGATATTCATTCAGGAGGACAAGACTTGATTTTTCCACATCATGAAAATGAAATAGCACAAAGCGAGGCAAGATCAGGAAAAGAATTTTCAAGATTTTGGCTTCATAACGGGTATTTAAATATAAATAATGAGAAAATGAGTAAGTCATTAAATAATTTTTTTACAGTGAGAGATATATCTATTCAAATGGATTTGGAGATTGTAAGATTCTTTCTTCTTAGTGCTCATTATAGAAATCCTGTAAATTTTAGCGATGAACTTTTGGAATCGGCAAAAGCAGGTATGCAAAGGCTTTATAACACTAAAGAAAAATTAGAATTTCTTATAGGGCAT
This sequence comes from Filifactoraceae bacterium, assembly GCA_051655155.1. Classification (GTDB taxonomy): domain Bacteria; phylum Bacillota; class Clostridia; order Peptostreptococcales; family Filifactoraceae; genus JBOFZL01. Next base: position 18,541 of record JBOFZL010000051.1, read on the forward strand.
GGAAGTGGAAACTTGAAAACTGAAGAGGATGTATCAAAATTAGAGGAATTTAAAATTGCTTTTGAAAAAGCTTTAGATGATGATTTTAATACGGCAGATGGAATAACAGCAATATTTGAACTGGCAAAATATATAAATACAACAATAAATGATGATTCATCAAAAGAATATTTGGAAGCTTGTCTAGATGTATTTAAGAAACTCACATCTGTTCTAAATATTATTCAAAAATCAGACAAAGTGGAAGATAATGAAGAAATTGAAGGTTTGATAGAAAAAAGAGCAAAAGCAAAGAAAGATAAAGACTTTAAGTTGGCAGATGAAATAAGGAATACACTTCTTGACATGGGGATAGAACTATTAGATAGTAGACAAGGAACTACTTGGAAGAAGGTTAAATAATGGAGATAATTCCTAATAAAGTGAATCCTTTATTATTGGCATTTATAGGAGATTCAGTTTTAGAACTTTTATTTAGAGTTCACATAGTTGATAAAAATCAAAATTCTAAAATTCTTGATGTGCATAAAAAAGCAGTTAGATTTGCTAAGGCATCAAGTCAAGCTAAGATAGTTTTATCTATGAAAGAAGAAGGATTTTTAACAGAAGAAGAATTGGATTGGGTGAGAAAAGGAAGGAACCAAAATTCTCACCCTCCTAAGAATGCTTCAATAACTGAGTATAAATATGCAACAGGGTTTGAAACTATGGTAGGTTTTTTACATGTAACTGGGCAAGATAAACGTATAGATGAAATAGTAGAAAAAGCTATCAATATAATTAGTTAATATGTGGAGGGTTATGATTTGGACGATGAAAATATAGATGCAAATATTGAGGACGAAAAGGTAATCAAAAAAACTACAAGGTATAAAAAAAGCAGAGTTTTAATTGTTATATCTGGGGTTTTAATAGCTTTGGCTATGGTTTTATTTGCAGGAGAAATGTTGATTAAAACAATGTTTTCTTCAGAAAGTCAGGATAATATAGCTGAAAGGTATAAAACAGAAATAGCCTTGGCTAAAACAAGTTTAGGCGAAAATATTATATATGTACCATCACTTTTTAAAGATGTTGATGGCAAAAAATATAAGGGAGTTGCCTTTTTGAGCGAAACTGATTTGATGTTTATTGGAGAAGACGGTTTTGAAAAAACTATGAATATAGACTTTTTTCAAGATGTAGCCATAAATGCTGATGGTAATAAGTACGAAGTGGCTATAACTTATGAAGATGGTAATATATATAAAATATCAAAAATAAAGAAAACGGCAGATGCAGAAGGATTTATTGCAATATTAAGTAGATAAAAGTTCAAAAGAGCTATTAAGGCTAATAGTTCTTTTTAGATTATATGAGGAGGATTTATGAAAGAGATTAGTGTATTTGATGTAATTGGACCTAATATGATTGGACCATCCAGTTCACATACTGCAGGAGCGTTAAGGATAGCGCTTTTAGCAAGAAAAATTGCAGGAGCTGATATAGCAAAGGTGGAGTTTGTATTATTTGGCTCTTTTGCATACACCTATAAGGGTCATGGAACGGATAAAGCCTTGTTAGCAGGAATAATGGGGTTTGACACAGAAGATTTACGAATAAGAGAAAGTTTTAAGATCGCAGATGAAAAGGGGCTTATTTATAAGTTTACTCCAGATACAGAAACAGAAGTAACTCATTCAAACACTGTAGAGATTAAAATTGAAAGCTCAGAAGGTGATAAAATTAGTATAACAGGTAAATCTATAGGTGGAGGTAATGTAGTTGTAACTGCTATAGACGATGTGGAGATAGATTTCACAGGAGAATATCAAACAATCATGGTTAAGCAGTTAGATAAACCTGGAGTAGTAGCACATATAACTAATTCGCTCTCTACGTTCAATATAAACATAGCTTTCATGAAGCTTTTTAGGAATGAAAAAGGATTAGAAGCATATACCATAATAGAGGTGGATGATACAATAAACAAAGATATAGTAAACATCATAAATAATCATGAAAATATAATAGATACTAGAATTATAGAAATATAGGAGGCTATATGAATTTTGGAACAGGAGAAAGACTATTAAAAGTCTGTGAGGAAAATAATTTATCAATATCAGAGGTAATGTTAAAAAGGGAACTTGAAATAAGTAAGATTTCAGAAAAAGAAATCTTAAGTAAAATGAAACACTCCTATGAAATAATGAAAAAGGCAACTAAGTGTGCAACAGAAGAAGAAACTAAGACTATGGGTGGCCTTATAGGTGGAGAAGCAAAAAAACTTAAAAAACAGTTTGATGAAAATAAAAATATAGCAGGAACATTGACATCTAAGGCTATAATGTATGCCATGGGAGTTTTGGAGGTTAATGCATCTATGGGACTTATTGTTGCAGCTCCAACAGCAGGTTCATCAGGAGTAATACCTGGAGTTTTTGTAGCATTACAAGAAGAAAGAGCATTTAGCGATGAAGCTATGGTAAAAGCTTTATTCAATGCAGGTGCAATAGGCTATTTAATAACAAGAAATGCAACAGTAGCAGGAGCGGATGGAGGATGTCAAGCAGAAATAGGGGCAGCCTCGGCAATGGCAGCTTCAGCTATAACTGAATTAATGGGAGGAAGCCCAAGACAATGCCTAAATGCAGCTTCAACGGCAATAGCAAATATATTAGGACTTGTATGTGATCCAATAGCAGGCTTAGTTGAATCTCCTTGTCAAAAACGTAATGGAATGGGAGCGTCTAATGCAATTATAAGTGCAGAAATAACTTTGGCAGGAATAGGCGAGTTAATTCCGTTTGATCAAGTGGTAGAAGCTATGTATAAAGTAGGAAAATCATTACCATTTGAGTTAAGGGAGTCAGCACTAGGAGGAATGGCAGGAACTTTAACAGGCTGTAGCTTATGCCAGAAAATATTTCCGAATAACTAACTAGAAAATTTATGAAATAATAACCCCTTTTGTTGTACTAGACAAAAATTATTAAAAATTGTCGTTAAGGTATAATCATTAAGGGTTTTTATTTTGGAGAATTTTAGCTAATAATATATCAAAAAAATTGCAACAAGAAGTATCTATTTATGCTAAAATAAAAATAAAGTTTCAAATAAAGAGGTAAATTTATGGATGTATTAAGAAAAACACTGGATCAACTAGAACTAAAGGTGAATAAAATAGATTATATACCAGCAGAAGAAACTATTTTTATAATAGTTGAAAAAGATGAGATTTTTGACTGTAAATGTTTTAAAGAAATAGAAGGTGGATTTAAGGGAAGGACAGGAAAGAGTCTTATGATATTCCCTAAATTTAAGGTTGATAAAAGTTTTGAAGAAGTCTTTAAAGATTATAAAAATCGAATAGAGTCAATTATTTTTGAAAATAGTGTACTTGCAGAAAAGATGGAAGTGAAACCTGAAATAACCTTAGAAAATAGGGAGATTTCTATAAAAATAAACAATAAAGTACTTTGTAAAAGTTTAAAAAAAAATAATGTGGATAAAATGATAAGAGACAGGATAGTCTTTGAGTTAGGGGAGAATATAAAGGTAAATTTAATAGAAGATAAAAAAGATGAAAGCTTAATTCAATTTAGAGAAAATAACATATCAAAAATATCAGAGCTTGCAGAAAATATCAGTCAGCAGCATAGTATCACACAAAAAAACAAAGTGATAAAAGAAACAAGTAAAAAACCAATAAAAGATAAAAATGCAATATATGGAAAGCATTTTAATGATGAAGCATTAGATATTGGATTAGTAACAGATATAGGTGCAAATATTGTTATTGCAGGAGAAGTTTTCTTGTCAGATAAAAGGGAAATAACTTTAAAACCAAAGCCAGAATATAAAAATCAAGCGGAACGTAAAAAAACCTTGCATACATTTACAATAACAGATTATACAGGTTCAATGTCTTGTAAAATATTTGCAGACCAAAATGAAGATATAGTAAAAAAAGGTGACTATATAGTGGTTAAAGGTGATGTGGCAATGGATAACTATGCTAAAGAGTTAACCCTTTCTGTAAGAAGCATATGTCAAGGTGAGAAACCTGTAAGAGAAGATAGCGCTGTAGAAAAACGTATTGAACTTCACTTGCACACAAATATGTCTGAAATGGATGGAATCAACAATGTTAAGGACATAGTTAAAATGGCAAAACAGATGGGGCATAAAGCAGTTGCAATAACAGATCATGGAGTAGTGCAGGCTTTTCCTGATGCTATGGAAGCAGGGAAGAAATATGGTGTTAAAATATTGTATGGAGTAGAAGGATATTTGATAGATGACGGAAAAACAATAATACCGAGAGAGTGTGAAGGGGATTTTGACCAAAGTTTCGTAGTTTTTGATATTGAAACCACAGGTTTAAGTTCTAAATTTGACAAAATAACAGAAATAGGAGCAGTTAGGGTTAGGGGAGGAGAGATAGTCAATATATACTCTCAGCTTATAAATCCGGAAAGAACAATTCCATACAATATTACAGAACTTACAGGAATAGATGATTTTATGGTGAAAGATAAACCTACAATAAAAGATGTGCTTCCTGAATTTTTTGAGTTTGCAAAAGACTCTATATTAGTGGCACATAACTCAGAATTTGATACAGGATTTATTAAATGCGAAGCAGAAAAACTTGGAATGGAATATACTTTTAAATCTATCGATACTGTAAGTTTAGCCAGAAAATTATATCCAGATATTAAAAACCATAAGTTGGCAACCTTGGTAAAAAAGTTTTCTATAAAATTAGAAAATCATCATAGGGCAACTGATGACGCTACAGCAACTGCACATATTTTTTTAAAGTTCATTGAGGATATAAAGAATATGGGGGTAACTGATTTATCTGAGATTAACGAAAAATTAGGGACAATTAATTTTAAAAATATAAGATCTAATCATATAAGTATTCTAGCAAAAAACCAGGAAGGGATTAAAGATTTATACAAACTAATATCAAAAGCTCATATAGAATATTACTATAAAAAACCACTTATTCCTAAAAGTTTGTTAGTAAAAATGAAAAAAAATCTACTTTTAGGAACTGCCTGTGAAGGTGGAGAGCTTTTTTCCTCTGTCTACAAAGGACAATCAGAAGAAGAGTTATTAAAAATAGCTAAGTTTTATGACTATATAGAGATAATGCCAATTGAACATAATAGCTTTATGATTGAAAAATCCATGGTACAGAGTAAAGAAGAACTTAAAAATATAAACAAAAAACTTTTTAGTATAGGGAAAAAACTCAATATTCCTGTAGTTGCAACTGGTGATGTGCATTATTTATTGCCACATGAAGGAAAGTACAGAGCGATATTACAGTACGGAATGAAATATAAGGATGTATCGGAGGAAAGTTATTTTTATTATAGAACAACAGGTGAGATGTTAAAAGAGTTTAGTTACTTGGGAGAAGAAGAGGCATATAATGTGGTAGTAAAAAACACAAACCTAATTGCAGATATGATAGATGAAGTAGAGCCTGTACCAAGTGGAACATTCCCTCCTATAATAGAAGGTTCTGATGTTGAATTAAGGGAAATGTGTGAAAAAAAGGCTATATCAATCTATGGAGAACCATTGCCTGAAATAGTAAAATCCAGATTAGATAGAGAGCTAAATTCAATTATAGGAAATGGGTATGCTGTAATGTATATTATTGCCCAAAGGCTTGTAAAAGACTCTTTAGACCATGGTTTTTTAGTAGGTTCACGAGGATCGGTAGGATCATCTTTTGCAGCGACTATGAGTGATATAACAGAGGTAAATCCTCTCTGCCCACACTATATCTGTGAAACTTGTAAATACAATAAATTTTTTGAAGAAGGAGAATATGGATCTGGACCAGATATGCCTGATGCAAACTGTCCAAATTGTGGTTCAGCCCTAAAAAAAGAAGGGTTTGAAATACCTTTTGAAGTGTTTTTAGGATTTGAAGGAGATAAAGAACCAGATATAGACTTAAACTTTGCCGGAGATTATCAAACCAATGCCCACAAGTACACAGGAGTATTGCTTGGAGAAAAAAATACCTTTAAAGCAGGAACAATAGGAACGGTAGCAGAAAAAACTGCTTTTGGATTTGTTATGAAGTATCTGGAAGAAACACAACAACATCCAAGTAAGGCAGAGATAGAGAGACTTCGAGATGGTTGCACAGGAATCAAACGTTCAACAGGGCAACATCCAGGGGGGGTAATGGTTGTTCCTGATTATAAAGAGGTATATGACTTTACTCCAATTCAGTATCCAGCCAATGATTCTAGTTCAGGGGTTATAACTACTCATTTTGATTATCATTCAATAAGTGGAAGGATATTAAAGCTTGATATATTAGGACACGATGTACCTTCAATGATAAGGATGTTAGAAGATTTTACAGGATTAGATGGGACTAAAGTACCGCTTGATGATAAAAAGACAATGTCTTTATTTACAGGATTCGAAGCCTTAGAATGTGATTTATCTCCGATAGATTGTACCACCGGCTCTTTGGGGATACCGGAATTTGGGACAAGGTTTGTAAGGCAGATGCTTATGGATACAATGCCAACTACCTTCGCTGAACTTGTGAGAATTTCAGGGTTATCTCATGGAACAGATGTATGGATTAATAATGCACAAGACTTTGTAAAAGATGGTGTTACGACGTTAAAGGATGTTATATCAACTCGTGATGATATAATGGTATATCTAATGCATAAAGGATTAGCTCCCAAAACAGCATTTAAAATAATGGAAAATGTGCGTAAAGGAAAGGGATTAACAGAAGAACATATTGCAGAAATGGATAAATATAATGTACCGAAGTGGTATATAGACTCTTGCCAAAAAATAAAATATATGTTCCCTAAGGCGCACGCAGTAGCATATGTAACCATGAGTTATAGAATAGCATACTTTAAGCTTTATTATAAAGAAGCCTATTATGCAACTTATTTCACCACTAAGGCAGATGACTTTGATATTGGATTAATCTCCAAGGGTATAGAAGCAGTTTCTAATAAGATAAAAGAAATAGAAAAACTTGGAAATGAAGCAAGTGGAAAAGAAAAAAGTCAATTGACAGTATTGGAATCAGCATATGAAATGTATGCAAGAGGGGTAGAACTTTTAGGTGTAGACGTATATAAATCTCATCCAACAAAGTTCTTAATTGAGGATAATAAGCTTTTACCACCACTTATTTCAGTTCAGGGACTTGGTGAAACAGTAGCTTTAAAGATTCATGAAGAAGCAAGCCAAGAGTTCATAAGTTTAGAAGACTTTAAGTCAAGGACGAAGGCCAGTAAAACTGTTATAGAAACATTGTTATCAGCAAATTGCCTGAGGAACTTACCTGAAACAAACCAATTATCATTCTTTTAGAGAGAATATATTTGATAAATAACTATAAAAATCAAGAATTGAAGATAGAAGTAATAAAATATTATAGAATGAAAAATTATAATTACAGGCGAAAGAAAACAGTAGGTGGACTTGTAAGTATTGATGAAGGCTAGTATAACGTTAAAAAATATTGAGAGAAGAGTTGGGGTTTGTAAGTTTCAATTCATAATAATGAGAGATAAAATTTAGGTGGTAAAATAATGGGATGTAAATCAATAATGAATATAAGAAAAGCAACGAAATCAGATTTAGATCAAGTAGAAAACCTATACAATGAGCTGTGTGATTATTTAGATGAACATGAGAATTATCCAGGTTGGAAGAAAGGTGTTTACCCTATTCGGGATGATGCTGAAAAAGGATTAAGAGAAAATACTTTGTTTGTTGTTCAGAAGGATGAAAATATTGTTGGTACTTTTGTCTTAAAACATGAGCCTGAGGAAGGGTATAAGGATGTAGAATGGCTTACTATAAATGATTATTCGCATATCTATGTAATAAATACGTTGGCTGTCCATCCGAAGCATTTGAAATATGGAATTGGAGGAGAAATATTAAAGTTCATAGAGAATGTTGCTAAAGAGGAAAAATGTATTAGCTTGAGATTAGATGTAGTCAAAGGAAACCTGCCTGCAGAATTACTTTATCAAAAAAATGGGTATCATTTTATTGGAACTGTAAGCCTAGGTTACGAAGAATATGGACTTCCTTGGTATAACTTATATGAAAAAGTATTATAGAATAAAAAATAAATCTAAAATTGTTTAACTTAAACAAGAAAATATGCTCTTCAATGTGGAAAAATTTAATAAGCAGTAAATCAAAAAAGATTTACTGCTTATTAAATTGTGATAAAATCAAATTAAGCTAAAATGAAAAATTTATTATAGATTATAGAAAATAAATTTTTAGAATAAAATATTTAATATTATAAATTTATAATTTTTTTAAGGCGAGGAGCTAGCAATCTACATATTATAATACCTACGGTATACTGAAGCACATTGAAAGGTATAGAGGCTAAAGGTGTGTAAAAGTTATTATGAAGCAATGAATCAAATAAATAATAACCACTTATCATAACAATTCCAGCTAAAACATAGTATATATAGGCAGAGCGTCCTTTTTTTGTAGAAGCTATTCCAGCTAATAGACCCATGCTTCCTTTAAGGATAAATGTAGGGACAGCATACTGGACATATCCAAGATGAATATCTGCCATAGATGCTCCTATAGCCCCTGCTAACATTCCGTAATATGGCCCCAATAGATATCCAGCAGTTAATATTATCCCATCTCCAAGATTTATGTAACCCAAGGCCATAGGGATTGCCATAAGCGTAGCTACTAGGGTTAGAGCTATAAATAACGCACATAAACTTAATTTTTTTACTTTGTTGTTATTCATAAATTACCTCCAATTAAATGTATTGTTTTTTTATATTTATTATGTTACCATCAAATTGTACGGTTTAAAATATACAGTTTTTAATAAAACAGAAAGGACAGTTTATGAGAGGTCAAATAAATTTATCTATGTGCATAGATAAGAACAGAAGAGTACCTATATATAAGCAGTTAGAAGAGTATATTAAAGAGTCAATCACTTGTGGCAAGTTTAAGGCAGAGGATAAATTACCGTCAATAAGAGAGGCAGCACAACATTTAGGTATAAGTAAAACTTCTATTGAAAATGCGTATAGTCAGCTGGTTGTTGAGGGGTATATTGAAAATAGGCCACAAAGAGGTTATTATGTGGCATCGATAACTGATTATAAATTTGAAAGTTCAACGGCAACTAAACTTGATATAAATTATGAAGTTACAAATTATTTTAATAATGGGGTTGATCCAGAAACCTTAGATCCACAACTTATTAAAAAACTGTATTCTAAGGTTATTCTTGAAGAAAAATTAAATGAAGGTGGGGATATTCAGGGCGAGTACAAATTAAGAAAGGAAATTAGTGAGTTTGTAAATCAGATGAGAGGTGGAAACACCAGTTGGGAGCAGGTTATAGTTGGGGCTGGAACTCAATATTTATTAGGGATTTTAATAGGTATTACTTCAAGTAAAAAAGTTTTTATTGAAGATCCTGGGTTTAGAAAGGCAGAGTATATATTTCAGGATTATAATATGGAAATTGAGAAAGTGAGAGTTGGAGATGAAGGGCTTAAGATGGAAGAGCTAGCTAATTGTAAAGATTCATTGATTTATGTAAGTCCTTCTCATCAATATCCTTTGGGTAGTGTAATGACTATTGGTCAAAGATTAAAACTTCTCAATTGGGCACAGGAAAATAATTCTTTGATAATAGAGGATGATTATGATGGTATTGTAAGATATGATGGTAATCCTATACCATGTTTGCAGGGATTAGATAAGAAATACTCTGTAATTTATCTAGGATCTTTTTCAAAGACATTTAGCCCAAGTCTAAGAGTTAGCTATATGATAGTACCTAAAAATTTGTTAGAGAGATATAATAGCATAAAGCATAGATATACCCAGTCTACATCGAGAGTAGACCAGTTGGTTATGGCGAGGTTTATTGACGAGGGACATATGTCAAAGCATTTAAGAAAGATAAGGAGAATTTATAAAAAGAAAAATCAAATTATAGTAAGCTTAATTCAAAAAAAATATAATGAGTTTATACGAATAATAAATGCAGATTCTGGATTTCATCTGTGTTGTTTAAGTTATACAAAGGTCAATGGTCAAAGTTTTAAAAGTCTTTGCGAAAGCATGGGATTAGAAGTGGAAATAGTTGAGGAAAGGCGAAAATATGATGGTTATGAACTACTTTATTCATTTACTTATTCTGGTATTGAAAACAATATGATAGAACAGGTGGTTAAAATAGTTGTAGATATATGTAATTTTAAATAGAAGATAAAAAGAGCCCTACGGCTCTTTTTTGATAGTTTTAATTATTCTGCTTGTGCAGCATCTGTTGGACATACTCCTGAACAAGCTCCACAGTCGATACAAGCTGATGCATCGATTACATAAGTGCTATCTCCGGCAGAAATTGCACTTACTGGACATTCTGCTTCGCAAGCTCCACAGCTAATACAAGCGTCAGTAATTTTATAAGCCATATTAAATTCCTCCTTAATCATTTTAAAATCAAGTTGATTATACCAAAGAAGTATAATTCTGTAAACAGCTTTATAGAATTAAAATATAAAATATGATATAAAATATTTATTTATGGTGTTGATTTTATTAAGTCATTGGTCTATAATTTATTTAAAGGGAAACCTTTTCTTTTCGTGTATTTTAAAAATATTTTATAATAAGGAGAGTTATGTATCATGGACAACGCAAATGTTAAAGAGTCTTTGAATCCGTTTCACATTGCCCAAAGACAAGTGAAAAATGCTTGTGACAAATTAGGGGCAGAACCAGCAGTTTATGAAATTCTTAAGAACCCAATGAGAGTTATCGAAGTGTCATTTCCAGTTAAGATGGATGATGGAACAATAAGAACTTTCACTGGTTACAGATCTCAGCATAATAATGCTTGTGGACCTTACAAGGGTGGATTAAGATTTCACCCAGCTGTAAACATTGACGAGGTTAAGGCACTTTCTACTTGGATGACATTCAAGTGCTCTGTTACAGGAGTTCCATATGGTGGAGGAAAAGGTGGAATAGCTATCGATCCTAAAGATTTTTCTCAGGGAGAATTAGAGAGAATTTCTAGAGGGTTTGCAGGTGCAATAGCTCCATTTATTGGTGAAAAAATAGATATTCCAGCTCCAGACGTAAATACTAACGGACAGATTATGTCTTGGATGGTAGATGAGTATGCTAAGGTAACTGGAGAATATGCTCCAGGAGTATTCACAGGAAAGCCTATTGAATTTGGTGGTTCACTAGCTAGAACTGAAGCTACTGGATACGGAGTTGCATTAATGGGTAAAGCTGCGCTTGAAAAATGCGGAGTTGATTTTAAAGGAGCTACTATAGCTGTTCAAGGATTTGGAAATGTTGGTAGTTATGCTGCTCTTTATGCTCATAGATTAGGAGCTAAGGTTGTTGCTGTATCTGATATTAATGTAACTATTTACAATGAAGATGGTCTTGATATCGAAAAAATGTTCGTAGATCCAGTTAAGCCATTGGCTAACAATGGATACGGAAAGACTATTACAAAAGAGGAATTCTTTGGTTTAGCAGTAGATGGTTTATTCCCATGTGCATTGGAGAACCAAATCACTTCTGCAAACGCTGGAGTTATAAAGGCTAAGGTTGTTTGTGAGGGTGCTAATGGTCCTACTACTCCTGAAGCTGATGAAATTTTAGTTAAAAATGGAGTTCTTGTAGTTCCGGATATTCTTGCAAACAGCGGTGGAGTTACAGTTTCTTACTTTGAGTGGGTTCAAAATCTTCAAAGATTTAGCTGGACTTTCGAAGATGTTCAAGCGAAGCAAGAAGGCTTAATGTACAAGGCGTTTGATGATATTTGGACTCTAATGGGAGAACATAAGGTAGATATGAGAACTGCTGCATATATGATGTCAATCAAGAGAATTCAAGTAGCTATGAAATTCAGAGGCTGGTACTAAGATTTACTAAACAATTAGAATTTTAGGACAGTGTGTTAGGTATATATCTTGACACACTGTCTTTTTTATTATTTAAATTATTAATTTTAAAAATGTTTGATTTTCCCTTTCTTTAAGTTATCAAGTATGCTATAATCAGTGAAAATCACAATTTGGAGGTTAAAATGGAATTATTTAATGAATTATTGGGGCAAGTGAATGATTTTCTATATGGTAAAATTTTGATTGCATTACTAATAGGAACAGGGCTTTATTTTACGTTTAGGACAGGTTTTGTTCAGTTTAGATTATTTATTGAATCTATAAGGGTTATTAGTGAGAAGAAACATGATGAAGATAGTGTTTCAAGCTTTGAGGCTCTTATGATTTCAACTGCTTCAAGAGTAGGAGTAGGAAATATTGCTGGGGTTGCATCAGCTATTGCTGCCGGTGGACCGGGAGCTGTCTTTTGGATGTGGATAATAGCTATTGTAGGTTCTGCATCTGCTTTTATTGAAAGTACTTTAGCTCAGATTTATAAAACTAAAAGTGGAGATGAGTTTAGGGGAGGACCCGCTTATTACATTGAAAAGGCATTAAATAGTAGAGGCCTAGGAATACTTTTCTCGATTTTACTGATACTTTGTTTTGCTTATGGATTTAATGGATTACAGTCACATACAATAACTTCAGCTTTTGAAATTTATATAGGAGATGGATTTAGAGAATCTCTATGGCCATTGGTTATAGGAGCAATTATTGCTTTAGCTACTGCGTATGTTATTTTTGGTGGTATGCATAGAATAGGGTTTATCTCATCTTATATTGTGCCTATTATGGCCTTTGTATATTTAGCTATGGGTATCTATATAACTATTAGAAATTTTGGAGTAATTCCAGAGGTTTTCAACATAATATTGAAAGAGGCTTTTGATATACAGGCTATATCAGGAGGCTTTGCAGGCTCTTGTGTAGTTATAGGTATAAAGAGGGGATTATTTTCAAACGAAGCAGGTATGGGTTCTGCACCAAATGCAGCAGCAACAGCTGATGTAAGTCACCCTGTCAAACAAGGTTTAGTTCAGGTTTTTTCAGTGTTCATTGATACTATGCTAATTTGTACTACTACAGCTTTTATGATATTACTAACAGGTGCGTATAAGGTGGAAGGATTATCGGCATTACCGCTGGTTCAAGAGGCTGTAAGTTCTCAAGTAGGAAATTGGGGAATTCATTTTATAACATTTTCAATTTGTACTTTTGCATATAGCTCAATCATAGGAAACTATGCTTACGCAGAATCAAATATAAAGTTTATAAGTGATAACAAGCAAGTGTTGACTATATTTAGACTTAGCTGTATTGCTATGGTATTAGCAGGTTCTTTAGCTAGTTTTGATTTAGTTTGGAATATGGCAGATGTATTTATGGGCTTTATGGCTATTGAAAATATACTTGTTATTTTAATTTTAGGAAACATAGCGATAAAAGCTTTAAAAGATTATACAGATCAGAAAAAATTAGGGAAAGAGCCAATATTTTTGGCTAAAAATATTGGTTTAGACAATACAGATGTTTGGAAATAATAAAATTAATAAAATGGACTTTGATTAATATCAAGGTCCATTTTATTTTATAGATATTTGATTAAATATGAAAAGGTATAGAAAAAACTTTATGGATATATTATAATAACAAAAAAGAAGATGCATACAAGAATACTATTAATTATGGCATTGTCTAAAATTTAGGAGGGTTTTTATGGATAAGTATATTGTGTTTGGTAATAAGTTTTGAAAAGGTTGTGAACCGGTAAAAGAGTTTCTTTTACAAAAAAATATAAATTACATTTACTTAGATATTAGTGAAAACATATTTAATTTGAAACAATTTTTAAAGTATAGGGATCACAAAAATGAATTTGATGATGCAAAAAAAATGGGATTGATAGGTATACCTGTATTAGTTGTTAATAACGGTGAATATATAACTTTTGATATAGAAGGATATTTTAATAAATAGGAGGAGCCAATGAGTTATACGGATATCTTAAGAAGGGAAGTAGTACCAGCTCTAGGATGTACAGAGCCTATAGCAATAGCTTTAGCAACAGCAACAGCTAAAGTGCATTCAACAGGAGAACTTAAAAGCATTAAACTTATTGCTAGCAAGAATATAATTAAAAACGCAATGGGGGTAGGTATACCTAAAACTAATTTAGTAGGAATAGATCTAGCTATGGCTTTAGGTTATATAAATGGAGATGCTTCAAAAGGTCTTGAAGTTTTGGAAAATATAAGCGAAGATGATATAAAGTTAGCTAAGAAGATTGTAGAATCAGGAGTTATAAGTACAGATTTGTCAAAAACTACCTTGAAATTATATATAGAAGTGATTCTTGTAACTACTGAAACTGTAGTAAAGGTTATATTAAAAGACTCCCATAGTAATATTGTTTATATAAGTAAGGATGAAAAGGTTATTTTTGAAAAGAATATATCAAAAGAAGTTGTTAAGGTAACTGAAGAAAAGCTTTCTTTAGAAGAAATATATAAGTATGTAACTAATGTGGATATTGAAGAAATAAAATTTATGTTAGATGGGCCTGATATGAACGTTAAAATATCTGAAGATGGATTGGATAATCATTATGGGTTGGAAATAGGCAGGACAATAAAGGAAAATGTAAATAAAGGGTATTTGAGCGATGATATGATGAATTATGCTATAGCAATGACTGTAGCAGCTACAGATGCTAGAATGGCAGGCTCTTCTTTGCCAGTAATGTCTACTTCTGGAAGTGGTAATCAAGGAATAATTGCAACTCTTCCGATTTATGCAATAGGAAAGAGGTTGGACAGTGGAGAAGAAAAGCTATCTAGGGCTATAGCCTTAAGCCATTTAATGACCTTTTATATTAAGGGGTATTTAGGTAGGCTGTCAGCATTATGTGGTTGTGGAGTGGCTGCTGGGATTGGTTCCAGTTGTGGGATTACCTATCTTTTAGGAGGGAGTGTTGATCAGGTGGGCTATGCAGTTAAGAATATGATAGGTGACGTGGCAGGAATGGTATGTGATGGGGCAAAAACTGGTTGTAGCTTAAAAGCATCATCTTGCACTTATGCAGCTATAAGGTCAGCGTTAATGGCTATGGATGATAATTGTGTATCAGCTAAGGATGGGATAGTGGCTGAAAGCGTGGAGCAGAGTATCAAAAATCTTTCAAGGCTTGCCAATGAAGGTATGGAAAATGCTGATGCTATAATGTTAGATATAATGTTAAATAAGTAAAAAATGTGGCTGATTATATCAGCCACATTTTTATATTAAGATATTTTCCAAATTTTTACTGAACGTCTTCCCCAATTTAAGGCATTTTTGTGAGTATCTACTACCATGTCTATTTTTTTACCTTTTATCGCCCCACCAGTATCTGTAGCAGTAACATAGTAAATTTTCCCAGAAGAGTCTTGTATTTTTAGTTTTGTACCAAGTTTTATAACTCTAGGGTCTACAGCTATGGTTTTATAAGGTATGGGAGCTGTTCCAGAGGCAGTTCTTGATGGAGTTCCATTATTACATATATGGTGATAGTTTTCTGTACAATAGGCTGTACTGGAAAATGTTCCTAATAATATTTCGCCTTTTGATGAAACATTGGTTGTTTTTTCAGGATTAGCCTTTACTTCAGGTGTTTGCTTTACCTGTGGTGGAATATAAGCTGGAAGTTCAACTGTATTTGTTATTGTACCGTGAGAATCCACTATAGAGTCTGTTCTTTTGGTTAAAGTAGTTATAATTCCACCTTCCAGAACTGATATGTTTGTTTTGTTGGCTTTTTCTCCTGCATATACAGATTCTGCCATACCAGATATTTCGACCTTTGAATTAGTTCCAATTAGATTCACAATATTAACCTTAGAGTTTTTATCAATTGAAACTTTAACATCTTCAGATATTTCAATTCTATCTACTTTACCACTTGCTAAATTAAAATTTTCTCCGGAATTCCATAGATTTACATTAGGAATATTACCTTGTATAGTTAATTCTCCGTTAGATTTCACAACTTTAAGAGCTGAAGCCTTAGTTTTTTCATTTAGGGTGATAAGAGAAGTATTATCTCTATTTTCAACTAAGATAGTGTCAAGAGAGCTATCTACTATATTTATAGTTTTACCACCTCTTATTATAGTTTGTCCTTTAACATTAATATTTTCAAGGTTTATTGTTCCTGAGGAAGCACCTTCAGCAATAATTAGATTTTTATTTATAGTTACATTTTTAAGATTAACATTTGAATCGTTAATAATAAGGCTACCATCTATTGCTTCAGAGTAAACTTTACCTTCTTTATATATGTCAGATATACTAAGGTTAGCCATTGTAAGAAATTCTTCTTTGGTGATAGCTTGGTTAGGATTAAACTCACTACCAAAAGGCAGATTGCCCATATCCTTCATAGCTCTTATATAAGGAATAGCAGAACTTATGATTTTTGAATTATCAGTGTAACCTGAATCCATTTGTCCAAAATCAACCTTCATACCGATGGCTTTAGCAAAGACAACAACAGCATCTTCTCTTGTCATTGGGTTTAATGGATTCATTTTGTTGTCTACAGCTACTAAAAGATTTGCTTTTTCGACTTTTAACATAGAGTCTAAGTGTTCACTGGATAAATCGCTATAATTACTGCTTGTCTTACATTGAAGTTTCATTAGATTGTTTATAAAATTAGCAAATTCTATTCTTTTAACAGGTTTATCATATTCTAATATCCAGTTTTCTTTAGAGATTATTGATCTTTCCTCCCACGCTATAGCCATTTTATTTAAGCTTGACATAGTTGGTTCAGCGTTAACAGTTCCTAGTGATGAGGTTGCAATTAACGTTGTTAACAACATAAAACTTATTATTTTTTTCATATTTTATTCTCCTTAATTATGTTAATGTAAATTTTTTGTAATTATTTTGGCACGAGATAGATTATATCAGTTTTTTATTAATATGTCAAAAAAGTTACAAAAACTCATTTGAATCAATGGAAATGATAGGCTTTAGACTTTCTATTGTGGATAATACTTTTATGTGTTAGAATATATGGAGCAAAAGGGATAAAAGAAAGCGCCTGAGCCATTTTATGGTTGACGAGGGTAAGAGTTATCGAAATTTTCGGCGGATGCTCTTAGGGTTCCACAATCCAAGAAATATACAAAGTTAGAGAGTAATCTTTGATACAAAGGTATTTCCTGTGGCTCTTTTGCATAATTTTAAATGTTGAAGGAGAGAATTTTATGTGTGGAATAGTAGGATATACTGGGAGTGACAGAGCCTCTCAAATAATCTTAAGTGGATTAGAAAAATTAGAGTATAGGGGATATGATTCATCAGGAATAAGTTTATGTGTCAATAATATGATTGAAACAGTAAAGTTTACAGGTAGACTTAGGAATCTTACGGAACATCTGGAAGTCAGACCTGTAAGAGCAAATGTTGGTATTGGACATACTAGATGGGCTACTCATGGAGAACCATCTGAAAGGAACTCCCATCCTCATATGAATGCTGATGGGACAATATCTGTTGTTCATAACGGAATAATTGAGAATTATCAAGAATTAAAAGAAGATTTGATTAATAAGGGTTACTTTTTTGTTTCAGAAACTGATACGGAGGTTGTAGTTCATCTCATAGATTATTGTTACAGAGGGGATATTTTAAAGGCTGTATTTGAGGCTGTTAATAAGCTTAAAGGAGCATTTGCTCTAGGTATAATATCTTCGAATGAGCCAGAAAAGCTTATTGGAGTTAGAAAAGAGTCACCATTAATATTAGGCATAGGTAAGGGGGAAAATTATATTGCCTCTGATATTCCAGCTATATTGGAATATACTAGGGATGTGATTTTTTTAGAAAACGGTGAAATTGCAGAATTGACTAAAGATGGAGTTAATTTGTTTGACTTTGAAGGAAATACTGTAAACCGAGAGTGTTTTCATGTGGATTGGGATATTGAGGCTGCATCTAAAGGTGGATATGAACACTTTATGCTTAAGGAAATATTTGAACAACCTATTGCCATCAAAGATACAATACAAAGAAGACTTGATGATGAAGGTTATATAAAGTTAGATGATATAAAGTTAGATAAGAAGGCTTTGGAAAATATAACTAAGATATATATTGTGGCTTGTGGAACTGCTTATCATGCAGGAAAAGTTGGAAAATTTGCTATAGAGAAGCTAGCGAAGATTCCTGTAGAAACAGATATAGCTTCTGAGTTTAGATATTCAGATCCTTTTGTTGATGAAAATACTTTGCTTATTTTAGTTAGTCAATCGGGAGAAACAGCAGATACTCTAGCAGCCTTAAGAGAGGCGAAGAGAAAAGGTGCTCGTATAATGTCCATCACAAATGTAGTAGGATCATCAATTGCAAGAGAGTCAAATGATGTACTATATACTTGGGCAGGACCAGAGGTAGCAGTTGCCTCTACCAAGGCATATACTACTCAATTAGTAGCTTTCTATATGATTGCATTAGATATGGCATTAAAGAAAGAAACTATAAGCGTTGAAGAGTATCATAACTATATTAATGAAATTATGAAACTTCCTGAAAAAGTATCGGAAATCATAGAAAATCTTGATGCAGAGAAGTATGTAGCTGAAAGTATATGTGATATAAATGCACTTTTCTATTTAGGAAGGGGCGTAGATTATCAAACTGCATTAGAAGGCGCTTTAAAGCTAAAGGAGATTTCATATATATATACAGAAGCTTTTGCGGCAGGGGAGTTAAAACATGGAACTATAGCGTTGATTGAGGAGGGAACTCCTGTAATTGCAGTAGCAACACAAGAAAATCTTATAGAGAAAATGGTATCAAATATAAGAGAGGTTAAGGCTAGAGGTGCAAAGGTATACTCTATAACTACTAAGACTCATAAAGATATTCAAGAGGTTTCGGATTATACTATATTTATTCCGGAAACTATTGATATATTACAACCTATTTTAAGTGTAGTGCCTTGTCAGGCTATTGCCTACTATACATCTGTATATAAGGGGAATGATGTGGATAAACCAAGAAATCTTGCAAAATCTGTTACTGTTGAATAAATCATTAAATATAATGAAAAAAGCTACAGCTTTAAGGAAAAAGCTGTAGCTTTTTTATCATTTTAATAATATTTACTTATATAAATTAATATATAATTTATTAACTTCTAGTATTTAATGGCATTTTCACTAGTTACCAAGGCTTGAATAAGTTTTTCTAGCTTAGGTTTTTCTGGTGAAATAATTAAAGCTTCAAGATATTTTGTTGAGGCTTCTATAAGTTTAGATTCTTTTTCTGTATATAAAGTAGCTAGTATTTGACCTTTTGAAACTTTATCCCCTGTTTTAGAATGTAAAATTATACCAGCAGAAAAATCTATGACACTTTCTTTAGTTTCTCGACCTGCACCTAATATAGCTCCTGTAATACCTATAGATTCTGTATTCATAGATTGTATATATCCGTCTTTATCACTTACAACATCCAAACTAAACTTTGCTTTTGGGAAAAGTTTAGGATTATAGATATACTCTTTGTTACCACCTTGAGCCTCTATCATAAGTGCAAATTTTTCTAGTGCAGAGCCGTTGGATATGGAGTTTATAACCATTTCCTTACACTTATGGTTATCTCCTTTATTTGAAAGGACGAGCATATAGGTTGCCAGTTCTATGCATATATTTCTTAAGTCTTCAGGACCTTGACCTTTTAGAATCTGGATAGCTTCTATAACTTCAAGGGTGTTACCTATATTGTATCCCAAAGGAATATCCATATTGGTAACAAGTGCCATAATATTTTTTTGGGCATGGCTCCCTATAGCTACCATTTTCTCAGCAAGTTCAATTGAATCGTCAAGGGTTTTCATAAAAGCGCCACTACCAGTTTTTACATCGAGAAGTATGGCATCGGAACCTGAAGCAAGTTTTTTACTCATAATGGAAGCTGCTATTAAAGGAATGCTGTCTACAGTGGAAGTTACGTCTCTTAGCGCATAGAGTTTTTTATCAGCAGGAGCAAGGTTACCAGTTTGCCCTATTACACAAAGTCCGATTTCGTTGACAATTCTAAAGAACTCTTCTTCTTTTAAGTTTATATTTGTGTTAGGCACTGATTCTAACTTATCTACCGTTCCGCCTGTATGGCCTAAACCTCTTCCAGAGAGTTTAGCAACTTTTCCGCCACAAGCTGCAACTATAGGAGCTATTATAAGTGTAGTCTTATCGCCAACGCCACCTGTACTGTGTTTATCAACTTTTATTCCGTTTATTGAGGATAGGTCAATAATATCACCACTATTAGCTACAGCCATTGTTAGATTACTGGTTTCTTCATCGTTCATTCCCTGGAAATATATAGCCATAAGTAGTGCAGATGCCTGATAGTCAGGAATATCACCTGATACATACCCTTTTATAAAAAAATCTATTTCGTCTTTTGATAATATTTTGCCATCACGTTTACTTTTTATAATATCCACAATTCTCATTTAAATTTGTCCTTTCTCAACTTTTTCCAAAATAATGTATTTATTAACCGGTAAATAAATCTAATAATTTTAGAAAATTAAATATGTTTATTGTTTTAGTATATCAATTTAACCGGCATATTACAACGAAAATATAATTTGACTATAACCTACAAAATTGTTAAGGCTGCATTTTAAGATTAACAATTTACCTATAAACTTTACTATGTGCCTTTCTAATATTTTGTGCTACAATATATAGGATTGAAATTAAATAATTTTAAAAATAATACAAATAAATTAAGGGGTTAAAATGAACAGACAAGAATTAATTCAAGAGATTGATAGAAGAAGGATATTTGCTATTATATCCCATCCTGATGCCGGAAAAACAACACTTACAGAGAAGTTGTTGCTTCATGGTGGAGTAATTAGAGAGGCAGGGACAGTATCCGCTCAAAAAAATACAAAATATGCTAAGTCTGACTGGATGGAATTAGAGAAGAAAAGAGGAATTTCCATTACATCTTCTGTAATGCAGTTTGAATATGATAAAAAGAAAATATCAATTATGGATACACCAGGACACAATGACTTTGGGGAGGATACCTATAGGGTGCTAACTTCAGTTGATAATGCAGTTATGGTAATTGATGGAGCAAAAGGTATAGAGCGTCAGACAAAGAAACTTTTTCAAGTATGCAAGATGAGAGGCATACCTATCTTTACTTTTATTAATAAAATGGATAGGCAGACGAAGGAGCCTTTAGAATTATTACAAGAGTTAGAGGACGTTCTAGGGATACATTCAGTGCCTATTACATGGCCTATTGGAAGCGGAATGAGTTTTCAGGGAATATATGATCGTTTAGAAAATAAAATTATAGTTTATAGAAAAAATCAGGTTATTGACTTAGGGGAGGAAGGTTTAAACAACCCTATTTTAGATGAACTGTTTGAAAAGGATAATATTCTAGCTTTAAGGGATGAAATGGAGCTGATAGAAGGCGCAGGAAATGAATTTGAACTTAAAAAAATTCATGATGGCCAGTTAACGCCAGTATTTTTTGGAACAGCTTTGGTTGATTTTGGAGTGACCACATTTTTAAATCACTTCTTAGATATGAGCATAGGACCTGGAGAAAGAAAAACCATAAACGGAAGTGTAAGTCCGTATGACTCTGGATTTTCAGGCTTCATATTTAAAATTCAGGCCAATATGAATTCAGCTCATAGAGATAGGATAGCATTTTTGAGAATCTGTTCAGGGATATTTGAGAGGGGAATGAATGTTACTGTGGCAAGAACAGGGAACCAATCAAAAATCAGTCAATCAACTCAATTAATGGCTAATGATAGAGAAATTATTGATGTGGCATATGCTGGAGATGTAATAGGGATATATGATTCAGGAAATTATAGAGTGGGAGATACCTTAGTAGGGGGTAAGGAAAAAATTGTTTTTCAGCCATTACCAACATTTCCGCCGGAGTTGTTTATGAGGGTAAGCCCAAAGAACGTAATGAAGGCAAAACACTTTCAAAAAGGTGTGGAGCAATTGGCACAAGAAGGTGCAATTCAGGTATATCGTTCAACTTATAATGATATAATTTTAGGGGCTGTAGGAGCGTTGCAGTTTGAAGTTTTTGAATATAGGCTAAAGAATGAGTATAATTCAGAGATTTATATGGAAAACTTAGATTATACAATGGCAAAGTGGTTGATAACAGAAGAAGAATTGGATATTAAAAAGTTGCAAAATTCAAGATCTATGTTTGTTAAGGATCATTATGATAGACCATTATTGTTATTTGCAAATCAATTTACCTGTGATCGTTTTCAAGATGACCACAAGGACATTAGATTAATAGATGCTTTGGAAATAAACAGCTTATCAGAAGTTGAATAATCAATATATTTATGAAAGGAACGAACCATATGAAAACTCTTGTGATTGCTGAAAAACCAAGTTTAGCCAAAGAAATTGCTAAAACTTTAGGTATAAAAACAACAAACAAAGGATATTTTGAAGATGATAACTATATAATAACCTTTGTATTTGGGCATCTTATGGTTCTTAAGGATATAGATGATTATAAAAATAGGGGTAAAACATCATGGAAGTTAAATGAGCTGCCTTTTGTTCCATCTAAATTTGAGTTTAAAATTAGAGATGATAAAGGTGTAAAAAATCAGTATGAAATAATAAAAAAACTGATACTTAGAAATGATGTAACCTTGCTTATAAATGCAGGGGATGCTGATAGAGAAGGGGAAGTTATCGTTAACAATGTAATATATTCGGTTCTAAGGGGAAACGGGTTAGAGAAAAATGTAAAAAGATTATGGCTTCACACTCAAAATGAAGATGGAATTACTAAGGCTTTTGAAAGTATGAAAGACATATTAGAAACTAGAAATCTCTATTCAGAGGGCTTGGCTAGAACCTATATAGATTGGCTTTATGGAATTAACCTAACAAGATATATAACTTTAAAAAGTGGAGATTTGCTGCCTGTGGGAAGGGTTCTTATTCCAATAGTTAAAAAAGTTTACGATAGATATGAAGAGATTAAAAATTTTGTTCCAGAAAAATATTACGAGGTAGACGCAGTAATAAAAAAAGATGGGGCTGAACTAAAGAGTAGTTTAAAGGATGCGAAATTTAGTTTAGAGGATAAGGAAAAAGCTGAAAAGCTTTTAGAAAGTTTACAAGATCGGCAGTTTCCTGTAACTAAGATAACTAAAAAACTTGTTGAAAAATCACCAAAAAAACTATTTTCACTGACTAGTTTACAAAACCATATGGCAAAGAGGTACAAGATAGGTCTTGATGAAACGTTGAAAATTGCTCAAGGTTTGTATGAAAAAGGGCTGATTACTTATCCAAGAACGAATACAGAGTACCTTACTAATGAAGAGAAGAATGATGTAAAAAAGCTAATAGAAAAGTATAAAACTTTAGGATACAACTTAGAATTTAAGGATAAGAAAACCATCTTTGATAATAGTA
The DNA here is from genome assembly GCA_051655155.1 of Filifactoraceae bacterium. GTDB lineage: Bacteria > Bacillota > Clostridia > Peptostreptococcales > Filifactoraceae > JBOFZL01. Next base: position 42,035 of record JBOFZL010000051.1, read on the forward strand.
AGGTGGAGAGCCATAGTGCGCTTATGATAACTTCTGTCATACCTAATATAGAAAGGTTACAACCTAGGGAAAGGCTTCTTTATGAAACTATATTGTTCAGATTTGTTTCAAATTTTTTAGCGGAAAAAACTACTGTGGAAGAAACTAAGATAAGTATAAAAGTTGATGGAAGAGTTATAGAGCTAAGGGGTAACGTAATTGTAAATGAAGGTTTCTATAAATATGAAAAGCCCGACCAAAACGAAAAGATACTACCTCACTTTGAAAAGGGTGAATTAGTAGATGTAGAATTTAGTTTATCAGAGAAGGAAACTTCTAAACCTAAAAATCTTACATTAGATGAGTTGAATACTTATTTACAGAATCCTTTTAAGAAAGAGATTCAAGAGGCAAAGATAAAAGAAAAATCAGAAAAAAATTCAGAATATAAAGATGTAAAGTCTTCTGAGGATGCTGATGAAGAAGATGGTGATGATGATGATAACCTTCACTATAAACAGTTGTTAGAAGGTTTAGAGATAGGAACGGTAGCTACAAGAGACTCAATAATAAAAAATGCAGAACGATACAATTATATTACAATAAAAAAAACAGTCTTAGATATAACTGACAAGGGAATATACTTAATAGAAACGTTAGGGAAACTTTCGATAGATCTTTCTAAAGAAAAAACGGTGGAATCATCTAAGATACTAAAGGCAATATATAGAAATGAAATGAGAGTATCTGATGCTGTACTAAAAATCCAAGGAGATTTAAGAACTATAATAGGTGCTAATATTCAGATAGAAAAGATAAAAAGTTCCAAGCTGAAATTTTCCACAAAAGCTGATAAAGTTGCAATAGGAATATGCCCACGATGTGGAAAGAGAGTATTTGAAAATTCAGTTTCTTTTTATTGTGAAGGTTTCAGAGAGGAAGTACCTTGTAAATTTTCATTATGGAAAGATAATAAAACATTAAAGGATGAAGGTTTGGTTCTTGATGAGGATATAGTTATAAGATTATTAAAAGACAAAGATCATATTGTAGAATTAGAAAAAATGACGGTGGAATTGTTAGATAAAAGTAATTATATAGACTATAAAATTACCAGATATTAATGGTTAGAAAGTATACAGGGAAAATCTTAAATTTTAATTAGAATATCAATGGTTTTATTGGTTGACAAAATAAGAAATAAATAATACAATATTTAATTGAACGGAAAATAAATTTAATAAAAAAATTTGGACTTCCGACATAACTCTGATAAAGGAGGTTTTGTGATGGCTAAGGTCTTAATTGAGCTTGTTGATGTAAACAAAATATTTGAGGATGATGGTAAAAAGGTACTTTCTGATATTAATCTTTCCATAGAGGAAAAGGAATTTGTAACCTTATTAGGTCCATCAGGTTGTGGTAAGACCACCACGCTTAGAATAATTGGAGGGTTTGCTGATTTTACATCAGGCAAGCTTCTTTTTGATGGGGAGGATATTGAAAGCATACCTTCACATAAAAGACAGATAAACACTGTTTTTCAAAAGTATGCTTTATTTCCTCACTTAAATATCTATGATAATATAGCTTTTGGGCTTAAAATTAAAAAACTAGATAAAAAAATTATTGATGAAAAAGTAAAGAAAATGCTTAAGCTGGTAAATCTAGAGGGTTTTGAAAAGAGAGAAGTAAAGTCTTTATCTGGAGGACAACAGCAAAGAATTGCCATTGCAAGAGCTTTAGTTAATGAACCTAAAGTACTTCTTTTAGACGAACCTCTTGGGGCATTAGATCTCAAACTTAGAAAAGATATGCAATATGAACTTAAGACTATGCAACAGGAATTGGGAATAACTTTCATCTATGTAACTCATGATCAAGAAGAAGCTCTGACTATGTCGGATAGGATTGTAGTTATGAAGGATGGGTATATTCAACAAATCGGAACTCCGGAAGATATATATAACGAGCCTATTAATAGGTTCGTGGCAGATTTTATTGGAGAGAGTAACATTGTATCAGGTATCATGAAAGAGGATTTTCTCTGTAATTTTTCAGGTAAGGACTTTGTATGTGTTGACAAAGGGTTTGAACTAAATGAAGAGGTGGAGATAGTAGTAAGGCCTGAAGATATTGAAATTCTTGAAAATACCAAGGGCAAAATAAACGGAGAAGTAACAGATGTAGTTTTTAAGGGTGTTCACTATGAAATAATAGTTGTAGAGGATAAAACCAACACAGAATGGATGATTCATACAATACATCACAGCAAGGTAGGTGCCAACGTTGGCCTTGAATTTGTCCCTGAGGCAATTCATATAATGCGAAAGGGGGGTTAATAGTGAGGAAAAAAAATCTATTAATCACACCATATTTTATTTGGGCAATATTGTTCACAGTAGTGCCTCTAATAATTATATTGGTATATTCCTTTTCAAAACGTGATGGCTATGGTGGATTTGAAATAGGCTTTACCCTAGATAACTATAAGGAATTTTTTAAGCCAATATATTTAAATGTAATGTGGAGATCTCTAAAGTTATCTATATATTCAACCATTGTATGTTTAGTTATAGGCTATCCTATGGGTTATATAATGTCTAAGGCAAGAAGCAATGTAAAGAGTATAATGGTTATGCTTTTTGTATTGCCATTATGGACAAACTTTTTACTTAGGACTTATGCATGGATGGGCCTTCTTAGAGATCAAGGAATAATTAATGAATTGTTAATGAGTCTGGGGATAATTGATAAGCCACTTAAACTTTTATTCACTAACGGGGCAGTGGTTATGGGAATGGTTTATAACTTTTTACCTTTTATGGTACTTCCTATATTTTCTGTACTTTCAAAGATGGATAATTCTTTGGTAGAAGCAGCAAAAGACTTAGGAGCAAGTCCTTTTAAAGTATTTACAAAAGTTACGTTGCCTTTAAGTTTCCCTGGAGTTTCTACAGGTATAATAATGGTATTTATGCCAGCTGTTTCCACCTTTGTAATATCAGACTTGTTAGGTGGAGGACAGACCATACTATTAGGAAACCTTATACAAAATCAATTTATGATGGCGAGAAATTGGCAGTTTGGATCAGCAATATCTGCCATTATGATGCTTATAATAATAATTACCATGGGATATTTCATTAAAAATGGTTCTAAAGACGGAGGTGGAAGGCTATGGTAAAAAAGAAGCGAAGGCTAGGAAAGTTTTTTGGAATAGTTTATTCATTTTTGATTTATGCATTTTTGTATTTACCAATATTTGTGCTTATAATTTTTTCTTTTAATGATTCTAAGTATAGAGGAAATTGGGAAGGCTTTACGCTAAGGTGGTACACAGAATTATTTAGAGATCCAAGTATATTAAACTCAATATACACAACTTTGTTTGTGGCAAGTGTTGCTTCAATAATATCTGTTATTCTTGGAACGATAACAGCCATAGCAATTCATAAACTAAGCCCAAGAAAAAAAGTAATAATGACTAATTTGAGTTATATTCCTATGGTAAATCCGGATATAGTAATAGGTATATCTTTATTGACACTATTTGTGATGTTAAAAATGAAATTAGGTTTTATAACTTTGATTTTGGCACACATAACCTTTAATGTTCCATATGTAATTTTTGCTGTTCTTCCAAAGCTTCAACAGTTAGATCCTAATTTAGAAGAGGCTGCTTTAGATTTAGGAGCTACACCTTTCCTAGCGTTTTGGAAGGTTATTCTTCCTGAAATAATGCCAGGGATAGTTACAGGCTTTGCCCTAGCTTTCACAATGAGCCTAGATGACTTTATTGTAAGTTTTTTTACTACAGGTTCAGGAGTATCAACCTTATCGATTAAAGTATACTCTATGACTAAAAGAGGAATAACTCCAACTATAAATGCCCTAAGTTCACTTATGTTTTTGGCAGTTATAGCTATAATGACAGTAAGTCAAATTAAGAATATTAAACAAGAAAAGCAGGCAAAACAGGAATTACGTCTAAGGAAAGAACAAGATAAGAAAGAACTTGAAAAGTTAAATGTAATATAAAAAATTAATTAATTAGAAGGAGGAGTTAGAAAATTGAAAAAAAAGGTTTTTGCAATGGCTATTATGGTAATCATGGTTATATCTATTGTGGCTTGTGGGAATAAGAGTGAAGTAGACTCTGATAAAGTAACTCTTAATGTATATAACTGGGGAGATTATATTGCTCCTGAGGTAATAGGTAATTTTGAAAAAGAAACAGGGATAAAAGTAAATTATGAAGAGTTTGCTACTAATGAAGAAATGCTTGCTAAGATTCAAGCAGGAGGAACAGCTTATGATGTAATTTGTCCCTCTGACTATATGATAGAATATATGATTAACAGGAATCTTTTATTGGAGTTAGATTATAATAATCTTCCTAATTATTCCAATATTGATGAAAGATTTAAAACATTAGATTATGATAAGGAGGGAAAATTCTCAGTACCTTATTTGTGGGGAACTATGGGCATAGTGTACAATAAGACTATGGTAAATAAGCCTGTAGACAGCTGGAATATATTATGGGATAAGGATTATGAAGGAAATATAATAATGTTAGATTCTCCAAGAGATACAATAGGGATAACTCTTGCTAAGTTAGGATATTCTTTAAATTCTGTGAAACCAGAAGAATTAGAAAAGGCAAAGGCTGAATTAATTGCTCAAAAACCTTTAGTAAGATCTTATGAAATAGACACATATAAAGACCAAATGATAGCAGGAGAAGCTGCCATGTCTTTATGTTGGTCAGGAGATGCGATGCTTCTGATGGCTGAAAATGAAGATTTAGCTTATTCAATTCCAAAAGAAGGAACAAATTTATGGTTTGATGCTTTTGCAATTCCAAAAACATCAGTTCACAAAAAGGAAGCGGAAAAATTTATAGACTATATGATGAAGCCAGAGGTGGCAGCTGCAAACTCAAACTACATTAAATTTTCTTCTCCAAATAAAGAAGCTTTAAAATTGCTTCCACAAGAAGAAGTTAATAATGAGTTTTTGTATCCACAAGGAGATCTTAAAACTATTGGTGAAGTTTTCCTAGATTTAGGAGAAGCTACAACAGAATATGATAAGATTTGGACGGAGATAAAAAGCTCATAAAAGAAGAAGTTAAATAATAGAAATTAATAAAAAGTCGGTATAGCAAAAGAGCTAAACCGACTTTTTATATTGAGAAAATATATATTGCATTTTAAATTATAAGAGTGGTCGAATAAATAAAAGATCTTAATATAGATGTTTTATCTTTTTTGATAAATAAATCTATCAAAAAAGAAATAAAAAATTAAGCGAAGTCAGAATCTTGTTCATTTTTGATATCGCTTTTATTTTTTTCACTTATATTTACATATGCCGGGTAGTGTGACATCCTACTATCTTTATTTATGGTTCGTTCATACTTTGATTTGACAATTTCAAATACATCTTCTTTATCTCTATTATCAAGCTGTCTAAACATATTAAGTAAGTTATACTCAAGTTCATTTTTATGTAGTTCTAAGATGGTATCTGAAGTTTTAAATTGTGTACCCGTTAGCAAGTATTCTGGATTTACATCAAGAAAGTTGCAAATAGGCATTATAAGCTCAGATGGGGGGTTAGTAGATCTCGTTTTCCAGTTGCTAATTACACTTTTATGTATTCCTAAAGATCCAGCTAAATCAACTGCCTTCATATTTTGTTCTTTCAATTTTAAAAATACTCGATCAATTATCTTCATAAATATCTCCATTTAGTTTATTAAAGTTTCCAAATTAAAACATTATCATTGAAAAGTTTTCAAACGTGTGCTAAAATGTGAGTGATAAATAACTTTATCACTCACATTTTACCATAATAATATAAAAAATTAAAGTGGTAATTTTAAAAGTCTATATATTACAAAAAAAGTTAAAAAGAAGGAGGAAGGTTTAAAGTCATATATTTAAAGACTTTTAAATTATTAGAAAGTTTTTAAAAGAGATATCTAGACTTTGATTTGTATTAATATAGGTGAAGTTAATATTGAGTAAGGAGGTGTCACTTTATGAAAACCAGAAAACTCACTCCTCGCGGAATAGAAATAAAAAAAGCTTTAATAGACAAAGGTATGACGCAAGTTCAACTTGCAGAAGCATTAGGAACAGATCCTAAATATTTAAACCTTATAATCCATGGAGAAAGATCGGGGAAGCAATATCTGGAAAGAATAAATACTCTATTAGGCTTGGAACAGGAAAGATTGTAAAGAGATCTATATTAGATTAAAGGGGAAAATGAACAGTTATCATTTTTGATTTTTAGCATATATCAGTACAATGACATTTATAAAAGGTTGTATGTTCTTGAGGAACTGAGTATGGTTTACGAACTAAGTAGAAATTATTTATAGGCGTATATATTAGAGTTAACTCATTATAAAAATTTTATTCAGCTAGTATAAATACTAGAGGTAATTTAGTAATGTCGATATATAAAACTAAAAAAGAGTAGCTGGTATCTATTAGTAATTAAAGCAAAGACTAAGTATGTGTATAAAATAGAATATAGATTTTATACACAAGTTTATTTAAGAGAGTTGCAAATTGAGAAAGGACAAAAAATGAAAGAACATAATTATAGTGAAAAAAGAAAAAACTTATTAAGATCTAAATTTAGTACACGAATACTGGCAGGAGTACTGTCAGTAGCTATGTTTTTAGGAGTATTACCAATAAACATTTTTTCTATGGATGAAGTAAAAGAGGTAGTTACTGGAGTATCAGTAGATAAAACTGAATATAATGTAAAAGTAGGAACTGGTGTTAATGAAATAGGATTGCCTAAAGAATTGTCAGTAACTATAAGTTTAGAAGGAAAAGAAGAGGGAAATGAACCTGTAAAAATAGAGAAAAACTTAGAGGTGTTATGGGAAGGAACGTATGATGGAAATGTGGCAGGAGTATATTCTCTTACATCTAAGTTTACCAATGATATAATACTAGCAGATTCTGTAACAATGCCGGTAGTAAACGTAAAGGTAGTAACAGAAGAGTTAAATGGAAGTGTTGGCAATGAAGCAGGAGAGACACCACAAGCTGAAGAAAAACCACTTACACAAGAGGCACAAGACTTTATTAATGGGGTAAATAAGTTAAATAAGGAAAAGGTGTTAGCAGATGTAAGTAGCTTCTTAGCAGATAAGAGCAATGAAGTATTAAAAGCTAGTATATTAGAAGTTATGACACAAGTTAAGGCAGCGGATGAAAAGTATAAAAGCTTATTAAAAGAAGAGCAACTTTCTACAAAGGTAGTAGAAGCATATACCAGTTTATCAGAACTATATCAGGCTATATTACCTATAGTAAATGAAGCCACAGTAGTTATAAAAGATGAAGAATATGACTTTGAAATTAGTGGAAGTAATTCACTTTTTAGGGCAAATGATGTAGTTAACTTTTTAGAAGGAATAGGATTAAACATAAAGAAAAAAGATGGAACACAGGCAACGGAAGCGGAACTTAAAAATTATGAGCTAAGAATTAAATCAGTTACAAGTTCAGATGGAAGTTATATATGGAAAGAGGGAGAAACTAGTACTATTGGAGGAGCTTCTCTTAATCTAGAGTATGTTACAAATTTTGGGGTATGGAACGTTAAGGAAAATAATTGGGTAGCAAATGTAGAAAAGTCATATAAGAAGTTAAGGCTTAGCCTAAGAAGTTTAATCTTAGATATGTTAGATAAAGATGACCAATATATAAATGCAGCTACAGTTAAAGAGTATGTAACAGGAACAGCACCTTTTGATGCTGATGATATTCCAGGAAATGACTCAGGATCAACAAATGATACAGTCAGAACCTTTGATACAATTGGATATACCTTGAATATTGGGAGTCAAGGTTATACAAATAATTCATTTTATAAAAATGGTTATGTAGGATTTAAGATGGTGTTACCATTATCGAAAAGTGAAGCAGAATTTGATATAGGTACTATGGGATGGTTAGTAAGGGGTACTAAAACAGACTATGACTACAAGCTAACATACGAAACTATAGATGGAAAAGAATGTCAGATTCTTACAGGATATAGGTATTTAGATGCTGAAAAAATGGGAGTTGCAAATACCTTTCCTATATCAAGTTTAGAAGTGAATGTGGCTATAAAAGTTAAGGCAATGAAGAATGGAGATGAAGTTAAGCCGGATATATACACATGGTGTGACAAGAATGATGTAAAGTTTTATGAAACTGATTATATTTGTCAAAATCAAGCTGAGCATGGGAAGGCGCCTAATGGTGGAAAAGAATTAGTAAAGATAGATATAAAACCAATTAAAGTTACAGCAGCACCTAGGTACAATGTGTTTCTTCAACAATGTTCAACTGATTATGTAGATGGAGTAGATAACTTTGATTTTAGTACAGGCAACGATTTAGCGCTAAATAAGGATAAGGGGAGTGTATATGGAAGAATATCAGCTTATGGACTTACCTTACAATTGCACAATAATGCTACAAACAAAGGTTTAAGAGGGATAGAAGTTCCTGATGGAAGCCCGATTACCTTTGATTTAACCTTTGGTGAGCAGTTTAAGCCAGATTCAGCTAGTGCAATACCAATGGATTTAAAGGGTACAGATAGTAAGTATACTCCTTTGGTATGGAGTTATGAAGGGCATAGCAATGCTGATAAGCAAGCAGATGAAAGGGATGTAGTAAAGTATGGATACAACTATTTACCAGGATTATCTGTCTTTAATAATGGAGGTGGAAATATTACTACTAAGTTAGATCCAACACAAGGTAGTAATAAGGTTGCTGATGGAGGAAAGTGGACAGTTAACCAAAATGGAGATAAGTTGTCATTCACAGTAAGTGACTATAAAATTAACACAGACTACTTTCCAAATTCAACACCTGGAAGAGTTCCAAATAGGACCGATGTTTATTTTAAGTTACAGGATGGAATAGAAAGTACCTATATAGGGTGTTTTTCAGGAGCTGAGGTTTATGTTGTAGTACCTTTTGGGGGAGATGGGGATGTAAACCACCCAGATTATTTAGCGACAAAATATGGAAAAGGAACAATACAGTTGACTGTAAAAGATACTAATCTTAAGGCTACTTCTATTTCAGGGCAAGCTTTAAATACTGTGGTAGATAATGGAAATCAAGTTGTTAAAGATGATGACTCTAAAACAAGTATATATTATTTATCTAAACCTGGAAGCTATGAAAATAGGGTACAGTATAGTAGCTCAACTGGAACGGATCTATCAGATATTCATAACAAGTTGGAAAATTATGAAAATGGGAAAGATACTGTAAGTATAGGTCAAGGTATTACTATTAAATGGGGAGGTTTCCTTCGTACTAATGGAGAGTTAAGAAATGGTTTAAAAGGTATGAACAGTCTTATGAAGTTTGACGATAAGGCGGTAGAAATATCAGGAAATCCAAATCTAATGGGATATAATAAACCAGATCCAAATGGAAAGGCAACCTTTATATATGGAGCTAAAAAAGATGGAACTGGATGGGCAAGTTTTAAAGAGATGCATGATGCAAAAGAGGAAGATCTTATTTATTTTGAGAGTTTAGAAGCTTTAAAAGCTCAAGGATCTATCTGTGTAGGAGTATTAATGGAATATCGTAGTGATACAGGTCAGATAACTAACACATACGCATTAGGAAGACTCCCAATAACTATTAAAAATGACTATAGCCTAGCTGGATATGTGGCTCCTGTAATGGAGAGAACTACCCTTTGGACAGGTATAGGGTTTGCTGAAGATGGAAATAGAATTCCTAAAAGATTAGATGTGCAAGCTGGAAATGCATCTATGCCAGGAAAACCTATGGTTAAGGACTTTACAAGTGGCGAATATATTAAAGCAACCTATGATAATGATGGGAACTATACAGGGGGACATACAGGAACTTCTAATCTTGGAGATAGCGTATATATAGTGCCATACAAGGCAGGTATAAGTAAGTTTGTGTTGCAAAAAAATAACGATGGGACGACAAAAAATATTTTTAATTTGGATGATGCACAAGAACAAGTAGATTTCAAGTTGGATATGACACTAAAGCAACCAATAGAAACAACTGAAAAAAAGACTACCACAGTTACAATTGTAGATATCTTACCTTCAGGAACGACATATAACAATGATGCAGTTTTAGGAGGAGAGTTTAAATTAGATAATCCTAAAGGAAAAGGTTATAAGGGCAGTGTAATAGGAGGAACAGCAGTAGGAGGAAAAGACGATCAGGGGATAGAGTTTGAAGCTGCAACTTCAGGGATTGATGACAAAGGAAATAGTATAGTAACCTTTGTGTTTAACAATGTACCAATAGGAACAAAAAGTTTACCAAGTATCTATTACTCAGTAAAAATAAACGGAGCAGCAGCAAAAAATGGACAGCAGTATAAGAATAGTGCAACAATAAGAACAACAGAAGATAATAGAATTAAAAACCTTACAAATGGGAACTATACTGAAGTTGGTTTTAGTGTAGCAAAAAATTCAAGTACGTCTATAAATAAAGTAGCAAAAAACTTGTATGTAGACTATGGGGAAAATATGGAATTTACGCTAACGTGGTTGAATTCAGGTCAAAACGATGTTTCTGGAAGCCCAATGATGGATACTATGCCTGCAAATGGAGATGAAAACGGAAGCAAGTTCTCAGGAGGATACACACTTGAAAGCATAAAACTTATTAATAATAATGGCGCAACGTCAGATTTTTCAGGACTTGAAGTTTGGTATACAACAGACATAAACAACATAGGAAAATATGCTAAAGACTTTAATGATTCTAGTATTAGAGGAAAATGGAATAAGACGACTGTAGACTCCAATGGAAATGTAATTGGAGTACCGAAAAATGGAGTGATTTCTTGGTGTATATTAGGTACAATAAAATCAACCAAAATGATACAGGCTTCTTGTGTGATAAGACCACAAGGAGGAAGTTCGGGAGATAGCTATGTTAATTCAATATCATTAAACGATTCAAAGGGTATAGCTGTATCTCATATTGTAAGCAGGAAATTATCAGGATTAACATGGTTAGATTCCAATAAAGATGGTCAAAGACAAGATGATGAAAAAAGAATATCAGGAATAACAGCAAAACTAGTAACAAAAGTTGATTATGAGGCAAATGGAGGAAAGGCAAAAGGAATAACAAATCTTTCGGGAAGCCTATGTGAAATGCAAACCAATGCGTTAGGGAACTATGAATTTGTAGATCTACCGGCAGGAGAATTTGTGGTAGTTTTCTTAGATGGAAGTACAGTTCTAGGTGAATACACAATGACAAAAACAAAAGCGTCGGGAGTAAGCAACAAAGTGGATAGTGATGCTGTAGAAGTATTAGAAGAAGGACTACTAAAAAGCGGATATATTAAAGACATAAAGATGCCAGAGGCAAAGGATATAAAATCAAGTCCTTATGTAATTGGAAATCTAGATGCAGGATTATATCAAGTAGGAACAAAGTTTGAAATAACTAAAACAGACAACGAGGGTAAAGTACTTCCAGAAGCAGAGTTTAAATTATATAATATAACTTGTAGCGAGACCCATGAGCATACAGATAATTGTTACACTGCAATAAAAGAAGGTGTAGAAGATAAAGTATGGATAAGTGATGTAGCTGGATATGTAAACTTTGGAGAATTATATAATGGGGTATATAAACTTGTGGAAATAAAAGCACCAAAAGGATACGAGACACCACAAGGATATTGGAAGATAATAGTAGATAACAAGAAAAAGGATAAGGCAATCGAAATAGCATCAGAAGGAAAAGTACCATCATTTACTAAAAATGGAGGAAAATATTCTTTAGCAAATAATAAGGAAGAATTGATAACAGTAGAAGGTAAAAAAATATGGGAAGACAAAAATAACCAAGATGGAAAAAGACCATTATCTATTATAGTAAACTTATTATTAAATGGAAAAGTAATAGATACAAAGACAGTAACTGAAGCTGATGGTTGGAATTGGAAATTTACAGATCTTAAAAAGTATGAATATGGAATAGAAAATATTTATACAGTAAAAGAAGAAAAAGTAGAGGGATATCAAACTAAAGTAAATGGATATGACATAACCAATAGCTACACACCAGGGAAGACAAGTGTAAATGTAGTGAAATCTTGGGAAGATGAAAATGACAAAGAAAAAATAAGACCAACTGAAGTAACAATAAAACTATTATCAGATGGAGTGGATACAGGAAAGCAGATAGTTTTAAGCAAAACAAACAATTGGACAGATTCATTTGTAGATTTAGATGAATACAAAAATGGAGTAAAAATAGAATATACAATAACAGAAGTAGAAGTATCAGGTTATAAAGCAGAAATAACAGGTGATAAAGTGAATGGATTTACAGTAGTAAACACTCATAAACCAACTGGTGGTGGAGGTGGAGTAGATCCTACGAAAGAGCCTGCAAAAATCACTTTAAAAGCAGAAAAGACTTTGGATAATGTGGTAGCAAAAGGAAGTGAGTATAACTTTGTACTAAAAGATAATAGTGGTAATGTAATACAAACAAAGAAAAACGTTGATGGAAATATTGCATTTGACAAGCTTACATTCGATAAAGAAGGAAGCTATGTATATACTATAAACGAGGTAGTAGGAAGCGATAAAGAAATAGAATATGATACAACAACATACAAGGCAATTATTCAGGTGAAGCTGTCAGGAAATACCTATGTGGGAGAAGTATCATATGAAAAAGATGGAAAAGCTTACGAAGGAGTACCCGTATTTAAGAATACAAAGAAGTCAGAAGCAAGTGATAAAATATCAGTAACTGTAAACAAAGTATGGGATGACAACAATAGCAATAGTCGACCAAAAGAAGTAAAAGTACAGCTTTACAAGAATGGAGAAAAATATGGAAATGTGGTAATACTAGATTTAGAACATGGATGGAAACATACATGGAAGAATCTAGAAAAGGAAGCTAGATGGATGGTAAAAGAGGTTGAGGTAGTAGAGAAATATGTAGCAAGTGTTACAGAAAGTGGTAATGTATGGACTATTGTTAACAAGCTTAATAGTGAGCCAACAAACCCAACTAATCCAACAAACCCAACAAATCCAACTGACCCAATGGTTCCAACAAATCCAGATCAGCCTAAGGATTCTAGTAATCTGGACAACAGCAATGTTAAGTTGGATATAAATAATGCAGGTAATGGAGAGTTAGATAATAATATTCCAAGAACAGGAGACGACTCACATCTTGCGTTGTGGACAATTATTATGATGGGTTCACTTTTAGGTATGCTAGCATTAGTTGCTTTAAGAAAAAAATTAAAGGTTAAATAATATAGTTCTACTATATTAGACAATAAAAAAATCAGCCTATGGCTGATTTTTTTATTAAACACAAAGTTTAATGAAGATGTATACTGGTTTTTTGTAGTATAGTTAAGTTATAGATAATCTTTCAATTTGTCAATTTCTTTTTTTGTAAAAAATAATGCTATTATGCAAGAAACAGCATCTGATATGGCATTACTAATATATATTCCTGTTATTCCTAAATTAAATATTGTTGGTAGGGCATATAGACAAGGAATAAGAATAATTCCATATCTTAAAAGGGATAGTATTGTTGATAGAGTAGGTTTGCCTATAGTTTGAAAATATTGGGAACTTACTATATGAAGTCCTGCAAAGGGCAACATTAGCAGATATAGTTTAATAGCTGAGCGGGTTTCTTTTATAAGATTTTGATCTTCAGTAAACAAGGATATAAGCTGATTAGGGAAAACAAAAATAATTATATAAAATATCATTGATATACCGAAGGTTGTAATAAGGGATAATTTTAGAGATTCTCTGACACGACCGAAATTTTTAGCCCCGTAGTTATAACCACAAATTGGCTGATTTCCTTGAGTGATACCTGCTATTATCATGTGGTAAAAGCTAAATATGGAATTCATTATAGTTATTGAGGCAAGCGATGCGTCTGAACCTATAGAAAGTATAGCCTTATTTGTAAAAATGCCTACAAAAGTAGCAAATATTTGTAAGTAAAATGATGGAGAACCATTTTTCAGTATCATTAAAAGATATTCTTTATCCCTTTTTTGCTTTGTTATTTTCAGTTTGATTGGTAGGTTTTTACCTTTTATAAATAAGTGAATTACTGTTATAGTTACATAAAGTTGAGAAATTACCGTTGCTATAGCAGCTCCTTTTATTCCAAGTTCGAAAGTGAATATAAATAGGGGATCTAATATTAAGTTTAGTATGGAGCTTAAAAGAATTATTTTCATTGATATACCAGATTGCCCAACAGACCTTAGGGAGCTATTAAGACAGTAGCCTGGCAAGCTGAAGACTGATCCTAATAAAAGGATTTGAATATAGTCTTTTGCATAGGGGAATGTCTCTTTTGATACAGATAAAACATTAAATATTGGTTCTATAAATATTATGGTTATCAGGCTGAATAGTGCAAGTATCAATATAATATATTTTAGGGATATATATAATATTTTTTCTGCATCATCTTTTTTGCCTTCTCCTAATTTTATTGATATGAGAGTAGAACTGCCTATACCTATTAGAAGCATAAATGCCATTTGTAATACTTGAATAGGCATGGTTATTCCTACTGCACTTAGGGCAAGAGTGTTTATTCTTCCCACAAACATTCTATCGACAATATTATATATGGCACTGCTTAACATTCCTATAATTGCAGGTAATGATAGTTCTAATAACAGAGAGGATACTTTTTTATTTTCTAATTTATTTTCCATAATTCTCCTTAATTTTAAAATGAAAGTTGAATAATTTTATCTATTTATATATAATATAACATACGGTAGTTTAAGACAAGCGAATATTAGTGAGGTTTAGGTTATGAATAGTTATTCGGTTTTATCTAAGATATATGATGAGTTAATGGAAAAGGTAGACTATAAAGATTGGGCAATGTTTATTCATGAAAGGTTAGAGCTTTCAGAGGCTAAGCCTATGCACCATATATTAGAATTAGGTTGTGGTACAGGAAATGTTACTAAGGAACTACTTAAGCTTGGATATGAGGTGGTGGGGGTAGATATTTCTCAAGAAATGCTAGAAGTAGCAGAAGAAAAGTTGGAGAAATATGGTGATAAAATAATTCTTATAAATCAGGATATATGTGAACTGGAATTTGATGTCTACGAAATCGATTCAGTAGTCTGTTGTAATGATACATTCAACTATATACTTGACGAAGTAAAGATAAAAGGACTATTAGAATATTTATATCCACGGATGAAAAATGGTGGAGTTCTAATCTTTGATATAAGTTCAGAGTATAAATTGGAGAAAATATTGGGAAATAACACCTTTGGAGAAAGTTTTGATGATATGGTGTATCTTTGGGGAAATTTTTATAATGAAGAAGAAAAAACGGTTTCTATGGATATTGACTTTTTTCTTAAAGATAAACAAAGCTACGAGAGATTTTCAGAATTTCATATTCAAAAAGCTCATTCAGATAAGACTTTAACAAATATCATTAAAGAGGCAGGGTTTAAAAATATCAGACTCTACGGAGATTTTTCCAGAGAGGAAGGTATAGAAGATAAAACAGAGAGAATATTTTTTGTATGTGAGAAGTAGGAAGGTATAATGAGAATAATAGCAGGAAAGTTAAGAGGGAAAGTTTTAAAATCTCCAAAAGATGAAAAAGTAAGACCTACCCTAGATAGGGTTAAAGAGGCTGTTTTTAGTATGATTATGCCTTATTTGAGAGATGCTGAAATTTTAGATTTATTCGCAGGAAGTGGAGCTTTAGGGTTAGAGTCTTTATCTAGAGGTGCAAGGTTTACAACATTTGTAGACGTTAATAAGGATTCTATAATGCTAGTAAAAGATAATGTGAAGGTTTGCAATATGGAAGAAAGGTCTAGGGTTTTATTACTTGAAGCGAAAGATGCTTTAAGGGAAGCGGTAAGTAAGAATTGGAAGTTTGATATAATCTTCATGGATCCACCTTATGAGGGGGGGATTGCAAAAAAAGTTTTGCAAGAATTTGATTTTAATATTATAATGAATGAGAAAGGTATTGTCATTGTGGAAACAGACATCAAGGAATTGACAGATTCTGAAATTGGCAATTTAATGAAAACTAGAGAAAAGACCTATGGTCAAACGCGAATAAGCATATATGAAAGGAAGTAAGATGAGAAAAGCGGTATATCCAGGAAGTTTTGATCCGTTGACATTGGGGCATTTAGATATTATAAAGCGTGCTTCTAAGCTTTTTGATGAAGTTACAGTTGCAGTATTAATAAATGAGAGAAAACAATCACTTTTTACAATTGAGGAAAGATTAGATATGATAAAAGAGGCTACAGAGCATTTACATAATGTTAAGGTTGATAGTTTCTCAGGTCTTTTAGCAGAGTATTGTAAAGAGGATGGTATTATTTCTATTGTTAGGGGACTTAGAGCAGTAAGTGATTACGAGTATGAATTACAAATGGCGCATATGAATCATAGCCTTAATAGTTCTGTAGATACTATTTTTTTGGCTACAGAGCCAAAATATTCATTTATAAGTTCATCTTTAGTTAAGGAGGTAATGAGGTTTGGGGGAGATACACTCCAATTTTTGCCTGTTTGTGTAAGTGAAAAATTAAAAAATAAATTTGCAAAGGAGAATGGTGATGGAAGTACTTAGTATTTTAGACAAATTAGAGGAACTGATTGAAGGTTCATCAAAGCCGATGTTTGGGGGAAATGGAAAGATTATGATGGATAAGGAAGAGGCTTTGGAAATCATCAGAGATATTAGGATAGGGCTTCCTGATGATTTTAAGCAGGCAGAATGGATAACTCAAGAAAGACAAAAGATTATTGATGATGCTAAAACTGAGGCAGAAACCATTGTTAAGAGTGCTAAATCTTATGCTAATGATCTTATTCAAGAGCACGCTATAACTCAAAGGGCAGAAGCTAGGGCAAAGGAAATTAATGAGCAGGCTGTGAAAGATGGTATAGAATTGAGAAATGGAGCTATAGAATATTCACAAGGAATAATTTCAAAGCTTTGCATGGATATAAAAGAGGTAGTAGATAAGATTGAAAAAAATCATAATGAGTTAAATGCATTGAAGGTTCCAACCAATGAAGAAGAAGGGTTTGAGGGTGAATTGGAGGTATAATATGCAAAAATATTCTAGAAGAAAAGCATTTACTTTGATTGAGGTTGTTATAACCTTAATGATTATAGTTTTAATTGCATCTTTTGGAATATCTAAGTACTCAAAGGTACAAGAGGAGTCCAAGGTGAATATAGATGTTGCAGCAGCAAGGCAAATAGGAGATGCTGCTGAACTTGCTTTGATTAGTAATCCTAAATTGGATAGTAATACTATAGAAGATGAGGTAAAAACTAGAATTAAGATGTTGAAACCTGTTAGTAAAACTTATATGGATGACAAGTTTAATATTACAGTAGTAGACGGATCACCTAAAGTAACAGCCAATAAGTTGGAACTTTATCCTGAAGTTGAAAAGATAAAAGGCAAGGAAGAGGTAGCTAAAGATTAGAGTTTAATAAATAGTTGTGTAGTGAATAAAATCTTCGCTCCACAACTATTTTTATGCCATTAATTTTAATAATATACTCAAATATAAATATAAAATAAAAGCAACCATAGCTTGGGTTTATGTTAAGAAGTAGAATTAGGGTTAGTCAAAATAATGAAAAATTAAATTTTTTGATAATAAATTATAGTACATATAATAAATATTGACAATTGAATAATTGGAAGGTTATTAGAGGTTAATATTTATTTTATTTAAAATCATAAAATAATTTTATACATAAAAATTTCCATAAAACCTCTTTATTAAATTTAAGAATGATGTTATAATAATATCAATAAATGGTTAAAAAAATAACTACATATATTATTTTATCTACCATTTAATTACTTATATTATAGGAGGAGTTATTTATGCAAATTGAACACATTCAAGTTATACTGTTACTAGCACTAGTTTTAGCGATTTTTATTGGATTTAAGTTCAATATTAACACAGGATTAGTTTCTATTGCTTTTGCTTTCGTGCTAGGTTTTTTTGTTTTTGAACCACTGGAAAAAAATCCAGAAACTTTAGTATCGTTGTCATCAGCAGCGGCTAAGTCGGTTACGCTCATAAAGGGTTGGCCGAATAATTTGTTTTTTATTTTGTTGGGGATGACACTTCTTTTTAGTGTGGCGAAGGTTAATAATACTTTGGAACTTTTAGCAAGAAAGGTGGCTTACCTTAGTAAAGGGTGTAAAAAACTTCTTCCTGTTATCTTCTTTTTATTATCTATGATTTTAGCGGCTATTGGACCTGGAAATATTGCAGTTTGTGCATTATTGTTGCCTATAGCAATGGCTTTATCCAAGGAAGAAAAAATCAATCCATTATTAATGGCAGGGGTTACGATTGCAGGAGCAAACGCAGGAGGATTATCACCTATTTCTCCAACAGGTATAATTGCAATAAAATTAGCTAAAGATATTGGGTATGAAATTGGAAATCATGTTTTTATTCAAACTATTATAGCTCAAATAGTCTTGGCTGTTGTTTTGTACTTAGTATTAGGAGGATTGAAACTTAAAAATGATAGCTCTTTTTCTATGGAAAAGCCTGTAGGTTTTGATCGTAATCAAAAAATAACACTTGGAGTTATTTTTGCTGTTGTTATTGGTATAGTGTTTATTAAGTGGAATGTAGGATTTGCTGGTTTTGTAGGGGCTTTTGTTTTATTGTTCCTTAAAGTTGCAGACGAAAAGAAAACGATTGCAGGTGTTCCATGGGCTACACTTATACTTGTTTGTGGAGTGGGTGTTCTAGTAAATGTTGTTAAGATTGGTGGAGGAATTGATCTTTTAACAGAGACTTTGGCAAAGTTCATGAATGAAAGAACTTCAGGAGCAATAATAACCTTAATGGGAGGTTTAATGTCATCTGTATCATCGGCTTCAGGAGTTGTTATGCCAACTCTTATACCTACAGTACCTGGACTTGTAAATGAATTGGGTGTTGATGGTAAAATGTTGATTACAGGAATAGTTTTGGGAGCTCACTTTGTAACAAATTCACCTTTATCTACTCTTGGAGCTCTTGCTATGGCATCTGCTGGAGAGAATATTGATAAGGCTAAATTCTTTAATCAATTGCTGATTTTAGGTTTTGGAGGAGTTTTATTTGGCGCTATTCTTGTTTTTGTAGGTATTGTAGGCTAGATAATAATAAATGTATTTGATTATATGTGCTTGAGAGGAGAGTCAAGATGAATTCACAGAGATTAAGATGCAAGGCATTAGAATCTAAGGTTATGGAAGCATCAGAGGCAGCTAAGTTTATTAATGGAAAAGTTGTTATTGGTACTTCTGGGTTTACTCCTGCTGGTTATCCAAAGGCATTACCATTGGCACTAGCTGAGAGAAAAAAAGCAGGTGAAGATTTAGAGTTAACCATAATTACAGGTGCGTCAGTGGGCCCTGAGATAGATAAGGAGTTGGTAGAGTCAGGAGCTATGAAACGTAGATACCCTTATCAAACTACTAATGCCAGCAGAAATGCTATAAACGATGGAAGTTTGGCTTATGCTGATATGCATTTAAGTCATGTGCCACAATGGGTTCAATATGGTTATTTTGGAAAGATGGACTTTGCTATTGTTGAGGCTATAGGAATAACAGAGGAAGGATATATAATTCCTTCAACATCTATTGGAAATTCAGCTACCTTTTTGCAATGTGCAGAAAGAATAATAGTTGAAATAAATACATCACAACCTATGGAGTTAGAAGGCGTACATGACGTATATCTTGTTGAAAGTCCACCAAATAGAAAAGCTATTCCTTTGGAGAAAGCTTCAGAGAGAATTGGAACTCCATATATCAAGTGTGATAAGGATAAGATTGTAGCTATAGTATTTACAGATATTGTTGATAAGACAAGGGATGTTGCACCTATTGATGAGGTTTCAAGAAAAATTTCAGAAAATCTAATTAGCTTTTTGGAGAAGGAGGTAAGCCTAGGAAGGTTGCCTAAGAATTTATTACCTCTTCAATCTGGAGTAGGAAGTGTAGCTAATGCAGTTTTAGGAGGTCTTTGTAAGTCTAAATTTACTGATTTAGAGGTATATTCTGAAGTTTTACAAGATTCTGTATTAGATTTGATAGATGAGGGGAAAGTTACCTTTGCCTCAGGAACCTCTATAACATTATCACCTAAGGCTTTGCCTGATTTTTATAAAAATATTGCCAGATATAAGGATAAGATTGTGTTAAGGCCACAAGAAATCAGCAATAGTCCTGAGGTTGCTAAAAGGTTAGGAGTAATTTCTATTAATACTGCCATTGAGGTGGATATATATGGTAATGTAAATTCTACAAATATAATGGGAAGTAGAATGATGAATGGTATCGGGGGATCAGGAGATTTTACGAGAAATGCTTATTTATCAATTTTTACTACAGAGTCTATTGCAAAAGATGGAGATATTTCTTCGATAGTACCTATGGTTTCTCATCATGATCATACAGAGCATGATGTAATGGTTATAGTTACAGAGCAAGGAGTTGCAGATCTTAGAGGTCTGTCTCCAAAAGAAAGAGCTTCATGCATAATAGAAAACTGTGCACATCCAGAGTATAAAGAGAAGTTGAAGGACTATTTTGAAAGAGCTTTAAATGGGAAGATGAAACATACACCTCACATAATTGATGAGGCTTTATCTTGGCATAAGAAGTTTTTAGAAACTGGAAGTATGAGATAATTCATATAGCATATAAATAAAAATGATGCGCAGGTGGCTTAAAGCTTTCTGGCATCATTTTTTTAATTCTTTTTAGTTTCGTTATTTTTACTGTTTTTGCTGTATATACTGTAGTGATGAGGGCGTCCACTTATACCCTGGGTAAGACGTTGCCCTAGTTTAAGTTTTAGTTTATTGTTATTTTCTAGAATATCATATTGGTAGATGCCAAGGTTATGTGTTTCTATAATATGATTAAGTTCAGCACCTAGAACTATTACTATTCCACTAGAGTAAAGCCAAATCATAAATATTATAATTCCTCCAAGAGAACCATAAATAGAACTGTAATTTCCAAAGTTATTAACGTAGATGGAAAATATCATTGTCATTCCTAAGAAAGTTACTACGGAGAATATTGTTCCCGGAATCACTAATCTAAATTTACTTTTTTTACAAGGGAGGATATAATATATTACGCTCAATGTGGCTGATAAAATCAATATTACAAAAAGCCATCTGAGAGTATTCCAAGTACGGACGTAGTTTAAAGGAAGTTTTATGAAACCAAGAGTTTTTATTATAAACTCTTCTCCAAAGGTTAGAAAGACTAATGAGATAATTATAGTTAATCCAAGTGTTAAGGTTATAATTATCGCTATTATTATTTTTTGCCAAAAAGGTGGGTGTATGTTGGTTTTATATGCTTTATTAATAGCATCTATTAATGCTAGTGAGGCTATTGATGATAGATATATTGTAGATATAAGACCAAAGGGCAAAATACCGCTTCCTGTATTATGTCTAATATAAGTTAAATAGTTACTCACTATTTCTATTATTTCTGGAGGCAAAAGTTCTTTTGCTTCCAAAAAGTTATTTGTAATAGGTATATTAAGTCGTGCTATTACAGCATTAACAACTATTAGAAATGGAAATACTGAAAGTATTGAAAAGTACGCAAATTGACCACCTATTTGACTGATTCTATCAGTTTCGTAACGTTGAATGAGAGCCTTTATTACATATATTGCTATAGTATCATTTTTTTTTGGTTTTATATTAAACATAATTGATTAACTCCATTTATATTTTAATCTTTTTTACACATAAGGCTTTGCACCAAGTTTTCATCAGGTTTTGCATATGTTGTATAATTAGTTTCGTATATGACAAAACCAGGTTTTGCTTTGTTTGGTTTTTTGATATTTTTTTTGCTTGTATAGTCTACAGGAACTTTATCGGAGTATCTTCCTTTGCTGTAATAAGCAGCAATTATCGCAGCTTCTCGAACGGTTTGATCAGGAATTTCTTCGAAAGAGCCTTTTATAATTACGTGTGAACCAGGCAGGTCTTTTGTATGCAACCATACATCTGTAGGTTCTGCTATCTGAAAGGTCAAGATATCATTTTGAGTATTGTTTTTTCCAACAAGTATGTGAACGCCGTCAGTTGATATAAACTCTAGAGGGCTTGATGGTTCAGAATGTTTTTTGGATTTTTTACCATCTACGTTATGGTTGGAAAAGCCTTCTTTATAAAGTTCTCTTTTTATTTCATCAATCTCTTGAAGACTGTCAGAATTTGCAATAGAAAGAACAATGTTTTCTAAGTAATCAAGGTCTTCTTTTGTTGTTTTAATTTGGGCTGATAGCTCCTTTATTCTTTTTTTAGATTTAGTATATTTTTTAAAATAGACTTGTATATTTCCTGATGGTGTAAGATGTTTTTCTAATTTTATTGTAATTTTAGATTGATCTTCACTAAAAAAATCTACTACGCTTACACTTTCCATTCCTTGTTTTACCATGTAAATATGTGAAGTTAGCAGGTCACCAATTTTTTTGAAGTTATCTAACTCAGATGCTTCTAACATTTCTTCTTGTTGCTTTTGATATTTGTTTTTTAGTCTATCGAGTTTTATTTGAATTGATTTTCTTAAACCCTGTGTTTTTTGTTGGATTCTTTCTTTTGTATCTTTGGTTACATAATATTGTTCTGCCAGCTTGTTTATATCTTCATTTTCCTGTATGTGAAATTCTTCCATATGACTTAGATAAATACTGCTAAATTCAATTACTTTTCCGCTTATTATATCTGTCACTATACATGGGCTAAAGGTATTTTTAAGTATATTTTCCTTAAGTCTTATTAACTGGCTATATATTTTTTCTATTTTTATAGTATCAAGGGTACTGGTGTTTTGGTCGTAAGGTATTCCTGAACGATAGGACAGTTCTTTTGCGACAATAGGGCTTATGCCTATGAAATTTTTGTATATACTTTTATAAAGTTGCTGTGGAGGGTGCTTTAGGATTTCGTTTAGGTTCTCCAGCTTAAAGTTTTCGAGAATACTTTTTTTGTTTTGGCTTGGAGGTAAATTGTAAGATTTATTAGGAAGCACTTCTCTCACAGAACTTATTGTAAGAGGTATTCTTTTGATGGAGTCAATTATAATATTTGATGTTGTATCTACCAAAATTATATTTGAGTGCTTTCCCATTATTTCTATTATAAGTTTTTTTTCTTTTAGAACTCTCATTTCATCATAGGAACATATGTTAATTTCTAGTATTCTCTCTAGGTCAATTTGATTTATGGATAATATTTTTCCACCACCAATATGTTTTCTTAGTATCATTAGGAATAAAGGTGCTTGTGAAGGGTTCTCTTTTTTATATTCTTCGTTAAGATATATTCTGGGATTTGAACTATTAGCACTAAGTAATAGTTTATAATTTTGATGATTATTTCTTATGGTTAGAAGTATTTCATCTTTTTCTGCCTGGGATATTTTATCTATTTTTCCATCTTTAAGTTTGGTACTCAATTGGTTTTTTATTGCTTGAAGGGTTATTCCATCAAAGGCCATATTATTCTCCTTATTTATTTTTTGTTTTAATTGTAATGGTTAATGTTTTTAGTGTATAATTAATATAATAAACGAAAGAGTTAATTTGATTATTATTATAAAATTTTGAGTTTCGTTTAAACATAGTAATATAATACCATTAGTTTAGTAAAATTAATAGAGAAAGCTTGGAAGGAGGGGAGTTATTTTATGACGATGAGTATGACTGGTTATGGTAGAGGAGAGTCTTTCGGAAGTAAATATAATTTTGTTGTGGAAGCAAAATCAGTAAATAACCGTTATTTAGAGATTTTTGTTAAACTTCCTAAGAATATTAACTATTTAGAGGAATATATAAGACAAACTTTAAAAACCTATGTTTCTAGGGGAAAGGTTGAGATTTTTGTTAAATTGAATATGTTAGGTTCCAGCGAATCGAAGGTAATGATCGATTCGAATCTTGTCATGAATTACAAGACTCTTCTTAGTCAGTTAGATGAAAGTCTTGAGTTTAGTAGTTCAGTAAGATCCATAGATATTTTAAGATTACCAGATGTATTAAAACTTACTGAGGCAGAGTTGGATGAGGGTGAGATTTTAAGCAGTCTTAACCAAGCTATGGAGCTTTGTTTTGAGTCACTAAAGAAGATGAGAGTTTTAGAGGGGGAGCAGTTAAAATCTGACATAACTTTGCGATGTGTTAATTTAAGTAAGTATATTGACCTTATTGAAGAAAAGGCGGAGCTTATAGAGCAGGAGCAAAGAGATAGGCTTGTGGTAAAGATGACTGATTTGCTAGGTAGATTTAGTGTTAGTGTTGATGAGCAGAGAATAGTTCAAGAAGCAGCTATTTTGGCAGATAAGTCTAATGTTACAGAAGAGTTGGTAAGGTTTAAAAGTCATATAGATCAGCTCATTGGAACTGTAAAGCTTGATAGTGAGCCGATAGGTAGAAAACTAGATTTTATAATTCAAGAGATGAATAGGGAAGTTAATACTATTGGGTCAAAGTCTATTAATATGGAAATTACAGATTATGTGATAGAGCTTAAGAGTGAACTTGAGAAGATAAGAGAGCAAATTCAGAATTTAGAATAATTTGGAGGGTTTTGTATGAAGAGACAGGGTTTACTGGTAGTTGTGTCTGGACCTTCTGGAGCAGGTAAAGGTACAATATGTAAAAAGTTTCTAAATAAGCATCCTGAAGTTAAGATTTCTGTTTCTGCAACTACAAGAAATCCACGGGCAGGGGAAATTGATGGAGAAAGTTATCATTTTATTTCTAAGGAAGAGTTTGGAGCTTTAATTTCTGAGGATGGATTACTGGAGTATGTACATGTTTTTGGTAATTATTATGGGACTCCAAAGGATTTTGTCTTTAAAAATATGGAACATGGTAGTAATGTTATTTTAGAGATTGAAATTGAAGGGGCAAAAAGTGTAAAAGAGAAGTATCCAGATGCAATTTTGGTATTTATATTGCCTCCAACTCTTAGGGAACTTCATACCAGAATAACTAAAAGAGGGACAGAGGATGAAGGACAGATTAGTCTAAGGCTTGCAAGGGCTTTGGAAGAAATAAGAACTATGGAAGAGTATAGTTATTTTATAATAAATGAAGATATTGATTCTGCTGTTAAAGAACTAGAAGGTATAATGATAGCAGAGAAAAACAGCGTAAAAAGATATTTTAGGGAACTCTTGGAAAAGTACGAGGAGGAATAGTAATATGTTAAAACCGTCGATTAATGAATTGTTAAAAAAGTCAGAGAATAGGTATGTACTTGTGAATCTGGTAGCTATAAGAGCTAGAGCTATAGTTAATAATGGGGAAGAAGGACACATTTTTGTTGATATAAACGAGAGAAAACCGGTTTCTATTGCAACACAAGAGGTATTTGAGGATCAAATAACTTATAAGAGTAATTATACAGAAGCTATGGAAAAGAAGGATTATGAGAATAGGGATTATAATATAAGTGAGGGTTAGTATGAAGACTGTTCTTGTAGGAGTTACTGGTGGGGTGGCAGCGTTTAAGGCATGTAATATTGTTTCGCTTCTAGTCAAAGCAGGTTATAATGTAGAGGTTATTATGACAGAGAATTCTATGGAGTTTGTATCTCCTCTAACTTTTCAAAGTTTGTCGAAAAACCTTGTTCATACCCATATGTTTGAGAAAACAAGGTCTTGGGATGTGGAGCATATTGAGCTGGCAAAAAAGGCAGATGTTATTTTGATAGCACCAGCTACAGCGAATATTATTGGCAAAGTTGCGAATGGAATTGCCGATGATATGTTATCTACAGTTATTATGGCTACTAGGGCAAAGGTGATTTTTGCTCCTGCTATGAATACTAATATGTACGAGAATATAATTGTAAAGGAAAATATAGAGTATCTTAAAAGTAAGGGATATTATTTTATAGAGCCAGATATTGGGCTTTTGGCTTGTAATGATACAGGTAAGGGAAAACTTCCAGACCCTGAGGTTATTGTGGAAAAGGCTATTGATGTTTTGGAAGAAACAAGTGAGCTTAGGGGAAGAAAGATATTGGTTACAGCTGGACCTACTTGCCAAGCTATAGATCCTGTAAGGTTTATAACAAATCATTCGACTGGAAGTATGGGGTATGCCATAGCGAAAGAGGCTGTAAGAAGAGGTGGAGAAGTTACCTTAATATCAGGAAAAACAAGTTTACAAAAGCCAACAGGGTTAAAGGAATTTGTAGATATCTTTAGCGCTGAGGATATGTATAAGGCTGTTGTGGATAGAGTTGCAAATATGGATATTGTTATTAAATCTGCTGCAGTTGCTGATTATACTCCGTCTGATTATTCGGAACTTAAACTTAAGAAATCTGATTCTGATATGACAATACCTTTAAAAAGAACTAAGGATATAGCTTTTGAAATTGGGAAAAATAAGAGGGATGACCAATTTTTTGTAGGTTTTGCTGCAGAAACGGATAATGTTTTGGAAAATGCCAAGGGTAAGGTTCAGCGCAAGAATTTTGATCTTATTGTGGCTAATGACATTACTTTAGCGGGAGCTGGGTTTGGAAAGGGAACAAATGAAGTTAGCATAATAGACAGAGCTGGAGAAATCACTTCTTATAAAAAAATGAGCAAGAAGGATGTTGCTAAGGTGATTATGGATGAAATTATAAGAAAGTTTAAATAAGTGAGAGGTTAATATAGAATATGTTTAGGCATATTCTATATTTTTTAAAAGAGGTGCTATTGTGAGAAGTTTAGTAGAAGTCCTTCTTATAGGTAGATCAAGACAGGTAGAAAGACCTTTTACCTATGTTTGTGATGAGGAGATAATTATCGGACAGAGGGTAGAGGTTTCCTTTGGAAGAGGAAAATCCATTGCCAAGGGGTTGGTGGTAGGTGTTGAGCAGTACAATGATGAAAATTTAATAGCTAGAGATATAGATGAGAAACTTCTTAAAAATATTATTTCCATAACCCATAGAGAACCGTTATTCACAGATAAGAGCATGAGTTTGGCTAAATGGATAGCAAAGGAAACTTTATCTAGCGAAATTTCTGCGATGGAACTTTTTTTTCCTAAGGGTGAAGGTATTAGTTTAAAAAGGAAGAAGTTTATAAAGCTTATTTCTTTAGATGAAATTTTAAGGTATAAAGATGCTTTAAGAAAAAATGCAAAGATAGCCTTAACTGTCGTAGAAACTATTATTGAAAAAGATAGTCTTTATTTAGAAGAATTAATAAATAAAGTTGGTGCTGGGGCAAGGGAATCTGTGAAAAAGTTAGAGAACTTAGGTATCATAAAGGTTATTGATGAAGAGTTTATACCTAGAGTTAATGATAATTATAGCTTGGAACATAAAGATATATTTTTAAATGATGAGCAAGAGGCTGTTAAGGAGTCTATATTATTATCAAAAAAGCCATGTCTTTTATATGGAGTAACAGGTTCAGGTAAGACTGAGGTATATATTAAGCTTATAAGGGATGTCTTGACACAAGGGAAAGAGGCCATAGTATTAGTACCTGAAATTTCTCTTACTCCACAAACTATAAGTAGGTTTAGAAATGTTTTTGGAGATATGGTTGGAATTATGCACAGTCGCTTATCAGAAAGAGAGAAGTTAGGACAGTGGCAGCTGGTAAAATCAGGGAAGGTTAAGGTTGTTATTGGAGCAAGGTCTGCACTTTTTGTACCTTTCAGAAATTTAGGAATTATAATAGTTGATGAGTGTCATGAGGATAGTTACAAATCTGAGAATAGTCCCAAGTTTGATGGGGTGGACTTAGCTGTGAAAATGGGTGAAGTCTATAAGGCTATAGTAGTTTTAGGTACGGCTACACCAACTATAAATCAACTTTATAATGGGAAAATTGGTAAGTTTACTTTATTGTATCTAAGAAATAGGGGAAATAAAAGCTCAAAGCCTATTGTTGAAATTATAAATATGAATAAGGAAAGAAAACTAAAAAATTCTGTTTTAAGTAGTAGGTTGGTTGAAGAAATAGGAAGGGGCTTACTTGATGGAAATCAAAGTATAGTTTTTTTAAATAGGAGAGGCTTTGCAAATTTTTTGCGATGTGATGAGTGTGGTTATGTTCATGTTTGTAAAAACTGTGATATAAGTTTAAATTACCATAAGTCTACAAATTCGTTTGTTTGCCACTATTGTGGGTATAAAGAGCCATATGAAGAGAAGTGTCCTAGTTGTGCTGAAGGAAATATGGTTTATTCTGGAGTGGGAACACAGCAGGTGGAAGAGGCCCTAAGAGAAAAGTTTCCAACTGCAAGGATAGTAAGAATGGATAGGGATACAACTAAGCTTAAGGGACAGCATGAAAGTATATTAAGGGACTTTAAAGAGGAAAATATAGATATTTTGTTGGGGACTCAGATGATAGGAAAAGGATTGGATTTTCCTAAGGTTACTGTTGTTGGAGTGATAAATGGAGATTTAGGTTTAAAGTTTCCTGATTATAGAAGTCGTGAAAAAACTTTTGCTATACTTAATCAAGTTGTTGGTAGAGCTGGAAGGGGTAATGTTGAAGGGAAGGCTTTAATTCAAACTTATGAGCCTGATAACCCAATATATAGATATATAGCCGATGATGATTTTGAAAGTTTATATTCTCAAGAGGTGGCTATGAGAAAACAGTTTTTTTATCCGCCATTTGCAAATATAATAAGGGTATTAGCCTCAAGTATAAATCCAAAATCTGCAGCTACTACGGCTCAAAGGCTAAAAGATGGTATCTGCCATTTTTTAGATAAGAAAAATATAGATCAAAAGATACTAGGACCAACACCATGCCTCATTAATAAGGTGGAAGGGAAATATAGGTGGCAGATAATAATTAAGGTGATAAATAATGATGAATATGATATAATAAAAGAGATAATAAACTATCTTATTTCTATTAAACGTAATGTGGTAATAAGTAGTGATGCTTTTGTTAGTATAGACATAAATCCTAAGAATATGATATAAGTTTAAGGAGGAGTAATAAACTATGGGGATAAGAGAAATAAGGACAGATGATGATGAAATTTTAAGAAAGATTTCAAGACCTGTAGATAAGATGGATAAAAGGTTAGAACTTATAATTCAAGATATGAAAGATACAATGTATGCTGCTGATGGAGTTGGCTTAGCTGCACCACAGATAGGTGTGCTAAGGAGAGTTTTTGTGATTGATATAGGTGATGGACCGATTGTATTTATAAACCCTACCATTATAGAAAAGGAGGGAGAACAAGTTGGAATTGAAGGGTGTTTAAGTTTTCCAGGATATCATGGAGAAGTGAAACGTCCAAACTATGTTAAAGTAAGAGCTATGAATATGGATATGGAAGAATTTATTATAGAAGGTAAAGATCTTTTTGCAAGAGCTATATGTCACGAGAATGATCACCTTGATGGAATCTTATATCCAGATTTGGTTGATGGCAATATTTTGCCAAATGATTAAGCTTAAGGGGTGGGAGATTGAAGATAATTTTTATGGGAACTCCAAATTTTGCTGTAAAATCTTTAGAGGCTATACATGAGTGTGGTCATGAAATTTTGCTTGTGGTATCTCAGGAGGATAAGGTAAAGGGAAGAGGAAAGAAGTTAGTATCTACACCTGTTAAGGAAAAAGCTTTAGAGTTAGGACTTAAAGTTTTTCAGCCAAGGCGAATAAAGGATAAAGAGTCTGTTGATAGACTAAGGGAACTTAAGCCGGACTTAATTGTGGTTACAGCTTATGGGCAGATATTGTCAAAGGAGATATTAGATATACCTAAATATGGATGTGTTAATGTACATGCTTCACTTCTTCCAAAGTATAGAGGGGCAGCACCTATAAATTTTGCGATTATTAATGGGGAGAAGGTTACTGGAATCACAACAATGCTAATGGATGAAGGTTTAGATACGGGAGATATGCTTTTACACGATGAAATATCTATAGAACCAATAGATACTGCAGAAACTTTATTTTTAAAGCTTAGTATTTTAGGTAAGGAAACACTTAAAAGGACGTTAGACCTGATTGAAAAAGAAGAAATGATATCACAAAAACAAGATGATACTCAGGCTACTTATGCAATGATTATGAATAAAGAATTAGGCCATATAAATTGGAATGATTCAGCTGAGCGTATAGTTAACCTTTGTAGGGGTACACAACCTTGGCCAGGGGTATTTAGTTTTTATAAAGATGAGGTTGTGAAATTTTTTGATATAAAAGTAGGAGATAAAACCTTGGGGAAGTCAGGAGAGATTATTAGGATTGAAAAAGATTATATAGAGGTTATGGCTGGAGATAGATCAGTGTGTATATATTCTGTTCAGTTTCCTAATAAAAGAAGGATGCTAGTTTCAGAGTATTTAAAAGGGAATAATGTGGAAATTTCTAGTATTCTAAGTTAGAGTTATTGAAGTTAAAAATGGAATAGGATATAATCCAAAATATTAAGAGGGAGATGATAATAATATGTTTTATTGGGATTCTAGTATGTTAATACTTATACCAGCTATGATATTAACTATGTATGCACAGTCGAAGGTTAAGTCGGCTTATAGTAAATATGCATCGGTGGGAACTAAAAGATGTTATAGTGGAGCAGAAACTGCAAGGGCAATATTGGATCAAAATAATTTAAGAGATGTTAATATAGAGTTGATTCAGGGACAGTTAACTGACCATTATGATCCGCGCACACGAGTTTTAAGATTGTCAGGAGAGGTTTATCAGGGGCGTACAATAGCAGCTAATGCTATTGCTGCTCATGAATGTGGACATGCTATTCAACATGCGATAGGATATCAGCCGTTGATATTTAGGAATGCTATAGTGCCTGTCGTGAATATTGCTTCTAATATGTCTTGGCCACTTATTATGCTAGGATTTTTAGTTCCTAGCTTCAGTATCTTTTTAACTGTAGGGATATTAATGTTTTCTGCAGCAGTATTTTTTCAACTTATAACATTGCCGGTAGAATTTAATGCAAGTTCAAGGGCTTTGGTAGAATTAGGTAATGGTGGCATTTTAGAGAGTGATGAAATTAGTGATGGAAAAAGAGTATTGAATGCGGCGGCATTAACTTATGTGGCAGCAGCAGCTTCGGCAATATTACAGCTTGTAAGGTTATTAGTTATTAGAAATAGAAGAGATTAATAAGACAGGAGGGCAAATTTGCTCTCCTTTTTCTTTACTTACTGGTTTTTTTGAAGTAAAATATTATTATAAAAATTATATGAGGTGTATATGAAAACAGCAAGGAACTTAGCTTATGAAAGTGTATATAATGTAAAGTACAAAGGTGCTTATTCAAATATAGAGATTAATAAGGCTTTAAGAGAAAATAATTTAGATTTTGTGGATAGAGGATTTTATACAGAGCTAGTATACGGAACATTAGAGAATATAATTTATTTGGATTATATTATACAAAAATTTTCTAAGCTTTCTTTAGGTAAGCTTTCAAAATCAGTAACTATAATTTTGGAGATG
The DNA here is from genome assembly GCA_051655155.1 of Filifactoraceae bacterium. Taxonomy (GTDB): domain Bacteria; phylum Bacillota; class Clostridia; order Peptostreptococcales; family Filifactoraceae; genus JBOFZL01. The sequence continues at coordinate 73,668 of JBOFZL010000051.1, forward strand.
GGACTTTATCAAATAATAAATATGAATTCAGTTACAAATTTTGCTGCAGTGGATGAAAGTGTAAAACTTTGTAATAAGATAGATAAAAGGAGTTCGGGTTTTGTGAATGCAGTTTTAAGAAGTATTTTAAGATCTGATAAGGCTTTAGAAATTATTGACTTGGATGAAAAGGAATCTGTAAGGATAAAATATTCTGTTTCGGAGTATATTTTTAATAGACTTGTGGATATTTATGGGTTTAAAAATACTGAGTGTATTTTGGAATCGTTTAATAGTAAGCCAGAGTTGTATTTAAGGGTAAATCTAAATAAGGTCTCAAGAGAAGATCTTAAGGGCTATCTGGAAAACATGGGTGTCGAGGTATTTTTTCTTGAAAATTCTAAAACTGCATTAAGGGTTAAAAGACTAAAGGATATTGAGAATAACGAGTTTTACAATAAGGGATATTTTACTGTTCAAGATATAAGTTCTATGATAGCTGTGGAGGTTTTAGATCCACAGGAAGAAGATAGAGTTTTAGATATTTGTGCCTGTCCAGGGGGAAAGACTACTTATATAGGTGAACTTATGAAGAATAAGGGTGTTATTCATGGGATGGATATATCGGAGAATAAGTTAAGACTAGCCGCAAAAAGTTGTAAAAGATTGGGTATTGAAAATGTTAGGTTTGCTGTAAATGATGGAACTAAACATAAAAATAGTTTGGTTGAAAAATATAACAAAGTTTTAGCTGATGTTCCATGTTCAGGATTTGGGATAATAAGAAGAAAACCGGAGATAAGATATAAAAAGGGAGAAGATGTAGAACAACTTCCTTCAATTCAAAGAAGTATATTATATAATGCAGCTTCTTATGTTGAAAAAGGTGGAATTGTACTTTATAGTACTTGTACTATGGATGTAAAAGAAAATCAAAATATTATTAGAGATTTTTTAGAGGAAAATACTAATTTTAAATTAGAAAAGGTTGAGCATCCGCTTATAAAGTCAGATAAGGGAGAGTATGGAACTCAATTATTACCTAATATAGATAATTGCGATGGTTTTTTTATTGCTAAAATAAGAAGAATATAAGGGGTATAATATGATAGATTTAAAGGGTCTGACCCTTGAAGAGGTTAGAGCTTTATCAGTAAGATTAGGTGAAAAAGCCTTTCGTGGCGAGCAAATCTTCAATTTTTTATATAAGGGTATTGAGAATATTGATGATATTAAAACTTTTTCTAAAGAAACAAAAGAAGCTTTTAAGCAAGTTGCATATATATCAAGGGCTAAAGTTTTTGATAAATTAGAATCAAAGTTAGATGAAACTGTAAAGTATTTAATAGAGTTGGATGATGGAAACATAATAGAATCAGTATTGATGAAGTATAATCATGGGTATAGTATCTGCATATCTAGTCAGGTTGGATGTAGAATGGGCTGTAAGTTTTGTGCATCTACTTTAGATGGATTAGAGAGAAATCTTACTTCCGGAGAACTACTGGGTCAAATTTTAACTGTTTCAATTGACAATAATATTAAGATAAATAACGTTGTGATAATGGGTTCTGGAGAACCCTTAGATAATATGGATGAGATAAAAAAGTTTCTTTTGCTTGTGCATGAGGAGAAGGGGCTTAATATAGGGTATAGGCATATAACGCTTTCAACCTGTGGGATAGTACCTAAGATACATGAGTTGGCAGAATTAAACATACCTATTAATTTGGCTGTATCACTTCATCAATGGAGCCAAGAGAAAAGAATGGAAATTATGCCCATATCAAGGGTATATAATATAGACCAGCTTATTATGGCATCTAAGATGTATTATAAAAAAACAAAAAGAAGGGTTACCTATGAGTATGCACTTATATCAGGGGTAAATGACAGCGAGGCTGATGCAAATGCGTTAGCAAAATTAATAGGTGGAATTGATTGTCATGTTAATTTGATTCCTGTTAATGAGGTTAAAGAGAATAGTTTAAAAAGACCGAGTAAGGAAAGTGTAAGAAAGTTTTGCAAAATTCTTGAAGATAATAAGATTAAGGGGACTGTAAGACGGGAACTTGGTCAGGATATAAGTGGAGCATGTGGGCAGCTTAGGCGAAGTGTAAATAAGTGAGGTGATCGATTTGATTTTTTTTGGTGAAAGTGATATAGGAAAAGTAAGGGAAAATAATGAAGACACATATTTAATAAAAGAGGTTAGAGAGAATGTTATTTTATTTGTAGTGGCAGATGGTGTTGGTGGTCATAATAAGGGAGAATTTGCAAGTAGGGCTACTGTATTTGAAATAGCAGGATATATAGAACGACATATTAGAGATTTTTGGGCAGAAAATGAAGTAGATGGATTTAGGTCTTTAAGATCAATGTTAAGTAAGGCTATTGAAAGGGCGAATGAATATGTTTTTCACTACGCATCTATTCATGATGAGTACTTTGGTATGGGAACTACTGGAGTTTTGGGGCTACTAGTAGGAGAAAGATTGCTTGTTGCTAATGTAGGGGATAGTAGATTGTATTTAAAAAGAGATGATATCTTAAAGCAAATAACTGTGGATCATTCTTATACACAAGAGTTAGTTTCAAGTGGAATTATAACAAAGGAAGAGGCTAGAACTCACGATAAAAAAAATATAGTACTTAGGGCTATAGGGACAGAAGAATCGATACTTATTGATATTTATGATGTTGAGTTAAAATATGGTGATAGTTTACTTTTTTGTACAGATGGTCTTACAGATATGGTGGAAGATGAAAAGATTAGCAAGATAATGGGTGATGGCAAAAATCCATCAGATATAGCAAGAAAATTGATTTTAGAGGCAAACAATGCAGGTGGTGTAGATAATATAACTGTGGTTGTAGCTAATTATTTTGACTAGGTTGGTGATAATATGATAGGAAAGTTATTAGGAAATAGATACGAGATATTAAATAAGGTTGGCGAAGGTGGTATGGCTGTAGTATATACAGGCAAGTGTACCCTTCTAAATAGGATTGTGGCTATAAAAGTTTTGAAAAGTGAATTTTCAAAAGATGAGGAGTTTTTAACTAAATTTAAGAATGAAGCTCAATCAGCAGCAAGGGTAAATCATCCTAATATTATAAATGTATATGATGTTGGGCAAGATGGTGATGAGTCTTATATAGTTATGGAATATGTAGAGGGTAAGAACCTAAAAGATATGATAAAAACCAATGGTCGTATGCCAGAGGCAGTTGCTTTAGATATTGCAGATCAAATTGCAAAGGCCTTGCAAGTAGCACATATGAAAGGCATAGTTCATAGGGATATTAAGTCTCATAATATTATGATAACTAGCAACAATCTAGTTAAGGTAGGGGATTTTGGGATAGCAAAGGCTGTAAGTAGTGCAACTATAACTGCTGCGGGCTCAATTATGGGCTCAGTTCATTATTTTTCTCCTGAACAAGCGAGAGGTGGCTATGTAGACGAGAGGTCTGACATATATTCTTTGGGAATAGTGCTTTTTGAAATGCTCACAGGAAGGCTTCCATTTGATGGGGATAGTCCAGTTAATATTGCACTTAAGCAGATACAAGATAATATTGAGTTTTTGCCTAGTGATAATATAAGACCAGAAGTAAAAAATCTTATTTTAAAACTTACGCAAAAAAGTCCTGATAAAAGACAAAGAACAGCAGGAGAGGTTATTAGTGAGGTAGCTGTTTTAAGGGGGCATAGACCTACTAAAATAATAGCTCCGGAAGATGTGATTAAAGAAGATTTTAAACTGGGGGTAGACTCATATAAGGCTAAAAATCAGCTTAAAGAAGAGTTTGAGGAAGAGTATGATGAGAAGGATGATGAAAAAAAGTCTTTTAAATTGGGAGCTATAGCGATTTTATTGGCTTTATTAGTGTCGGTTGTGGGTGTAGGTGGTTTTGTACTTCTTGGTGGATTTGATAATATATCAAGTGTGTTTACTAGAAAAGAAAAGGTGTTACTGGAAGACTTTAGGGGATTGACTTTAGAGGAGGCAAAAGAGAAAGGCACAGCTCTAGGAGTTCAAGTTGTACAAGATGGAACAGAGATTAACAATTCTTATCCTGAGGGAACAGTAGCAAGTCAAGTTCCTTCAAGTGGGGTTAAGGTTGAAAAAAATTCTCTTGTGAGAGTTTCTATTTCAGCAACTTCAATTGAGGAAGTAGAGGTGCCAGATTTAAAGGGATATACTTTGGAAGAAGCTATAAAGCTTATAACTAATGTGGGTTTAAGTGAGGTGGTAAAGGCAGAAGCTAGTGATAAACCAAAAGATGAGGTTATATCTCAAATGCCAGAAGCTGGCGCAAAGGTAAATAAAGGAGAGTTGGTTAAATTAGTTGTTAGTGAAGGAAAAGAAGAACCTAAGAAAGATACTCAAGTTCCCAACGTTATAGAAAAATCTTCAGATGAGGCTAGACAAATTTTAAAAGGATTTACAATTTCTGAAAGTTACAGAGAAGATAGGACTAAGCCTGATGGAGTTATTCTTTCACAAGCCCCAACTGCCGGAGAGATGGTAGAGGCTGCAGCAACAGTCAATATTGTGATTAATAGAATTGAAAAACGACCTACTGTTAATTATCCTCTTCTGATAATGTTGCCTACAGAAAATGAGACTATTAATGTTAAGGTTATAGAGAAAAATACGGGTTCAGAGATTTATAATTCAGATATTGAGCCAAGTTCTTTAGAGGGAGGAATATTGAAGTTTAATACATCTGGAGAACAAGGGGAAACCAAGGTTTATTCTGTATATATAGATGGAAGAAGTTGGGGTGATCAGGAAGTTATATTTCAGTAGAGTAGGAGAAAAAATGAAAAAAGGATTAATAACGAAAGCAATATCCTCTTTCTTTTATGTTTATACTGAAGATGGAGTATACGAGTGTAAGGGAAGGGGAAGTTTAAAAGAAGAAGGAATAATACCTTTAGTTGGTGATATGGCAATAATAACTATTGTAGATGAACGTACTAAAAAGGCTATGGTTGAGAAGATAGAAGATAGGAAAAATTTTTTGATCAGACCACCTATAGCAAATATAGGAAAGGTTCTTTTAACATTTGCGATAAAGGATCCAAATCCCAATTTATCCTTGATAGATAGGTTTGTAGTTTTGGCTCAGGAAGCTGGTTTGGATATTGTGCTTTGCTTTACAAAGTCTGACCTTGATAAGGATGGTAAGTTGAAAAAACTATTAAGTATATATAAAGGGCTGGGATATCCTGTTATATGGTTGTCAGTAGAAGAAAATAAAAATATAGATTTGGTAAAAAGTGTTATAAAAGATAATATAACCGTTGTCGCTGGACCATCTGGAGCAGGAAAAAGTACCATGATAAATACTTTAGGGTTTGAGATAAAAACTGGAGAAGTTAGTCAAAAGCTTGGAAGAGGTCGTCATACTACACGACATGTAGAGTTGTTGAAAATTGATGAAAGAACGTGGATTGCAGATACACCAGGGTTTAGTTCGCTAAGTTTAGATCATATACCACCGGATGAATTGAAAGAGTATTTTATTGAGTTTCATGATTATGATACGGAGTGTAGATTTGGATCAAAGTGTATACATGATCAAGAGCCAGATTGTTGTGTGAAAAAAGCTGTAGATAATGGAAATATAGCTGTAGAAAGATATGAAAGTTATATTCAGCTTTTAGGAGAGGTAAGACAAAACCAAAAGAGAAAGGGATATTAGATATGTTTAAATTAGCACCGTCAATGTTATCGGCAGATTTTGCTGTTTTAGGAGAGCAAATAAGAGTTTTGGAAGAGGCAGGTTGTGAGTATTTGCACATAGATGTTATGGATGGAGCTTTTGTTCCTAATATTACATTTGGAGCACCGGTCATAAAGAGTTTAAGAAATAAATCAAAAATGATTTTTGATTGTCATCTTATGATAGAAAACCCAGATGCGAGAATAGATGATTTTGTAGCTGCAGGGGCTGATATAATAACAGTTCATGTAGAAGCGTGTAAGCATATTCATAGAACTATTCAGAGTATAAAGGAAAAAGGTGTAAAAGCGGGTGTTGCCATTAACCCTGGCACCCCATTGGAATCTATTGAATGGATATTAGATGATTTGGATATGATATTAATTATGAGTGTTAATCCAGGTTTTGGAGGTCAAAAGTATATTGAGGCTACTACAGAAAAAATAGAGTTATTAAAAAGTTTAATTGAGGATAGAGGGTTGAAAATAGATATAGAAGTTGATGGTGGGATAACGGCAGACAATATTAAGGTTGTTGTAGATGCAGGGGCGGACGTAGTTGTGGCTGGCTCTGCGATATTTGGAAAAGAGAATATGGTTAATGCTGTAGAGGATCTTAGAAAAAATGGAAGATAAAAAGGCGGCTTTACTTTTAAATGGAGACTATAGGGATATAGATTTTTACAAGGATAAACTTAATGAATATAAGTTTATAGTAGGCGTTGATGGTGGAAGCAATATTTTAAGGAGATTAAATATTAAGCCGGATATCTTAGTTGGAGATTTTGATTCTATAGATGAAGATGTATTAAAGTATTTTGAAAAGTTAAATATTCCTATGAAAAAATTTTCAAAAGAAAAAGATTATACGGATTCTCAATTAGGAATTTTACATCTGGAGGAACTGGGGTATAGAAATATAGATATATATGGAGGTTTCGGCAATAGGTTAGATCATAGTTTAGGGAATGTGGGACTAATATATTGGGCATATAATAATGGAATAAGTGTAAGGATGTTTGATGAAAATAATGAAATCCAAGGACTGGCTATAGGAAAAACAAGGATAAATAGGGATAATGAAAAAATTTTTTCGATATTAGCGGTTTTTGAAAATTTAGAAGGATTGAGTATAAGTGATGCTAAGTATGAATTAGATGGATACAAGTTAAAAAAAGGTAGCCCAAGGGGAATATCTAATGAGTTTTTAGACAAAGAAGTAACTATCAGTTTAGAAAATGGATTTGGGTTATTAATTATATCCAATAAAATTTGACAAAGTAAGGTTTAAGCATTAGAATATTATATAAAAACGTTAAGGATGTGATAAAATACTATGGACATTGAGAGTAAGGTCTGGGAAGTGCTTTGTTCTGAAGAGGAAATTGACAGTCGGATTAAGGAATTAGGTAAAGAAATTACAAGCGATTATGATGGGAAAAAATTATATGTTATATCTCTTTTAAAGGGGAGTTTTATTTTTGCAGCTGATTTAATTCGAAAAATTGATGTTCCTATAAGGGTTGGATTTATGGTGACTTCAAGTTATGGGAATAGGGAAGAAAGCAGCGGAAATGTGGAGCTAAAGTTGGATATAACAGATGATATTGAGAACGCTCATGTGCTTATAGTAGATGATATAACAGATTCTGGAATAACCATGAATTATGTTGTGGAGCATATAAAATTGAAGAATCCAGCTTCAATAAAAACATGTGTATTGTTGGATAAACCTGATAGGCGACAGGTGGACTTTGAGGCTGATTATATAGGGTTTTCTATAGAAGATAGGTTTGTTGTGGGATATGGCTTAAATTATGGAGATTATTATAGAGATATTCCTTATGTTTTTGCAGTCACAAATGAAGATAGGAAATAGGATTAAAAAACTAAAGGCAAATGAGATTGTGTTTATTCTCATTTGCCTTTAGTTTTCATTTAAAACAATTGTAGGCGACTTACCATTCTATACCCTTTCTAGCAGGAATTCCTTTTTCAAATGGATGTTTTAGATCTTTCATCTCTGTTACATAATCGGCTATTTCATATATTTTTTCAGGTACATTTCGTCCTGTTAGTATTACTTCCATAGTTTCGGGACGTCGACTAATTATATTAATAAGCCTATCTACATCAATTAGATTGTTGGATATTGCTCCCATTATTTCATCAAGTATAAGTACATCACAGTAATTATTATCAATAGTACCTTCTATAAAATCCATTGCTTTATCAATATCTTCTTGTAGTTCTAGTTTTTGTTGGTCATTAAGGGTCCAAAAGAAACCTCTTGGTCGTTCAAACCTAAATAAAGTAAAATTAGGTATCTTTTCAATTATATTCATTTCACCAGTTGCGCCACCCTTAAGAAATTGAACCATTCTCACGTTAAGTTCATTTCCGGATGAACGTATTCCTTGACCTACAGCAGCTGTAGTTTTTCCTTTTCCGTTACCGGTATATACGGCTATTAATCCTTTTTCAAGTTTCATTATAGTCCACTCCTTTTTTTATTAGGTCATTTTATATTAGTATATCATATTTTAGCAAATGTATAGGTGGCTTTATTGTAAATTTATTTTTTTACTTTTAAAATTTTATTTTGCCATTTATTTTTACATTATTTTGTTACAATTCTAAAGGTTTGTGGTATTATTAATGTATTGGATAGTTTCAAATTAAATTTGTAAAGGAATAAATTATGAATAAGTTAGTTTCTGCTATTTTGATTGTAATGATGATGAGTTTTATAGGTGGGTGTTCTAGGATTTTGTCTCCAGAAGAGCTAATAAGCCCACCTGAGCTTAATGTAGAGAAAAAAGAAGTGAAGGATGCGATAACAAAGTTTTTACCACAAAATTCTGAGTTGTTTCCATTTACCAATACTAAAGACAACAGAGAAAGTTCTTTTGGGTTAAAGGATCTTAATGATGATAAGAACAATGAGATTGTTGCTATATATAGAGATAAGACGACTTTTAAAATTGGTATATTAGTTTTAAAGAATGAGTTTGGTCTTTGGGTTAAGAAGGGGGATATTAGCTTAGATGGAACTGACGTTTCAGATTACCTGATAGATGACTTGGATAAGGATGGACTTCTTGAAATAATTGTGGGCTATGAGTCAAGACAGGACTCAGCTCGAAAGTTAGATGTTTTTACAAGCGTTGATGACGGTGTAATTCAAATTTTTGATACGGATTATTATTCGTTAAGTATAGATGACATTACAGGCGATGATGGTAAGGAACTGGTTATCGCTAGTGTTGCTACGGAAAAAAATGATAATGAAGTACTGGTTTATAGTAAGAAAGATAAGTCTATGATAAAGAACAATTCTATAATTTATCCTATTGGTACTGAACCCTATAATATTAAGCTAGGAAAATTAACAGATAATAAGGAGGCTATATTTGTTGATCTTTATGTGGATAATTCTTACGGGAAGTGTGATGTTCTGGTTTATGAAAAGAATCTTCTCTATAGTATAATGGATGGGCAAGAGGCCATAAGTTATCAAGAAAATCCTACTCAAAGTACAGATATAGATAGGGATGGAATTATTGAAGTAGGTAATACTTCTGAAGCTCCGGTTTATAAAAAAAATTATGGGATAGAGGAAGATAATGATTATAAAAAATTAATAGAGTCTGATTTGATGGTAAGGAATTATTATAAGTACATCGATAAATCTTTTGTAAAGGTTAAAGAGTATTTTGATGAACCTACTATGAATATAAGTATTGATATTCCTGAGATTATATGGAAGAAATATGTTGCTGATGTAAAGTATGAAAACGAAGACAGTGTTCTTACTTTATATTATTCACCGAATAAAAATCATTCTATTAAGAATGCTATAATAGAGGTAAGGCTTGTGGCTAAAAATAAGATGGAAAAAATGAAGGATTACCAGATGATTTCTGAAACAGAAGATTATGTTGTTTTAGCGAAGCAGGTAAGTGATGCTAATGGATTAGCTGGAGAATATTTCAATGAATATCAAAAGGTTTTAGAGGATACAAAAAATATTACAGGCATTGTTTCTCAGTATATTTTTTAGGGAGGAGAGGTTTTATGAGAATATTAGTTTTGGAGGATGAGTTTGCTATAAGAAGTTTTGTAACTCTAAATCTTACCAGAGAAGGATTTGAGGTTATTGAAGCTGAAACGGGAGAAAGTGCAATTGAGATTTTTGAGAATGACAGAAACATTCAGATGGCGCTTTTGGATGTTATGTTACCTGGAATTGATGGGTTTGAAGTACTAAAGTATCTTAGGGAAAAATCACCAGATATGGGTATAATTATGCTTACAGCAAGAACTTCAGAGGTAGATAAGGTTGAAGGACTTGAGTATGGAGCAGATGATTATATCAGCAAACCTTTTAGTCCTGTTGAACTTGTAGCTCGTATTAAAACCCTTGCTAGAAGGGTTGTAGGTACAAAAGAAACAAAGAGTGACGAAAAAGTGCTATATAGTGGTATATTTAAAGTTCAAATTAATGATAGGAGATTTTTTAAGGCTAATAGGGAAATTGAAATGACACCAAAGGAGTTAGAAATAATGATTCTTTTTATGAAAAATAAAGAAAAATCAATGTCTAGAGATGTTATATTAAATGAAATTTGGGGTAAGAATTATTTTGGAGATCTTAAGGTAGTTGACGTAAATATGAGAAGAATACGAAAGAAGATAGAGGAAGACCCTGCTAATCCAAAGTATTTAAAAACTGTATGGGGGTATGGATACAGGTGGGATGAAAATGGAGAGTAAGAATATTAGTAATAATGTTAGTGATAATACTAATCAAAGTTTATTTGAAAAGATTAACAAGTTTATTAATAGTTCTATTAGGACAAGGATAATTCTTAATTTTGGAGCTATCGTTGTTGTTACAGTATTTGTACTGGAGTTATTTTTTGCTTTTATGATAGAAAATTATTATCTTGGTGGAGTAGAGCAGATTTTAAAAGACAGGGTAACTGTAAGTGCGGATTTTATGAATAGCTATGTTTCTTATTCTGGAGTTGACGAAAAATCAAGGTTTCTCTTTGATGATTTTATTACAGAATCAGATAGTAAGTTTTTTATACAAGTTTTAAATGATAAGGGAAATATGATTAAAGATTCCTATGGGTTTTCAGATTTTCAGACTATAGATACTCCAGATGTTAAGGCTGCTTTAGATAAGAAGATGATCGTATATACAGGGGTTACTGAGTCAACAGGAGAGAGGATAATGGCAATTTCTAAACCTCTTATGAAATATTCAGTTGTAGATGGGGTTGTTAGATATTCAATTTCTTTGGAAAAAGTATATGATTCTATAGGACAATATATAGCTACAGCGTTAGCTCTTGGAGTTATAGTAATAGTTTTCTTTCTAGCAATGGCTACAGTTATTTCAAAGTCCATTGTAAGCCCTATTAAAAACCTTATAGGAACAGCAACAGAAATGGCTGAAGGGGATTTTCATGTTAGAGCAGAGAAACAAAACTCAGATGAGGTAGGACAGCTTGCTGATAAAATTAATTATATGGCGCAGGAGATTGTAAAGACTGATAATATTAAAAAGGATTTTATATCTTCTATATCCCATGAGCTAAGAACCCCGTTAACTTCTATAAAAGGATGGGGAGAGACTCTCTTATTGGGAGGGGTTGAGAAGGGTTCAATTGAGGAAATTGGACTAAATATTATAAATGCAGAGGCTGATAGGTTATCTGGTATTGTTGAGGAGCTTTTAGATTTTTCTAGGCTAGAGTCTAGGACTATGAAGACTCACAAAACTAAGGTATATCCAAGGCGAATTTTGAAGGCGGTATATAATCAGTTTCTTCCAAGAGGCAAGGAACATAATATTAGTTTCACTTTAGAGGGTGAAGAGGTTCCTGTATTAGGTGATGGAAATAGGATTAAGCAGGTATTTATAAATATATTGGCAAATGCAATTAAGTTTACTCCCCCTGGTGGAAGTATAGAGTTAATTGGAGTCGGGAGTGACGATAAGGTTGAGATAACAATTAGAGATACAGGAATTGGAATTTCTCAGGAGGATTTAACAAGGGTAAGAGAAAAGTTTTATAAAGCTAATTTAACATCAGCTGGTAGTGGCTTAGGACTATCTATTGTGGATGAAATTTTAAAGCTTCATGATGCAAAGATGACAATAGAATCTGAGCCAGATCATGGGACAACGGTAAAAATAGTATTTCCAGCTATAAAGGAAGAGGAAGAGTAGGAGGGTTTTATGAATAAGGTTATAGTTAAGATAGCAGGTATTGAATATCCTATTGTAGGAGAGGAAACAAAGGAGTATTTAGAGACTTTAGGAGCTTTGGTTAATAAGGAAGTAGAGTCAATAACAAAGAGTACGACGGGGATTAATCTTACGATGGCAACAACTTTAGCAGCAATTAATATTGGAGATAAGCTTTTAAAAGGTGGAGAGCATGAAAGGTCATCTGTTTTAGATGAGAGCAAAGGTGCAAGCGACCACATTAAAATGTTAGAGTTTAAGTTACAAGAGAAGGATGTTCAGATTGAAGCTCTAACTTTGAAACTAAAAGATTTTAATGATATAGAGTCAGGTGAGGACGATATTAGGCTAAGGGAAGCTTTGGATATATCTAATCAATTCCAAAATAGAATATTTGAGTTACAAGAAGAGGTTGAGATACTTAAAAGTAAATTAGAAAAGGCTGAAAATAAATGAAAAAACCAGAAATATTAGCACCAGCAGGTAACATGGTTGCCTTAAAGGCAGCTGTAGCAAATGGTGCAGATGCAGTATATTTAGGAGGAAGAAAATTTGGTGCTAGAGCTTCTAGCGCCAATTTTTCTGATGAGGAGATAATTGAGGCTATAAAATTTGCTCACAAGCATAGGGTAAAAATATATGTAACTATGAACACTTTAATATTTGACGATGAGATTGAAGCTTTTTTAGAGTATGCTAATTATTTGTATGTTAATCAAGTGGATGCTATTATAATTCAAGATATAGGGATGTTTTACCTTCTTAGAAAAAATTTTCCTGATTTACATCTTCATTGTTCAACTCAAATGAATATAGTTAATAATTTGGATGTTTTGTATTGGACAGAAAAAGGTGCAATGAGAGTTGTTTTAGCAAGAGAAAACACAGAAGGTGATATCGTTCGGATTAAAGAAAAAACCGATACAGAAATAGAGGTTTTTGTTCATGGGGCTTTATGCATGTCTTATAGTGGAAAATGTTTATTTGGAGCTATTGAGGGGGGACGCTCGGGAAATCGTGGAGAGTGTTCTCAACCTTGTAGGATGAAGTATTCTATTTCAACAGGTGAAGAAGATACAAAACCCGCTTATTATCTAAGTACGAGGGATTTAAGTACAATAAAAGATGTGGATAAGGTTTTAGGGCTTTCTGTTGATTCTTTGAAGTTAGAGGGCAGAATGAAAAGGGAAGAGTATGTAGCAAAGGTTACATCTGCATATAAGAAAGCTGTTGAAGAGAATTTGACTTTAAAAGAGCTTGATGGTTTTGAAAATGAAATAAAGCATGTGTTTAATAGAGATTATACTAAAGGATATTTACTTGGAGATAAAGGGGGTAAAATAGCCAATATAAACTCCCCTAAAAACCAAGGGGTAGCTGTTGCTATAGTAATATCCAATAATAAAAATAAAAAAAGATTGAAACTACACTTAAACGAGGATATAGAAGTTGGAGATGGTTTAAGTACTGGTGAGTTGGTAGGGCGCATTATAATAAATAACAGATTTGTAGAAAAAGCTTTAAAAGGCAGTGTAATAGAATTAGATTATGTCGGTAATTTAAGAGAAGATGATATAGTTTACAAAACTTATACTAAAAGTGTGATGGAAGATGCTAGAAGCAGTTACGAAAGTTTTAAGACCAACTATCCAATTGATATGACTTTAGAACTAAAAATAGGGAAACACCCTGTGCTTACAGTGTATGATGAGGAGAATAAAGTTACAATAGAGGATAAAGAAGCTATTGTTCAGCAGGCTCATTCAAAAGCTTTAAGTGACTATAGGATAAAAGAGCAATTAGAAAAATTAGGAGATAGAATATATGGGCTTAAAAATCTTGAAATAATTCGGGATAATGAGGCGACTATAGCTATATCAATAGTTAACAAGTTGAGAAGAGAAGCCGTACACAAGATAGAAGAAGAGAGAAATAAAATTTATGATAGGCAATCTATTCAAGTGTTTGATTACGATCTTTATAAAGAAAATGATGAAGATAAAGATGTTAGCTTAGGTGTGTTTTGTAATAATAGTGAACAGTTAAAAGCAGCCATAGAAGAAAAGGTACAAAGGGTATATGTTAATAGGAAAACTCTTTACAAAGAGGCAAAACAATATTTACCAGAGGATGGTATTTATTTTCAGCAACCGTTGGTCACTAGAGAAGAAGAGCTGGAAGGTTTATTAGAAGATATAAGTGAGTTAGGAAATAACTTTGTAGTATCATCGTTAGGAATAGCTAATTATCTTAAGGATAAAACTACAGTAGCACATTATCTTCTTAATGTTACTAATGAATATTCTCTTGGTACTATTGAAACAGATTATGTTATGCCTTCATTGGAGTTATTGGGGAAGGGAATAAAATCTTTTGCAAATACGGAATTTTATAATAAGTTAGAGATACCAGTGTATTATAGACCTATTATTATGGTAAGTGAATATTGTCCATATAAGGTAGAGGGCTGCAACACTAGAGATTGTAAATTATCTATTAGCAGTTTAAAAAATAATCAAGGACAAGAATTTCCTCTTGAAAGGGAAGGGGCTTGTAAAATGCTAGTTCTTTCAAAAGATATTCATCGTTTGGATGATAAGATTGGAGAATTTTTGAGAGCAGGGATAACAAGGTATAATGTGAATTTACAAAGTGGAATTTGGGCAGAGTCATATATTGAAAGTAAAAAAATTATCAAAGAATACAAGAAGCTGTTGTTTGTTTGATGGAGGGCGATAGGATGAATGAAAGAAGTATAAGGGTTCTTGAATTAGATAAAATTAAGCTAATCTTAGAAAATCATTGTTCTTCAGCGTTAGGAAGGGAATTAGTTTCACAATTAAAACCACAAACAGAAGTTGATGATGTTATTGATCTATTAAAAGAAACGTCAGAGGCTCAAAGTATATTATTGAAAAAGGGTTCATTACCGGCAGGAACTTTTTATGATCTTAAATTACAGTACAAAAAGGCTAGTATTGGTTCGACTTTAGATCCAAAAAGCCTTATGAGAATAGGCGAATCTATGGGATGTGCAAGGAGGATAAAGTTATTTCTTAAAGATTTTGAAGAAGCACCGAAAATAAGACTAAAGGCTGAGGGGCTAATTATAACGAAGGATATAGAGGATGCTATATTTAATGCAATAATATCTGAAGAGGAAGTTTCGGATAATGCTAGTCCAGAGTTAAAACATATTAGAAAAGCTATATCCAATAATCAAGAACAAATCAGAAGTAAAATTAATAATATTATAAGTTCATCAAGCTATTCTAAATATTTACAAGAGTCAATTGTAACTACAAGACAAGATAGGTTTGTAGTTCCTGTAAAGGTTGAATATAGATCTAATTTTCCTGGGATTGTTCATGATTCATCTGCTTCAGGTGCAACATTGTTTATTGAACCGATGGCTATTGTTGAGTTAAATAATAATCTTAGAGAGCTTAGGGGAAGAGAACAAGATGAGATTGAACGGATTTTAAGTGAACTTACCTCCATGGTTGGAGAATATGCAGAAGAATTATCTTTTAATCAAGATCTACTTGCAGGATTGGATTTTATAATGGCTAAAGGAAAATTTTCTGTAGAGATAAATGGGTTAGAGCCAGTTATAAATCAAGATAAAATAATAGATATTAGGAATGCAAGGCATCCACTTATAGACAAACAAAAAGTAGTTCCCTCTAATATTAAAATTGGCAAAGATTATAAAACTTTGGTCATTACAGGGCCTAATACAGGGGGGAAGACTGTAAGTTTAAAAACTGTTGGACTATTGTGCTTAATGTTGCAAAGTGGATTACATGTGCCTTGTGACTATGGTAGTAATATGTGTATATTTAAGGATATTTATGCAGACATAGGTGATGAACAAAGTATAGAGCAAAGTTTATCTACTTTTTCATCTCATATGAATCATATTGTTAAAATTTTGGAAAAACTTGAGTCAGATTCTTTGGTTTTATTTGATGAATTGGGAGCAGGAACAGATCCATTAGAGGGTGCGGCCTTAGCTATAGCTATATTAGAAAAGGTTAAATTTTCCGGTGCGTTGTCAATAGCTACTACGCATTATTCTGAACTTAAAAATTATGCTTTAACCAGCGAAGGCGTAGAAAATGCTTCTGTAGATTTTGATGTAAATTCTTTAAGTCCTACTTATCGTCTTTTAATTGGAATTCCAGGGAAGTCTAATGCTTTTGAGATATCAAAAAAGTTAGGATTAAATCAAGATATTATTAATAGGGCAAAGACCCTTTTGAAACATGAGAATATAGAGATGGAAGAAATTTTAAAGCAGTTAGAGAGCCAGAAAAAAGAAGGGGAAAAAGACAGGAAAGAAGCAGCTTTAATTAATTTGAGGGCAAAGGCTTTAGAAGAGAGTCTTAAAATTAAAGAAGAAAAAGCTAAAATACAGAAAGAGCGTATTCTTAAAGATGGAAAAAAAGAAGCTCAAAAACTTGTTAAAGAAGCAAAAGAAGAGGCTGACAGGTTAATAAAGGAATTGAGAAATTTAAGGAATATGGAAGATAAGAGCAAGATTAATAAGGAGATAGAGCATTTAAGAAATAAGATTAAAGATAGTTTGGGAAATTTAAGTTTCAAAGAAGAGATTATTAATATGGAAGCTACTATCAATAAGTCTATAGAACAGGCTGAAGTTGGGCAAGAAGTTTTCGTTCCAAGTTTTGGAAAACAAGGGCACATATTATCCATTGATAGTGTTAAAAAAGAAGCTTTAGTACAACTTGGAATAATGAAGATTAACCTTCCTTTTAAAGCTTTACAAGATGTTAAAAAAGATGTGGTTGAAATAAGGAAAAATGGTACAGGTAAAATTTTAAAAGAGAAAACTCAAAGTATTAAAACTGAAATTGATGTTAGGGGTATGGATTTGGAAACGGCAATTGTAGATGTTGAAAAATATTTAGATAATGCATATTTATCAGGGATACCTAGAGTAACAATAATTCATGGAGTAGGAACAGGAGTATTAAGGAAAGGCATAAATCAGTGGATGCGTCCATATAAGCATATTAGTTATAGAGATGGAAGTTATGGAGAGGGTGGACAAGGTGTTACAATAGTTGAGTTTAAATAGAGTTTAAAGGTAGATAATTGTATAGAAAATGCCAGTCATATTAAATATAGCTGGCATTTTGTTTTTAATTATTTTATGTTTAAATTAGATATTTGGGTGAAAGTATCATATTTATATGAAGATACGTCATTATAAGTCACATAATAACGAACAGATTTCACGTTTTCGTCAAGAGTTATATTTTCTCTTTTATGAAGAATTTATTTTCTTGTCTAATATAATAAAGTGAACGGATAGATTTATTATCACTATTACCCCTCATATTTATGGTTGTTGCGAGCCTAAAGCTATCTTTATATTTATCCACAGAAAACTGAGTTTAAAGTGTACCTTTTATAGATGATATTTTCAAAGAGGAAGTGTTTTGCTTATGATAGTTGCTCTTGTTTTAAATTTACTTAAATGTGATTTTAATTCAGATCTACTACTAAATCTAACCTGTTTATTTTCGTTTAAACCTATGGAGTTTATAGGCTGTAACATTAGCAGAGTTAAAATTAAAAATATCAAAAAATCTTTTATTTTTCATGATTTTAATAAACCTCCTTAATTATATTTGGATGATTTCATTGTATCACTCTTTAATCATTTAGCAAGTTTTTTATTTTCATTTAATTAAAATGTAACGATTTTGTGATAAAATGAAAGTAATATAGTTTAGAAGGAGTTAATGTGGAAACTTATGTTGGAAAGATAGATACTATTTTTTTCAGAAGTGAAGAAAATGGTTATACAGTAGGAAGATTTATTACAGATGACAATGAAGAGTTGATTTTTAATGGAATTTTCATTACAGTTGAAGAGAACGATTATTTCGAACTTAATGGAGTTATGGAAGTCCATCCCAAGTTTGGACTTCAACTTAGCGTAAGTTCATACTCATTTCCTAAATTAGTAACTAGAGAAAGTATTATTAGTTTTTTAGGTTCAGGGGTTATTCAGGGAGTGAGAACGAAGACTGCGAAGAAAATTGTAGATCATTTCGGTTTGGATACTATGGATATTTTGGAAAGATCCCCTTCAAGATTAGAGGAAATTAGTGGGATAGGGAGTTCAACATTAAAGAAGATAATTGAAAGTTATAATGAGAAACATGAGGAAAAGAAAGTTATATTAGGTTTAGGATATTATGACATTACTCCCAATTTAGCTATGAAAATTTTTTCAACATATGGCCTTAATTCTATAAATAAACTTAGGGAGAATCCTTATGGCCTATGTAGAGATGTTTCTGGCATTGGATTTAAGAAAGCAGATGAGATTGCAAGAAAGTTGGGTATTGATAAAACCTCAATGTTTAGGATTGAAGAGGGGCTTATTTATGTTCTTGCAGAAAGTTTAAACAAGGGACATACTTACCTTCCTTATGAGATGCTTGTTAGTAAGAGCGAAGAAATTCTTGAAGTATCTGAATCTTATGTGGCAACAGCTTTGTATGAACAGTGTATTAAGGGTTTTTTAAAGTTAGAGGATTTTCAAGATGAAAGAAGAATATTTTTGCAAGGCGTGTATAATTGTGAGTGTACAGTTGCATCATTACTTTTAGAGTTTATAAATAGAGAATCCATTAAAAGTAATGAACTGTCAGTTGAAACTATTGTTAGTAATGCAGAAAAATTTTTTGATATAAAGCTTGCAAGTAGACAAAAAGATGCTGTCAAATTAGCTTTAAATTCTAATGTTATGATACTTACAGGTGGACCAGGAACAGGAAAGACTACAGTTGTTAGATTCATTATAGAGTGTTTCAAGGAATTAGGGCAGAAGGTAGCTATTTGCGCACCGACAGGGAGGGCTGCAAAACGCTTAAGTGAATCAAGCGGGTTAGATGCACAAACAATCCATAGACTTTTAGAGATGAGCTATGCTGATAAAGATTTAGAGTTGGCATTTGGTAGGGATGAACAGAATCCTATTGATGCTGATGTTATTATTGTTGATGAATGTTCTATGGTAGATATATATCTTATGAAAGCTTTATTAAAGGCTGTAAATAAAAATTCAAAAATAATATTCATAGGTGATTCAGATCAACTTCCATCAGTAGGAGCAGGGAATGTATTAGGGGATATGATAGATAGTAAGATTATTTCTACTATTACTTTAAATGAAATTTTCAGACAATCACAAGAGAGTGATATTGTGGCTAATGCTCATAGGATAAATAATGGAAAAGCTATTGAGATACAAAATGATTCAAAAGATTTTTTCTTTATGGAAAGATATAGTGTCAAAGAGTCTATAAGTTTGATAGAAGATTTGGTGTATAAAAGGTTGCCGGAATATTTTGGGTTATCATGTATGGATATTCAAGTTTTAAGTCCTGCTAAGAAGGGGGAAATTGGAACGATTAATCTTAATAATAGACTGCAACAGGTTATAAATCCACCAAAAGAATTTTTAGAGGATATGGAATATGGAGAAAAGACCTTTAGAGTAAATGATAAGGTTATGCAGATTAAAAATGAGTATAATAGACCTTTTATTAATAATAATACACTAAAGAAAGGTGAGGGTATATTTAATGGGGATATAGGCTATGTAGACGCCATAGATAAAAAAAATAAGCAGTTGTATGTAAGTTTTGAGGATGGAAGAAGGAGTCAGTATACTCAACCTGAATTGGATAATCTGGAGCTAGCCTATGCTATTACAGTTCATAAGTCCCAAGGATGTGAGTTTCCTGTTGTGGTTATGCCTATTATAAGTATTCCTTTAGGGTTACAGAGTAGGAATATACTGTATACTGGAATTACAAGGGCAAAAAAGACTATTGTAATTGTAGGCAGTAAGAATATGGTCGATTTAATGATTAGTAGAGATGTTCGAGAAAAAAGGTATTCAGGATTAAGGGATAGAATTATAGATTTAAATAAGATGTGGGGGTGCTAAATATGATAGAAGATATTAAAAATTTTGAAATAGAAGTTACAGATACCGATTATAAAAATATAGTCTACTTTAATGCATTCAAAAAGGAAAGACGAATGTTTTTTATATTTGCCTGTGTGCTTATTTCATTGTTTCTTATTATAGTTTCTATTTTTAGAGGTGAAATTAAGTCATACATGGCTTTTGGAATAAGTTTAGCGGTTGTTATATTGTTTTTTTTTCAAGTTGTAATAACTCAGCTTAAGATTAAAAAATTTTTAAAATCAAATCCAACTATGATTAATATAAAAAAAGATATAAAATTAAATACAGAGTATATTAGTCAATCAGGGAAAGATGGAAATGAAATATATTACAATTATGAAAATATGAAAAAGGCATATGAATTAAAATCATATTTTTTAATATTTACAAAAAATGGAAAAACTTTAATACTTCCTAAGCGTTATATGGGGAATGACACTATCAATTATATAAGCAATACTTTAAAAGAGCGACTAGGAGATGATTTTGAGTTGAGGAAGAGGAGTTAGTGTAGAATGGAACTTATTTTTCCTGAGAATTTAATTTGCATAGGGTGTAATGATCATATTAGTGTAGTAAATAAGTACAGTTTATGTAGAATGTGTTATAAAAAAATTCAGTCAGATTTTAATGTATGCATCAAATGTGGAAGAATTTTAGGCTGTTCTAATATTTGTTTTGAATGTGAGAATGAGAAATATTATTTTGATAAAATTTATTCTGCTTTTGAGTATAGTGAAGTAGCACATCATATTATCCATATATTTAAGTATGGTCAGGGGACGTTTATGGCAAGGCCATTAGGAAATATGCTTATAGATTTTTTGAGAGATAACAATGTAGCTTTTGATATTATTACATTTGTGCCATTAGGTAAAAATAGGTATAGGAAACGAGGTTATAATCAAGCTGAACTTTTGGCGTTGGAGATAGGCGGTTATTTTAAGATTCCGGTAGTTTCATTATTTTCAAGGTCAAAGGATACTAAGTTTTTATCTAGACTATCTGGAGTTCAAAGGCGGTTAGAGATTAGTGGGAGTTTTATTGTAAATAGTGAAATTGATTTAACTTTTATTGAGGGGAGAAAAATTCTTATTGTAGATGATGTTTTTACTACTGGCGCTACTGTAAATGAACTTTCAAAAATTTTAAAAAAATCTGTTGACGTTGGAGAGATAAATATTGTAACATTTGCAAATGCTAGAAAATTTGTTAAAGAAAAATAGTATATTAATTTGTTGTTTATAACTTGACAATGTAAAGGTTTTCTTTTATAATGACTAAGTAAGTTATTATAAATAGAGGTGCATCAATAAGGTAGTCTGCTAATGGTAAGAGTAGGTTCTCAATGTAGTCGATGAAGGTTTTTGTTGCCGAAGGATATAGCTTTGCCTGTGGTTATGTTCTGGTGAATAAGCACAGAGTTTATCACTGTCATGAAGATTCATGGAGAGCTATTTATATCATACAGTTGTATGGTCTAAATAAAGCTCTTTTTTTGTTTGTTGAAAAATACATATTTTTTACAGTTTACACCTAACTTTTAACTCAAATATATGACATAAATATATGTGTAGATAATATTAAATTAGAGCAAGACCAATATTAGGAAAGGTGGAATATGTTATGAAATCAGTTATTAGGCTGAGAATGAGTAGTCATGATGCTCATTATGGTGGAAATCTTGTGGATGGAGCAAGAATGTTGGGTCTTTTTGGAGATGTTGCTACCGAGTTACTGATTCAAAATGATGGAGATGAAGGTCTTTTTAAGGCTTATGACAGCGTTGAGTTTATGGCGCCTGTTTATGCAGGTGACTATATTGAGGCTGTTGGAGAAATAATAGAGGTGGGAAATACTTCAAGAAAAATGAAGTTTGAAGCCAGAAAAGTTATTGTTCCAAGACCGGACGTAAACGATTCAGCATGTGATGTTTTAGAAGAGCCTATTGTTGTTTGTAGAGCAACAGGAACTTGTGTAGTACTAAAGGATAGGAAGAGAAAGTAATTTAAGATTTATTAAAGGAGAAAAAGATGGATAAGTTGATTATTACTGCAGCTATTTGTGGAGCGGAGGTTACAAAAGAGCATAATCCTGCTGTACCTTATACGGTAGAAGAAATTGCGAATGAGGCTTATGCTGCATATAAGGCTGGAGCAAGTATAATTCATCTTCACGTAAGAGAAGATGATGGAACACCTACTCAGTCTAAAGCCCGTTTTGAAGCTTGCATTAACAGGATAAAAGAAAAGTGCCCAGATGTTATTATCCAACCATCTACTGGAGGGGCAGTAGGAATGACTTCCGATGAAAGATTACAACCAACTGAGCTTAAACCAGAAATGGCAACTCTTGATTGTGGTACATGTAATTTTGGTGGAGATGAAGTTTTCACAAATACAGAAAACATGATAAAAGAGTTTGGAGAAAGAATGATAGGTTTAGGTATAAAGCCGGAATGTGAAGTATTTGATAAAGGCATGATAGATATGGCTGTCAGACTTCAGAAAAAAGGTTATATTAAATCACCTATGCATTTTAATTTTGTAATGGGCGTAAACGGTGGGATTTCTGGAACACCTAGAGATTTAGAGTTTATGATAGGAAGTATTCCTAATGGTTCAACTTTTACTGTATCAGGTGTTGGAGCTAGCCAATTACCTATGGTAACTATGGCTATGATAACAGGAGGTCATGTGCGGGTAGGATTTGAAGATAATGTATATTTTTCAAAAGGAGTATTGGCAAAATCAAATGCTGACTTTGTAGAGAGAATTGTAAGAATAGCGAATGAGTTAGGAAGAGAAATTGCAACTCCTGATGAAGCTAGAAAAATCTTAGGTTTAAAATAATAAAATAAAATTTAATTTAGGAGGATTTTAAGATGGCAAGAGGATGTAAATTTGGAACACACAGGGTTATAGAACCACAGGGAGTATTACCACAACCAGCAAGAAAGATTAATAATAGCATGGAAATTTATGACAATGAGATTTTGATTGATGTTCAAGCGCTTAATATAGATTCTGCTAGTTTTACTCAAATTGAAGAGGCTGCTGGACACTGTGAAGAAAAAATTAAAGAAACTATTATGAGTATTGTTGCAGAGAGAGGAAAGATGCAAAATCCTGTTACTGGTTCAGGTGGTATGTTAATAGGAACTATTGCAAAAATTGGAAAAGATCTTGATGGTAAAATTGATTTAAAGGTAGGGGATAAAATAGCAACACTTGTTTCTTTATCTCTTACTCCTCTTAAAATAGAGTCTATAGGTAAAATTCATATGGATATAGATAGAGTGGAGGTTAAGGCTCAAGCTATTTTATTTGAAAGTGGTATTTACGCAAAACTTCCAACAGATATGAGTGAAGAAATGGCGCTTGCAGCTCTTGATGTTGCTGGAGCACCAGCACAAGCTGCGAAACTTGTTAAGCCTGGTAACTCTGTACTAGTATTAGGGGCTGCTGGTAAGTCGGGCATGATGTGTTGTTATGAGGCTAAGAAAAGAGTTGGTCCAACAGGAAATGTAGTAGGCTTAGTAAGAAAAGAAGCAGATGCAAAGAAACTTCTTGATGCAGGCTTCTGCCATAAAGTTGTAGTGGCAAGTGCTACAGAGGCGATTGATGTTTTAAATAAATCTTTAGAGGCGAATGACGGAAAAGAATATGATATTTCAATAAATGTTGTAAATATTGAAAATACTGAAATGTCATCTATTTTGCCAGTTAAAGATGATGGTATAGTTTATTTCTTCTCAATGGCAACTTCTTTCACAAAAGCAGCTTTAGGTGCTGAAGGTGTTGGAAAAGATGTTACAATGATTGTTGGTAATGGATATACCAAGGATCATGCAGCGATAACTCTTGAAGAAATAAGAGAGTCAAAAGAGTTAAGAGAAATATTTGAAAAACAATATGTATAAATTAGATAAATAAAAATCTAGGAGGAATAATAATGAAGGTTAATAGAAGACATGAATTGTTTCCTAATGTTTCAGATGAGCAATGGAATGACTGGAAATGGCAGGTAAAAAATAGAATAGAAACTCTTGAGCAATTAAAAAAATATATACCACTGACTGCGGAAGAGGAGGAGGGCGCAGCTGAAACATTAGAAACTTTGAGAATGTCAATAACTCCATACTATTTATCTTTAATTGACGTGAATGATCCTGATGATCCAATTAGAAAGCAGGCGGTTCCAACGGCTGCTGAAATTCGCAGAACAGAGCATGATATGGCAGACCCTCTAAATGAAGATGGAGATTCTCCAGTTCCAGGATTAACTCATAGATATCCAGATAGAGCACTTCTTCTAATTACAGATCAATGTGCTATGTATTGCAGACATTGTACAAGAAGAAGATTCGCAGGACAAAATGACAATGCGTTACCATTGGAGCAAATTGATAAGGCTATTGACTATATTTCTAAAACTCCAGTAATTAGAGACGTTTTACTTTCTGGAGGAGATGCTCTTCTAATGTCAGATGAAAACTTAGAATATATAATCAAAAAATTAAGAGCTATTCCTCATGTGGAAATAGTAAGACTTGGGTCAAGAACTCCTGTTGTACTTCCACAAAGAATAACTCAAGAATTTTGTGAGATGCTTAAAAAGTATCATCCAATCTGGTTAAATACACACTTTAATCATCCAAACGAAATTACTGAAGAGTCATCAAGAGGATGTAATCTTATGGCAAATGCAGGTATTCCACTAGGAAATCAGTCAGTACTTTTAAGAGGAATTAATGATTGTCAACATATAATGTTGACTCTTGTGAATGAATTGGTTAAAATAAGAGTAAGACCATATTATATTTATGTTTGTGACCTATCTCTTGGATTAGAGCATTTTAGAACACCAGTTTCTAAAGGTATAGAGATTATAGAAGGTCTTAGAGGTCATACATCAGGATATTGCGTTCCAACATTCGTTGTTGATGCTCCTGGTGGAGGTGGAAAAACTCCGGTTATGCCAAATTATGTTATTTCGCAAGGTCATGATAAGGTAATTCTAAGAAATTATGAAGGCGTAATAACAACATATTACGAGCCGACTAATTATACGCCTGGATGTAAATGTGACGTATGTACAGGAAAGGTAAGCGCACATAAGGTGGGTGTGGCAGGAATTCACAATAATGAAATTTCATTAATTGAGCCAATTGGGCTTGAAAGAAGTGAATTAGCAGGACATCATTAAAATATGTTAGATTTGATAAAAGCGTATAAAGTTGTATCTATAATTGGCTTAGAAAAGAATGTAGGTAAAACTACTACTTTAAATTATATTATTGAAAAGACCAAGGGGATTTATTCCCTTGGTCTAACTTCAATAGGAAGAGATGGAGAAACTATCGATAGAGTTACATCTACGGAGAAACCAAGGATATATGGATATAAAGGTACTGTAATAGCAACTGCACGTCAATGTTTAGCTAATTCAGACATAACTAAGGAGATTGTTAACAAAACAAAGATACATACACCAATGGGGGAGATTATAATAATCAGAGCCTTAAGTGATGGATATGTGGAAATTGCAGGTCCTTCAGTTACGAAAGAACTAGAAGTTGTTACAAGTGGCATGTTAGATGCAAATGCAGAACTAGTGCTTATAGATGGAGCTTTATCAAGAAAGTCTTTAGCATCTCCAGGTGTTGCAGAGGCAACTATTCTTGCTACAGGTGCTGCAGTATCGAAATCTATGTCAGAGGTTATTGATAAGACAGTTCATGCTTATGAACTACTTAATCTACCAGAGGTAGAAGGAGATATTAAAGAGATTTTAGATAGGCTTGATGAAAGAGTATCTATTATATTTAAAGAAGAAGATGTTTATAGAGTTAAAAATATTGATGTACCAACAGCTTTGGGGATAGATGCAGAAGTTTTATCAGAAATAATGGAAAATACTACACACTTATTTATAAAAGGAGCAATTACAGATAGGTTTATAGATATGTTAGTTAGACGAAAAGGGACAAATAGTATTCTTAAATTAGTTGTTGAGGATGGAACTAAGCTTTTTTTGAATAAAGATAGTATAAGACGTTTAGAATCTGTGGGTATTGTTTTGGTTGTTCTAAGAAAGATAAATGTGATTGCAGTTACAATAAATCCAAGTTCACCTTATGGATATAGTTTTGATGGGGATTCATTTATGATAAAGTTAAAAGAAAAGTTGAAAATTCCTGTTTACAACGTTAAGGGAGGAAAGCATGAGATATCTTGACAAAATACAAAAAGTTCAAATAGGCTTTGAATATGTTTTAGGCTCTTTGGAACTCATGACATCTCTGGGGACAGAATTAGCATATAAAGCTACTCCTTTTGGAAAAAAAAACAAGCTTAAACTAGATATAGAGTTAAAAAATCTTACTGATATAAAAGATAAACTTATAGAAGATGAGATGGTTTTGAATGTTATTGAATCATCATTTTGTAAATTTAACGATATTAGAAGGACTATATTAAACTTAGATGAAAACTATGTTTTAGATGAAGTGGAGTTTTTTGAAATAAAGCATTTTGTAAAGCTAGTTACAGATATCAAAAGATCGTATGAAACTTTAAATATTAATATAGAAGAAATTATTTTCCATGATTTAGATGAGCTTTTTTTACTTTTAGATCCTGAAGAAACGGGGATAGTAACTTTTCATATTTATGAGAAGTATTCAGAAATATTGAAAGAGATAAGAGACTCTAAGAAAACCATTGAGCAAAGGATACATCTTTCAGATGAAGAAGAAAGAGCGAGATTATTAGAGAGTCGTCTGAAAATAATAGTTTTAGAGGATCAGGAAGAAAAAAGAATAAAAAAAGAGCTTAGCAAGAAGGTATCAATTTATAAAGGTAAATTGAAAGAGACGATAGATTCTGTAGGAATATTGGATTTTTATATGGCAAAAGCAAAGCTAGCTAAGAAATATAATTGTTCAAAACCTCACATAGTTGAATCGGGTAGTCTGATTTTAGAAGAAGCATCAAACCCTATAATTGCAGAAACTTTAAGTAAAAAATCAAAAAATTTTACTCCAATCTCAATTGAGATGAATAATGGGGTAACTGTTTTGACTGGTGCAAATATGGGTGGGAAAAGTGTTTCAATGAAGACGATAGTATTAAATGTGTTATTAAGTCAAATGGGATTTTATGTTTTTGCAAAGACGGCGATAGTTCCAGTTTATGATTTTATATATTATATTTCAGATGATATGCAGTCAATTGAAAAGGGACTAAGCACTTTTGGTGCTGAAATATTAAAGTTAAAGACAATAATAGGGGCATCAAAGGTAACTGATGGATTTATTGCTTTGGATGAACTTGCCAGAGGGACAAACCCGAAAGAGGGCCGAGATATTGTACAAGCTATAGTTGTTTTTTTGAAGGGGAAAAATTCACATAGCTTAATTTCCACTCACTATGATGGGATTATGACAGAAGGGGTAAGGCATTATCAGGTAGTTGGATTGAAAAACATTGATTATAATGCATTGAAATATAAGGTAGGATTATTAAAAGGTCATTCGGTTGATATAATACAAGAAAACATGGATTATAGACTTTTGGAAATAAAAAATGAAGAGGTACCAAAGGATGCTCTTAATATAGCATCGCTTTTAGGGTTAGATAAAGAAATTTTAGAAATAATAGAAGGATTTTATGATAATGAGGAGGAAGATGATGTCCAATAAAATGCTAAATGATGCATTAAAAACTGCTAAAAAATTAGCTACCGAGACAGGAATATTTATAAAAGAGCAAACTGGAGATATAGCTGAAAAGATTCAAAATTCTAATATTGATGAAAAGTTAGATGGGTTAAAGGATAAGGCAGTTGAGGTTACTGCTATGGCAAAGAAGAAGGCTAATAATATGTCCTTAACTATGAACAGTAAGTTACATCTTGATTTTGACATTGTAGATGAGGCTAGAGAAACTGCTAAAAGAATTGCAGCAGATACTCAACTATTTATAGATAAACATACAACTGTAGCAGTTGAAAGAACAATTTGTAGATTACTTGGAATAGATGGAGTTGATTCTTTTAACGTTCCACTTCCTAACATTGTTGTGGATAATATCGAAAAAGGGAATGGATTATCAACAGGGGTTGCAGTATTTATTGGGAACGCAATGTTAAATTTATCACTTTCTCCACAGGCGATAGCTGAAAAAGTAGCTAGTGGAGAACTTAATTTAACTGAACTTCCAATGAAAGATATATTTGAAATAAAAATGAAAATTAATGAAATAGCTAAGGCTTCAACAGAGAGAATTGCAAACAATAGAAAAGAAAGGGAAGCATATTTAGAAAAATACGGAGATAAGACAGGTCCGTATTTATATGTTATTGTTGCAACAGGAAATATATATGAAGATATAACTCAGGCTGTTGCTGCTGCAAAGCAGGGGGCAGATATTATTGCAGTTATAAGAACAACAGGACAATCACTGTTGGATTATGTTCCATATGGAGCTACCACAGAAGGGTTTGGTGGAACTTACGCAACTCAAGAAAACTTTAGACTTATGAGAGCTGCGCTGGACGAAGTTGGATCTGAGGTAGGTCGATATATAAGGTTGTGTAATTATTGTTCTGGGCTTTGTATGCCAGAGATTGCAGCAATGGGTGCCTTTGAAAGATTAGACGTAATGCTTAATGATGCGTTATATGGAATACTATTTAGAGATATAAATATGAAAAGAACTATGGTAGATCAATATTTTTCGAGAATAATCAATGGTTTTGCAGGAGTAATAATTAATACGGGAGAAGACAACTACTTAACAACTGCTGATGCATATGAAGAGGCACATACAGTTCTTGCATCTCAATTTATAAATGAACAATTTGCTTTAGTAGCTGGGCTTCCAGAAGAGCAGATGGGATTAGGACATGCTTTTGAAATGGATCCAGAACTTAAAAATGCCTTTGTTTATGAATTAGCGCAAGCTCAAATGGCAAGAGAGATTTTCCCTAAAGCTCCACTTAAGTATATGCCTCCTACAAAGTTTATGACAGGAGATATATTTAAAGGGCAAATTCAAGATTCGTTGTTTAATATGGTAACTATAATGACAGGGCAAAAGCTTTGTCTTTTAGGAATGCTCACTGAAGCTATTCACACTCCATTTATGTCAGATAGGGCAGTGTCAATTGAAAATGCTCAATATATATTTAATACAATGGAAGATTTTGGTTCAGAAATAGAGTTTAAACGTGGTGGACTTATTCAAAATAGAGCTAATGAGGTCTTAGCAAAAGCTAACGAATTAATAAAAGAGATAGAAAAAAATGGATTATTTAGTACTTTGGAAAAAGGTATTTTCGGTGGAGTAAAAAGGCCTATCGATGGAGGGAAAGGTCTATCTGGAGTAACTGAAAAATCAGAAAATTATTTCAATCCATTTATAGAATTGATGTTAAAAAAATAGGAGGAAAAATATGAGTGGAGGACTATATTCAACGGAGTCAAAGGATTTTGACAAAAATCTAGATTTGACAAAGTTAAAGCCATACGGTGACACAATGAATGATGGTAAGGTGCAACTAAGTTTTACTCTTCCTGTTGAAGATGGAGATAGAGCAATTGAGGCAGCTAAAGAGTTAGGGAAAAAGATGGGATTGGAAAATCCTTCTGTTGCGTTTCATAAGGCGTTAGATAAGGGGTATACGTTTTTTGTTATGTACGGAGCTTTAGCACATACAGTAAACTATGATGAGATTGAAGTTCAGAGCGTAGATGTGGAAACCATGGATATGCATGAATGCGATGATTTTATAAGAGAAAATATAAAACGTAAAATTGTTATGATAGGTGCGAGTACAGGAACAGATGCACATACAGTTGGAATTGATGCTATAATGAATATGAAAGGTTTTGCTGGACATTATGGATTAGAGCGATATGATATGATAGAAGCATATAATCTTGGAAGTCAAGTAACGAATGAAGATTTTATAAAGAAGGCTGTTGAAACTAATGCAGATGTATTATTAGTTTCCCAGACGGTTACTCAAAAAGATGTTCATATTCAAAACCTAACTGAACTAGTGGAATTGCTGGAGGCAGAAGGTTTAAGAGATAAGGTTATATTACTTTGTGGAGGGCCAAGAATAAGTCATGAGTTAGCTAAAGAGTTAGGATATGATGCAGGATTTGGACCAGGGAAATATGCTGATGATGTGGCAACATTCGCAGCTACGGAATTAGCCGAAAAGCTAAATAGATAAGGAGGGGTTGTCAGTGAAAAATAAGATAGTTAGTCTAGAGGAGGCTATAAGCTGCATAAAGGACGGAATGACAATAGCTGTAGGTGGATTTTTAGCTTGCGGGACACCAGAATTATTAGTTGATGCATTAGTGGAAAAAGGAGTAAAAAATTTAACTCTTATATGTAATGATACAGGATTTCCAGATAAAGGTGTGGGGAAGATGGTTTTAAGGAAACAATTTAAAAAAATGTATGTATCTCATATAGGGACAAATCCTGAAACAGGAAGACAGCTTAGTGAGAAGGAAACAGATGTAGTTTTAGTTCCTCAAGGGACACTTGCAGAACAAATAAGAGCTGCGGGAAGTGGGCTTGGAGGATTTTTGACACCAACAGGACTAGGAACAATCATAGAAGAGGGAAAAGAAAAAATTACAGTGAATGGGAAAGAATATATTTTGGAGCTTCCATTAAAGGCAGATATCGCATTGATTTTGGGTGCTGTGGTAGATAAAAAAGGAAATATAGTTTATGAAAAAGCACAGCGAAATTTCAATCCTTTAATGGCTATGGCAGCAGATACAGTTATTGTTCAAGCTGAAAAGATAGTAGAAATTGGGGATATAGATCCAGACAACGTAATGACACCAGGAATAGTGGTAGATTTTATAGTGAAAGGAGAATAGCCATGGATGATTTAAAGTCGATAATAGCTGCAAGGGTGGCCAAGGAGTTAAAAGATGGCGATGTTGTTAATTTGGGTATAGGGTTACCAACATTAGTAGCTAATTTTGTTCCTGAAAATATGGATGTTACTTTCCAATCAGAAAATGGATTTTTAGGAATTGGACCTGCTCCTGAAATTGGAAAAGAAGATCCGAAACTAGTAAATGCAGGAGCGCAACCAGCTACAATTTTACCTGGTGGAATGTTTTTTGATTCTGCTACATCTTTTATGATAATAAGAGGTGGGCATGTTGATATAACAGTGCTAGGAGCATTAGAAGTAGACGAAGAAGGAAACCTTGCAAATTGGATAATACCAGGGAAAAAAGTACCTGGTATGGGAGGTGCAATGGATTTAGTAGTTGGTGCTAAAAGGGTTATAGTAGCTATGGAGCATACTGCGAAAGGTGCACATAAGATTCTTAAAAAATGTAAATTACCACTTACAGCATCAAAGCAAGTTAACACAATAATAACTGAGATGGGAGTAATTGAAGTTAGAGAAGAAGGATTGGTGTTAACGGAGATAAATGATAGGTATACTGTTGAAGAAGTGCAAACTGCAACTGAAGCAACATTAATAATATCTAAAGATTTAAAGACTATTAAAGTCTAAAAAAAAAGCAAATACAGGAGGATTAAAATGGATTTTACTTTATCTAAAGAACATGTACTTTTGCAGCAAATGTTGAAAGAATTTGCTGAGACAGAAGTTAAACCACTGGCAGCAGAGATTGATGAAGAAGAACGTTTCCCAGAAGAAACAGTGAAGAAAATGAAAGAAATAGGAATGTTTGGAATTCCGTTTAAAAAAGAGTATGGAGGACAAGGTGGTAATAGTTTAGGCTATATTATGACTGTTGAAGCGTTGTCCAAGGTTTGTGCGACTACAGGAGTTATTGTTTCTGCACATACTTCATTAGGAGC
Source organism: Filifactoraceae bacterium (assembly GCA_051655155.1). GTDB lineage: Bacteria > Bacillota > Clostridia > Peptostreptococcales > Filifactoraceae > JBOFZL01. The sequence goes on from JBOFZL010000051.1 coordinate 105,549, forward strand.
ATCACCTATTGCAGAATTTGGAACAGAAGAGCAAAAGCAAAAATATCTAGTTCCTATGGCAAGAGGAGAAAAGTTAGGAGCGTTTGGACTTACAGAGCCAAATGCAGGTACAGATGCTGCTGGACAGCAAACTACAGCTGTACTTGACGGGGATCACTATATACTTAATGGTTCAAAAATATTTATAACAAATGCAATTTATGCTGACACATATGTAGTTATGGCAATGACAGATAAATCTGTTGGGACAAAAGGAATAAGTGCTTTTATCGTTGAAAAAGGATGGGAAGGTTTTACTTTTGGACCAAAAGAGAAAAAAATGGGGATAAGAGGTTCTGCTACTTGTGAGTTAATATTTGATAATGTTAAAGTTCCAAAAGAAAACCTACTTGGAAAAGAAGGAATGGGCTTTAAGATAGCAATGAAGACTCTTGACGGTGGAAGAATAGGAATAGCTGCACAGGCATTAGGAATAGCGGCAGGAGCATTAGAAGAGGCAACTGCGTATGTAAAAGAAAGAAAACAATTTGGGAAATCAATTTCTAAGTTCCAGAACACTCAGTTCCAATTAGCTGATATGGCAACAAAGGTGGAAGCTGCAAGACTATTGGTTTATAAAGCAGCTCATAATAAAGATAAAGGTGTTTCATATAGTGTAGAAGCGGCTATGGCAAAACTTTTTGCTGCTGAAACAGCTATGGAAGTTACAACAAAAGCTGTACAATTATTTGGTGGATACGGATATACAAGAGAGTATCCAGTAGAGAGAATGATGAGAGATGCTAAGATAACAGAAATATATGAAGGAACATCAGAAGTTCAAAGAATGGTTATTTCTGCTAATGTTCTTAAATAGGAGGAAATAAACATGAAAATAGTAGTTTGTATAAAACAAGTGCCAGATACAACAGAGGTAAAGTTAGATCCAAAAACTGGAACATTAATAAGAGATGGAGTACCTTCAATAATAAATCCAGATGACAAAGCAGGGCTTGAGGCAGCTTTAAGAATGAAGGACCAATATGGAGCTCATATTACAGTGTTAACAATGGGGCCTCCACAGGCAGATTTAGCCTTGAGAGAGGCTATCGCAATGGGTGCAGATAGAGCAATATTATTAACTGATAGAGCTTTTGCAGGTGCTGATACTTTAGCTACATCATCAGCTTTAGCAGGTGCATTAAAAAAGATTGATTATGATTTAATTATAGCAGGACGACAAGCGATAGATGGAGATACAGCGCAGGTAGGACCACAAATAGCTGAACATTTATCTATACCATCTATAACATATGTAGACGAAGTACGAGAAGCAAGTTCTGAAAGTATAGTGGTAAGAAGAGCTTTTGAAGATGGATATCAAATACTAAAGGCAAAAACACCTTGTTTGATTACTGCATTAAAAGAGTTAAATGAATCACGTTATATGAGAGTAGAAGGAATATTTGATTCGTTCAAAGAAGGAAAAGTAGAAATGTGGTCAGTTAATGATATAGAGGTTAACATTGAAAGTTTAGGGCTAAAAGGGTCACCAACAAAAGTAAAAAAATCATTTACTAAGGGTGCAAAATCAGCAGGAAAGGTATTTAATGTTACTCCGGCAGAATCAGCAGTATTAATAGTTGATAAATTAGAAGAAAAATATATATTATAGGTTTATGCAAAATAGAAAATGGAGGTAAAAGGAATGAACTTTTCAGAATATAAAGGCGTTCTAGTATATATCGAACAAAGAGCTTCTGTAGTTCAAAAGGTTTCTGTGGAACTTTTAGGAAAAGGAAGACAAATAGCAGATCAATTAGGTGTTCCGGTGATAGCAGCACTGATTGGTCATAATATGGAAAAATTATCTGAAGAATTGATTTATGAAGGTGCAGATAAGGTGATAGTTGTCGATGATAAAATTTTAGAACATTTTGTAACTGAACCATATACAAAGTCAATGGTTGAGGTTATAAATGAGGTAAAACCGGAAATTGTATTATTTGGAGCAACTTCAATAGGAAGAGATTTAGCGCCAAGAGTATCATCAAGACTTTCTACAGGGTTAACTGCTGATTGTACTTCATTAGATATTGAAGAGGGAACAGGTAATCTATTAATGACTAGACCGGCTTTTGGTGGTAATATTATGGCGACAATAGCTTGTCCAGATCATAGACCTCAAATGTCAACAGTACGTCCTGGTGTTATGCAAAAAATAGAAACTGATAAAACTAGAAAAGGTGATATCGTAAAACTAGATGTAAAATTTGAAGCTGCTGATATGAATATTGAGGTATTGGAAGTTGTAAAAGAAACTAAGAAAAAAGTAAACATAGAAGAAGCATCCATCCTTATATCAGCAGGAAGAGGAGTTGGATCTAAGGAAGGAATAAAACCTTTAGAAGACTTAGCTAATGAAGTCGGAGCAGTGGTTTCTGGTTCAAGAGGTGTTATTGATAATGGATGGCTTGATAAAGATAGACAGGTAGGACAAACTGGACGTACTGTAAGACCTGAATTATATTTCGCTTGTGGTATATCTGGAGCTATTCAGCATATAGCCGGTATGGAAGAGTCAGAGTTGATTGTTGCTGTAAATAAAAATCCTGAAGCTGCTATATTTGATGTGGCCGATTTAGGAATAGTAGGAGACATATCCAAAATATTACCGCTTGTTACAGAAGAAATAAAAAAGAGAAGAGCAGCAAATAAATAATATTATAGTTGAAAGTTTATTAAATCAGGAGTATATTATACTTAGATAATAAATATAACAAGGAGGGTATTATGAAAATTTGTGTTATTGGTAGTGGAACAATGGGAAGTGGAATAATACAAACTTTTGCTCAGGCTGGATATCAAGTTATTGCAAAAGGAAGGGAAGCTTCTATTGGGAAGACTGAGGCAGGTTTAATAAAATCTTTTGCCAAGCTTGTTGAAAAAGGAAAAATTGAAGAATCGACTAAGGAAGAAATCCTTGGAAGAATAACATTTACTACAGACTATAATGAAACAAAGGATGCTGATTTGTTTGTTGAAGCAGTAAGTGAAGATATGCAGTTAAAGCATGAAATTCTTGAGATAATAGAAGGATTGTGTAAGGAAACAGCAATAATTGCAACTAACACTTCATCTTTATCTATAACAGAGTTTGCTGCGAAATCAAAAAGACCACAAAATATAATAGGAATGCATTTTTTTAATCCGGTACCAATGATGAAACTAATTGAGGTTATCAAAGGTCAATTAACTTCTGAAGAAACTTATAATGAAGTATATGAACTTTCTGTAAAGGTTGGAAAAACTCCTGTTAAAATTGAAGAAGCGCCAGGTTTTGTAGTGAACAGAATTCTAATACCAATGATAAATGAAGCTGTTGGAATTTTAGGAGATGGAGTTGCAAAGGCAGAGGAAATTGATGAAGCGATGAAACTTGGAGCTAATCATCCTATGGGGCCACTAGCTTTAGGAGATTTAATAGGATTGGATGTATGTTTGGCAATAATGGATGTTTTATATACTGAATTTGGAGATTCAAAGTATAGAGCCCACCCATTATTAAGAAAAATGGTTAGAGCGAATTTGCTAGGACGCAAGACTGGTAAAGGATTTTTTGACTATTCAAAATAATTATTTAACCAGACTTGAATTTATTCAAGTCTGGTGTTTTTTAAATTAAAATTATTAAGGAGGAAATGAATATGAGAGAAGTGGTCATTGCTAGTGCAGTAAGAACAGCTATAGGTAGTTATGGTGGGACGTTACAAAACATATCAGCTAGAGAACTGGGTGTCATAGCAGCAAAAGAGGCTATAAAAAGAGCAGGGATAACACCAGAAGATGTAGACCAAGCTATCTTGGGAAATGTTCTACAAGCGGGATTAGGACAAAATGTAGCTAGACAAATCGCTGTTGATACAGGGATCCCTGTATCAAATCCAGCATTCACCATAAATATAGTATGTGGTTCTGGATTAAAATCTGTAGCCTTAGCTGCTCAGGAGATAATGTTAGGAGAATCTGAAATTGTATTAGCAGGTGGAGCAGAAAGTATGAGTCAAGCTACCTATAGTATGCCATCAGCAAGATGGGGAGCAAGAATGGGTAATACAAGTCTTATTGACCTAATGGTAAATGATGGATTAACAGATGCGTTTAATGGCTATCATATGGGAATTACAGCAGAAAATCTTGCGGAAAAATATTCATTAACAAGAGAGATGCAAGATGAGCTTGCTATGATAAGTCAAAATAGAGCAGAAAAAGCACAAAATGAAGGAAGGTTTGATGAAGAGATAGTACCTGTAGTTATTAAATCAAAAAAAGGAGATATAGTATTTGATAAAGATGAATTTATAAAGCCAGGAATGACTATGGAAAAACTTTCAAAACTTAAACCAGCATTTAAAAAAGATGGTACTGTAACAGCAGGAAATGCATCTGGAATAAATGATGGAGCAGCGATGCTAGTTATGATGTCAAAAGAAAAGGCGGACAAATTAGGTATAAAACCTTTAGCAACTATAGTTTCGTATGCAACATGTGGAGTAGACCCATCAATCATGGGATATGGTCCAGTTCCTACAGTAAATAAAGCTCTTGAAAAAGCTAATATGAAAATAGAAGATATAGATTTGATTGAGGCAAATGAAGCTTTTGCTTCCCAAGCACTTTCAGTAGGACAAGGTCTAAATTTTAATATGGACAAGGTCAATGTTAATGGTGGAGCGATAGCTCTTGGACATCCAATAGGTGCATCAGGAGCAAGAATTCTTACTAGTTTAGTGTATGAAATGAAAAGAAGAGATGTTAAAACAGGTCTAGCAACGCTTTGTATAGGTGGTGGAATGGGACAGGCTCTTATAATTAAGAGATAAATAAAATAAAAACCAAGTGGCATTTATTGCAAAGCTACTTGGTTTTTATTTTATTTAAAAATTTTATTCATTTCTTAAACTTTCCAGAGCAGAAAGGTTCATTGCCCTTTTAGCAGGAAGATAGCCGGAGAAAACTCCTATTCCTGTAGAAAAGATAAGAGCAAGTAAAGATAGCCATATAGGGATGATAGATATTTTTTCTCCAGATACACCACCTAAAGCATTAGAGATTATACCTAAAAGGAAAGTGTTCATAATAAAGGAAATTATATAGCTTAATACTAAACCTAAAAATCCACCTATTAAACCTATAATTGCAGCTTCAAAAAGAAAAAGGTTTTTTATATCTTTAAGATTGGAACCGATGACTTTCATAACACCAATTTCTTTAGTACGCTCATATATGGACATTATCATTGTATTGGTAATACCTAAGGCGGCAACAAGCAAGGATATAGCACCTATTCCTCCTAAAACAGCTTGAATCATTCTTGCAGTTTCTTGCATTGTTTCCAACATATCATTTAGACTGTATGTTTGGTAACCTTGTTCCTTTAAATATTCTCCAATTTCTTTAACCTTATCGATATCCTCTACATAAATTTTAACCTGTTCATATTGAATTTGATTTCTGCTAGTTGGGATATTTACAGAACCAGAATAAGTAAAGTTATTACCTCCACTGGAAGAAGCTTCTTTTCGTGCTTTAGCAATATCACGTTTCATATCTATCATAGTTGATATGTTAACATAAGCTTGATATGAACTTTCATCACTGGGATTTGATAAAAGTCCTACTCCTCTAGCTTTATAGACAGGATACTTTGTTTTATCATCAGTATTTTTATTTTTTTCTCCATAAGATTGATCAGCTGTAATAATAATTTTATCAGTAATAACATTTAAAGTAGTTTGGTTAGGATTATAAAAATTTATTCTTGGATTATAAAATGATTGAGGAATACTATTTCCAAAGACTATAGCATATTTGTCATTAGGTTCCAAAAGTCTGCCTTCAGATAAATCATAACCAAATTTTTGCATAACATCTGGATCAATTCCAATAATTTCGATATTTGCAACCATTTTACCTATTCCAACCTTCATGTATTCAAAGAGTATCGGAGATACAGCAGTAACTCCAGGTATCTTTTTGAATTGTTCTATAGCTGCATTATCAAGTTTAACTTCTTTTTTTCCAGGTTGAGTGTTATAACCTTTTTGAACATCTACCAGGTGTAAATTGCCATAACTTTCAACTTGAGCCTGAAAACCTGCTGATAGACCGATTCCCAGTGAAAGCATAACAACAATAGAACAAGTTCCTATAATTACACCTGATATCGCTAATATACTTCGAGCTTTTCGTCTCCAAAGGTTTTTAAATCCCATTAAGAATAAGTCTTTATTCTTCATCAATAGTCAACTCCTGCTCTTTTTTCTTTTTTCTATGTCTAAACACAAAAACAGAAATAGCTAATAAAGAAAACATTCCAGCACCTAAAGCTATTTTTTTTCCGATAGATATGCCAGATTCTTCAACAGGTGGTTGGATAGTACCATCATCTATTGGAGGTGCTTCTATAGCATTAAAAGTAAATTCCTTTTCGATATGTTGAGATTTACCTTCTAAGTCTTCAAAGGAGAATATTATTTTTCCTTTTACAGGTCCAAGTTCCTTCGGAATTAAAACAAGGTCATAGCTATCTTGTTTTCCAGCTTCAAGATTTCCAACAAAGTAACTAGGCGATTGTGGAACATCAAAGTTTCCTTCAGCAGTTACGGTGAAATTACTAAGTGTAGTTTTTCCAACGTTATAAAAATTTGCACTTATATTTGTTTGTTCTCCAACGTGGGCTTCAGGCGGAAGAGAGATATCATCAATTTTTAACTTGGTTTTCTGTACCACAGGGACAGAGATAATTTCTTTAGCTGTATATTCACTTCCCTTAGTATCCTCATAGGTAATATCTAAGGTTACAGCGACAGTTTTTTGTGGAGCGTCAGGCTTACAGCTAAGAACGATTGATTTGCTTGCAGCTTTTCTTGTACCTATATTTTCTATAAACATAGTGTTACTAGAGCCTACAGGTATAAAAGTTCCTTCATCGGAAGAAAGGGCAACTTTAATGTTTCTTAAATTTTTATCTTTATTTGTATTATAGAGAGTATAATTAAGTTGAAATTCTTCACCAGCACGAACTGAATCTCCACCATAGGTGTAACTATTGACAATTAGCTGAGGAGTCTTTACCCCTGTGCCATCACCTTCTTTTGAACCATTTATAAAAACTCCTTCGTACTGGCTAAAAGTGATAGGATCTTTCATTCCTTCATCTAGATATTCGACAATAACTTCGATAGGTATATTTTTGCTTTCAGTTTTATTTAATGTAAAGAAGGTTATATTGAAATTTTTACTTGCTCCACCTGCAAAATTTGTTTCTGTAAATATATTTTTAGACTTATTAATCAAGCCTTCTCCACCTTTAATGGTAACTTTTACATTTTTAACTGCAGTTGTAGAGTCATTTGATAAAGTGAAAGTTGAATTAAAGGTTGCACCAGCACCTACTTCGGCAGGAACTTTAAAATTATTGATACTTAAACTAGAAGAAGAACTATTAGAGCCTTTGATCTCTAGAAAACTAGTTTGAGTAAAACTTGCTGGTTTTTTGTCACCATCAGAACCTGTAACAGTGGCTGTAAAGCCGTAGTTTCCTTCTTCAACTGATTTGCTTATGACGATTGGAACATTAATAGATTTACTTTTACTAGTTGGCAAAGAACCAATCGGAACATTTAGGTTATAATTGTTAAGTGAAATTCCGGTAGGAAGTGATGACAAAGAAACAACAAGATCATTAAGGATAGTGTTTCCTACGTTACTTACATTTACAGTTAAACTGGAGCTAGAACCAGCGGAAAGTTTATTGGATGTCGGAGTAATTGAAATATTGGCTTTAGGAACTTTTTCTGTAGATGTGCTACTATCATCTGGAAAAACATAAATTACTGAATCTTGAGTAGAGGTAAGACCCTCATTGCAGGTGACTGTTACAGGAAGTGTATATGTTTTTGAGAATTCAGTATCGCTAGTATTGATATTCCAAGTAGCTAAAACTGTTTTTTTTGACTCTATGTCCCCAAAACTAATTTCTTTATCAGAAAATGGCTCGTGTGGTAGATTAGATGTATTTATTTTAGCCACAACATTAGTCAATTTTGAACTTGTTGTATTTGTAATTTGTACGCTTAATTTTGTTGAAGAATTACCTTCAATAGTCACTGTCCCTTCAGTTTGCTGTAATTTAAACTCATTTGTAGCATCTGAAAAATTAGTAGGTAAACATAAACTTAAAATCATTGTTAAAGCTGTAATCAAAATTAGATTATTTTTCTTCATCAGAATCTCCTTTAGAATCTTTAATAGAATCATTTTTTAAATTTTCTTTTATATTAATTATATTTCCATCTTGAATGGTCATAACTTTATCTGCATTATCTGCTAATGATTTATCATGAGTAACCATTATTAGAGTTTGACCTCTACTTTTAACTCCGGAAACAATAAGACTTATAACCTCTTTGGAGGTTTTACTATCTAGGTTTCCAGTAGGTTCATCAGCAAAAATAATCTTAGGGTTGCTAACCATTGCTCTGGCTATACCAACTCTTTGTTGCTGTCCACCAGACATTTGATTAGGCTTTCTATTATCATAACCGACAAGACCTACATTTGATAAAGCTAATTTTGCCATTTTTAATCTCTTAGATTTTTCAACTCCCTGAAATATTAGTGGAAGACTAACATTTTCGACTGCGGTAAGCATAGGCATCAAATGATAAGCCTGAAATATAAAACCTATATTACGCTGTCTAAATAATGTGATATCTGTTTCGTTTAACTTATGAATAGGAATATCTCCTATCATAATTTCACCTTTGGTAGGCTTTTCTAAACCTGCTAGCATATTTAGAAGAGTGGATTTACCTGAACCAGAAGTTCCAAGAAAACAAATTACCTCACCGCGATAAATTTCAAGACTAACATTATCTAGTGCTATAATTTTTTCATCACCCATTTTATAAATTTTTCTTATATTTTTAACAGTGATTAAGGGTTTTTCAATTGAAGAATTATATATATAGAACACCTCTTTTCAAATATTAGTGATTATAACAATTAAAGTCATTATAACATATATATAAAAAAATATTATTTCACAAAATTATTACAAAAAAATAGGTTGCTAATGCAACCTATTGAAGCTCTCTTTTATGTTTAATAAAATTTATATATTCCAATATATCTCTTTTTTCTAATGTACTAAAGTCATCATTTATTATAAAAGTTAAATGCTTATGATTTTGAATTCCATTGGAAATATCATCAAGTTGTTCTACGGAAATATTTAAAACTTTACATATCTTAATAGCATTACAAACCGAAGCTTTACTAATTCCTCGTTCTAACATAGAGTATAAGGTAGTGTAAGGTAAGTCAGCTTTAATGGCAAATGTTTTTAAGGACATACCACTATCATTAATCATCTGCTTAATCAATTTTGCTTTTTTCATAAAGCCTCCTGCAAATTAGAATTTATACACAAACTATATAAAGTTAAGAAGCTACTTTTAAGATTCAATCACACGATTTAACATATAGAAATATATTAAAGTTTGTGATAAAAATTAAATTTCTATTTTAAATATTAAATAATTAGGAGTGAATTGCTAGAATAAAACTTATCAATATATTATTAAATAATTATAAAGTAAATTTTATTACCATTAGATTTAATTAAGTTTTCAAGATGAACATAATCTAGGAAAACAGTAGCAGTGTTATCGTTAGGATGGATTCCAAGTTTCTCTACACCCACTAAATCTTTATCAATAACAACCTCAACTTTTCCATCTGGATCATTAAAAATTCCAAGGGGGGAAACGCTACCTTTTTTTAGACCTAGGTGTTTTTCAAGTCTTTCCTCTGATGCGAAGCTTAAATTTGTTGTTCCAAGTTGTGATTTGATTTTTGAAATATCAACCTGTTTATCTTTGTTCAAGATGACTAAAAAATGGCGTTTCCCTTTTTGATCACGAAGAAAAAGATTTTTAACAACATTACCATGATCTGTAATATTAAAATTTTCCATCTCTTCAATTGTATATACAGGAGGGTGTTCAATAACCTGAAAAGGAATATTTAAAACTTTAAGTTTATTAAAAACATCATCTTTCAATAGCATATAATTACCACCTATTCATATAAATTTGTATAATTAATTTTAACATAAATAAAAAATATAGAAAAGACAAATTTATGTGGAAACAATATTATGTGGAAACAATATTATGTGGAAACAATATTATGTGGAAACAATAATTATAAAAAATACATAAATTTACTATTGAGCAGGGTGAGAAAGGTTGCAGTTTTATTTTTCAATATCACTGAAATATTTAGAATTTTAGAAAATTTAAAAAAATAAAAATTTGACTTTAATAAATTGTTCGGTTTATTTTTTATTTACATATTCTGTGGATAAGTGGACATAGAAAAATGAGAAAAAATTAATCTAAAAAAGTATTGACATAAAAAAGATATGATGATATATTAAACGAGGTCGTCCGAGAGGGCGGCCTTAAAAAACACCGAAAACAAAAAGCGAAGAAAAAAGCAAAGAAAAAAGCAAAAAAGAACTTGAC
>JBOFZL010000052.1:0-2771 GCA_051655155.1 Filifactoraceae bacterium
GTAAATATACAAAATCAAAAAAAGTTATATTGGAAATATTTGATGAAAATATGTAGTATGTATTTGAATCAGTAACTGAAGATAGTTAATAATTATATGTTTATTTTTATAAAAAGTGTAGTATAATATAAAGTAAGAAAAGGAATCACAATCTATTTAGAGTAGTGATTCCACAATTAAAAATGTAGATTAGTCGAATTTAATTTTAAAATTAAATTCAACACTTAGACCACTCTTATTGGCGTTCGAGTGGTCTTTTAATTTATCATAAGCATAATTTACAGCTAATCCAATTAAAAATGGAATAACGATAATTGTAATTATACTTATAACAAACTTTTTCTTTAGTTTCATAGATTACACCTCCTTTTCTATTAGATAGAAACGAAAGGAATCATGAAACCACCACTCAAAGTCCTTAAATAGATTGCAATTCCCAAGATTTATTATATCATATACAATTTATATTTTATAAACATTTTATAAATTTAAGTTACACATAAATCATTGCTATTTTACCTCACATTCTAAGAACTTATTAATCATTTATACTTTGGATTTTACCTAATTACTTTTTCTAAAATAAAGCTACCGCCCTCTAAGTCTTTTGGATTTTTTATTTTAATTATATGGAATCCACATTTATTAACATAAAAACAATGATTTCTGCGAGAAAAAATAGGTGTTTCAGTATGCCATACTTTTGTATTTGGATACATAGACTCTATTTTATTCCATACTTCTGTCCCAATTCCCTTATCCTCATACTTAACATCAATAAATAAACATCCCAGAGAATTTTCATTATTATCATTAATCCAAAGAATTGTTCCACCTATTAAAATATCATTTAAATATATACAATAAGAAGTTGAATCTTTGTCTAATGCCCATCTTCTTAAAAATGTGCCATCATCGTATCCTGATGGTCCACCCGTCTCTTTTCCTAAATGAATTTTTGTGTCATAATCAAATGCTGATTTCATTATTGGAATAAGATTATCTATATCATTTTTATTCATAGTTTTAAATTTTATATCCATTTAATTTCCCCTTCAAATTGGAATTTATTTAAAAATATCACAATACTATTATTTATTATATTTCTGCCCATCAAATTCTGTATAGATATTATATTTACTTAAGAAAAATCCTTCTATACCATAAGACAAAGATTTTGTATCATTATATGCTGAAACTGAACTTCCTAACTGTTCTGCATTATAACCTTTATTAGATATGTAATCAACAAAACCTTCCACGTTATCGCTTCTACCCATATATCTTACTGGGTCAATTGATACTTGCACAACATCTTTATCACTAAAGTTCATTAAAGCCAACCCTTTTAATCCAATAAAAGGATTTGATATTTTTGATGAATATGATATTAATCCTAATAATGATATAGTTAAACATAATATACAAACGATAATAATATTTTTTTTCTTCATTTTAAATATTCCCTCCCCTAGAAATTAATATTTGTCTACATGATATCAAAAGTACCTATGCTTCATACTATATAACAATTTAGACCTATTTAAATAGTAACACTTATACTTAACTGAATCTAATATTTATTGGATAATCCGATTGTTACAATACATAATTTTACAACTTTTTTCTTATCATCAGCTTTAACTTTTTTTAAGCTCATAATAATTAACTTTATGATTATTTTATTTTTAAATCTAAAATAAAGTATAAATAATTTTTGATTAAATTATTCATACTTTATTATTAATCTATTTTTAAATTATAATTATTGCTTTTAATATAGCTTATACCAATAACTTCATAGAAAATCATAGATGTATTATAATCACCTACTCTAGATATTGTAACTAATTCGGTCCTATAATTAACTAATGATACTAACAATATTTTTAGTTTAAAATTATAAATATATCCATTCCAATACTTTGGTAAATATACAAAATCAAAAAATTTATATTAGAAATATTTGATGAAAATATGGAGTATGTATTTGAATCAGTAACTTACAGCTAATCCAATTAAAAATGGAATTTAACTATCTCTTATAAGCATCAATAATAACTGATACCATTCCTAATTTTCCATCATTATTTCTAGTGTCAAATCTTAATGACCTTCCTATCATACCTTGTTCAGGATTCCAATAATTAAAATGAAATCTTCCGTTTTCATCACAATATTCAAGTAAATCTACTACAAATCCTGCATCTTCAAAAACTTTTACTAAAGCCTTATAGTCATAAAAAACTTTATGAGTGTATGCTGGATGGTCTATGTTACCAGGACCACCTGGTTTACACATATTTCTATACCATTCATTATCAAAATTAATATCTGGCACCGCAACTCTAACATATCCATTTGGTTTCAGAAACTTATATAAATTCTTACCTGCTTCTACACCTTCATCGTAACTTAAATGCTCAAATACATGCTCTGCTAAAAATACATCTATCGATTCTTCTATTTCAAATAATTTATAATAATCATTAATATTTAATAAATTTAGTTCTTGTTCCTGCGTCCCTACCCATCCTTCATATGATGTATTTCCTGCTCCAATAATAATTTTCTTTATCTCCATAAAATTCCCCCTACAAATTCCTATTTATCTATATTATAACATTCATTGAATATACATCTTAAATTTATCTCTATACCATCTATACTATCATGGTCTGTCACTGCTATAGCCTTAACATTCTGATTAATCGCTTCATGTATTAATTCCTCTGGAGTACATGACCCATCTGAAAAAATCGTATGTGTAT
>JBOFZL010000053.1:0-16076 GCA_051655155.1 Filifactoraceae bacterium
GATGATTTGGCAGTTTTTGAATTTACAGAAAATTCATTTAAAGAAGTTAGTAAGTTTGAAGAAGTTTTAAAGAAAAATAAATGTTATTACAACCTGCAGCTAGCTGAGGGTGGAAGTGGTTGGAATGGAATGAGAGTAGAGGTCATAATATGAGAAAAATTTATTTGTTGACTTTATTAATATTAGTCTCTAACTATATATTTTTTGTTGATAGTTTCAAAAGTGAAATAGCTGATTATAAACATGAAATTGAAGAGTTAAGCAATATAAAATATAAAGTTTCGGATAATGATATAGAAGTTTTAAATGTAATTGATGGGACAGAAGTAATCGAAACTGTAGAAAAAGAGCTAATTACATGTAGTTTAACTTCTATATATAAGTTATATATGTTGCATGATGATAAAGAAAGCAAGATTCATGAGCTTAACTATATTTTAGAAGGTGATAAAAAATCATTTTCAGATTTTATTTCTTGTAATATTTTTGAAAGGGGATATAAGTTGAAAGAAGCATGTATTTATAGTGAAAATGGAAAAGAGTTAATTAAACTATCAATTACGGTGAGAAGTTTATGATAGAGAAAAAAGGTTTTGTATTAATGGAAATAGTCATATTAATATGTATTATTAGCATAATTTCTATATCAATTTCAAAGTTGATTGTTAATAATAATAGGAATATGGTGTTTCTTAATGAGTTATCAAATGTTGATGAAATTTTAAATATTGAAATTTATAGAGCCAAGTGTAGGTTAATGCCTGACGAGTATTTAGGATATAAAGTGGAATATAAAGTTAGTTTAATAGATAATGCATTGGGCTTGAATAATGTTAAAATTGAATATGTTGATGTGACAGTTGAGAGTTCTTATAATAGATTAAAGAAAACGGCTACTGTTGTCAGGGAGGTAATAAGTGAATAGAAAAGGCATTGCATCGGTGGGTATATTAATAACGATGTTTTTTATAACCCTTATTGCGTTTATAGGTATGAGTTATACAACAAATTTGAAAAAAACAAATTTGAATACATTTAAAATAAGGGAAAATCGTTTGATTGGTGAAAATTTTGTTACATATTATCAAATATTTGCATCAGAAAAAATTAAACAAGAATACATGTCTTTCCCAGAAAAAAATAAAGATAAGATAAATTTTGAAGATATGAATATAGAGTTACTTAACTTAATATATGGATCTTTGACTGGAAAATGGTATTATGAGTTTAAGTCAGCTATGGAAAATGAGAATAGTAAAGCGTATTTTGGATATAATATATATAATATACAAATAACTAAGCAATATTACAATGTAACTAAGAATACATATATAGATTATCGTGGAAAAATTAGAAATGATGATTTTAGGGTTATATTAAAAATGATTTTGATTGGGGACAATGGAGAAAGAAGGCAATTGGATACTATGATTTATTTTGATATACCAAAGTATACTAAAGACAATGAAGAACAATGGTTAAAAGGAGAAGAAATAAGTTATTCTAAAGAAGAATTTAATACAGATAAGATCACTAAGGTAGGTGATACAGTTGTATTTTAAGAAAAACAGTGGATACCTTTTAATAGAAATAATTATTGCGTTAAGTATCATAATTATGATTTTGCTAGTTACTGTATCAAAGAGCAGTATAAATATATATGCATTAAGAGATACTGCTGATGAGATTTCAACAATGATAAGGGATTCACATCAGTATTATAGATCTACCCTTGATATAACAACTAAAATAAAAATAGTCTATAAATCTAATTCATGTAACTTAGTTTCTGTTAGAAAAGGAGAACCAGTTGAAACTTTAACAATTCCTAATTCATGTGTTTTAACGTGGGCAAAGTATAATGAGGATAATATAAAGTCTAACGAAAGTGATTTTGAAACAAGTATTGGATTTAGGCGGGAAACTGTATTTTGTAATTCTATATCTGGCGCTGGATTAACTTTATATCTTACAGATAAAAAGTCTAATAAATTTATAAAGATAACGATTGTGCCAACTAGTGGGAGAGTATATGTTTATGATGAGACGTAAATCACTGGGGTATGTTTTGTTTGAGGTGGTTATTGCAACAGTAATCATTGTAATTATCTTAAGTTTTATTAACGCAACATTAATAAGTACGGTTAAAGATAATAATAAACTTAGAACAGTAAAGGAAATTAGAGAATCTGCGTTAGGATTGGAAGAGATAATTAAAATTAATGTAAAGAAAACAAATTCTTTGTCACAGCTTATTTTTAATGATATAATAATTAAAGATTTTAAAATTGATAATGAGTACGAGGCTGATGCTATTTCTTTTGACAGAACAGAAAAGAATACAACTGAAAATTTCATGTCCAAAAGATTCGTTATTTCAAAGTATATGGGAATTGGGAATAACAAAAGATCAAGCTTATGGTGTATGAATGTAAGTGCTGATAAAGATTTTTCATATGATGTGTATAGATATGCATCTAAATATGAAGTTGGAACATATATCAAGAATATTTATATAACCAAGTTAGATGATAAGACATATGTTATTAGATTGGGATTAGAGTTAAATAAAATATTTGAAAGTCATAGTTTTATTGTTAAAACTGTATAAGTTGGAGTGAGAATGAAAAATATTTATCTTATTGGGTTTATGTGTTCGGGGAAGAGTTCTACAGCTAAGCAAATTGCGAGAAAGCTTTCAATAAGAGTAATTGATTTAGATGAGTGTATAAAGAAAAGTTTCGAGATGGATATTGGATCAATTTTTGATATTTATGGAGAAGAGATATTTAGACAAGCTGAGTCAGAAATTTTAGAGAGCATAATTAATAGCTATCCTAGAGGAGTAGTTATATCTTTAGGTGGTGGAACTATTTTTCAGGGACAAAATTTGGAATTAATAAGAAAAACGGGAATAGTAATATTTCTCAGAGCTACCCCTCAAACCATATATATAAGAGCAAGCAAGTCAAGGATTAGAAGACCTCTTTTAGAAGTTGAAGATAAGATGGGGGAGATAAAGCGTCTTTATGAATCAAGGGAAAGCATCTATGAGCAAGGAGCTCATATTATTGTGGATATTGATGGGAAAACATCATATGAAGTCGCAAGGCTAATAATTTCATCGATAAAAAAAAGAGGAGGGAAATAAATGAAAATAGAAAAACTTAGAAATCTTATGAGTGAAAAGAATGTAGAATCTGCATTTATACTTATGCCAGAAAATAGAAGATATTTTTCAGAGTTTACAGGAACGACAGGATCTGTTTTTATAACTTTTGATAAGGCTTATTTTATTACCGATTTTAGATATATTGATCAGGCAAATGTTCAGTGCAAAGGTTTTGAAATTATAGATAGTTCTGATATAAAGGAATATGAGTTGATTATAAGATCTGGGGTAAAATCTGTATTTTTTGAAGATTCATATATGGATGTTTCTTCATACGAAAAGCTAAAAAACAATATTGGAGATGTTTTATTGGTACCTTTTGGAGATTCTATGCATGTTATTAGAGGGATTAAGAGTGAAAGTGAAATAGAAAATTTAAAAAAAGCAGCTAAAATAGGTGACGAAGCCTTTGAACATATGTTAAAATATATAAAAGTAGGAATGTCCGAAAAGGAAGTTGCTTTGGAATTGGAATTTACTATGAGAAAACTTGGAGCAACGGGATGTTCTTTTGAAAGTATTGTAGCATCGGGGATAAGATCTTCACTACCTCATGGAGTTGCATCTGAAAAAATTATAGAAAACGGAGATTTTCTTACTTTAGATTATGGATGTATGTATAATGGATACTGTTCTGATATGACAAGAACTGTTGTTGTTGGAAAGGCAAGCAATGATCAGAAAGAGCTGTATAATTTGGTGTTGAAGGCACAAGAAGCAGCGTTTGATGGAATAAAACCAGGAAATACCTGTAAGAGGGCTGATGATATAGCGCGAGGTATAATTTCAGATGCTGGATATGGTGAAAATTTTGGACATGGATTAGGTCATGGTGTTGGATTGGAAATCCATGAATATCCTAACTTAAGTCCAAGAGGTGGTGACATTATACTTGAAAAAAATATGATAGTAACAAATGAACCTGGAATCTATATATCAGGTAAATACGGAGTAAGAATTGAGGACTTGGTGTTAGTGACTGAAGATGGATATGAGATATTATCTCATTCTACAAAAAAATTATTAGAAATTTAATGGAGGATTATTATTTATGATTACCGCAGGTGAGTTTAGAAAAGGTATTACTTTTGAAATGGATGGACAACCTTTTTTAGTTGTAGATTTTCAACATGTTAAACCAGGAAAAGGTGCAGCTTTTGTAAGAACAAAGTATAAGAATCTTAAAAGTGGCGTTATTAGAGAGGAAACTTTTAACCCTAATGATAGATATCCTAAAGCGACTATAGAGACAAAAGAAATGCAATATTTATATAATGATGGAGAGCTTTATTATTTTATGGATAATGAAACTTTTGAGCAAGTTCCATTAAATTATGATCAGGTTGAAGAGGCTATCAAATTTTTAAAAGAAAATGATTCAGCAGTAATTAGGTTTTATCAAGGAGCGGCTTTTCAAGTAGAGGCACCAAATTTTGTTGAACTTGAAGTAATAGAAGCTGAACCAGGGGTAAAGGGGGATACTTCTTCAAATGTAACTAAAAATGCAGTTGTAGAAACAGGAGCAACAGTACAAGTGCCACTTTTTGTTAATCAAGGAGATAAAATTAAAATTGATACAAGAACAGGCGAATACTTATCAAGAGTATAGCCATAAAATAAATTCTTGTAAGAAGGAGGACGTAGAATGCAGTATTTATATGAGAAAGTTGCTTATTTAAGAGGACTTAGTGAGGGTTTGGATATTTCTGTAGAAAGTAAAGAAGGTAAATTATTAGCAGAGATTATTAACGTCCTTGGAGAATTTGCCGATGCAATAGTTGATGTTAGCGAAGATTTAGCAGATGTTGAAAATTTTGTTGAGGCTATTGACGAGGATCTGAGCGATATTGAAGATGATTTCTATGATGTTGAAGAAGAGGATGATGAAGATTTTGATTTTGTAGAAATGGAATGTCCTCATTGTGAAGAGATGATTGAGATTGATGAAGATTTGTTATACGATGAATCTGAGGATATTTATTGTCCACATTGTGGAGAAATTGTAATTCATTCGATAGAGGACGATGAAGAAGGTTGTTGTTCTACTGATGGATGCACTTGTAATAGGTAGTAAAATAAAGGCTGCTAATGCTATAGCAGCCTTTTTTAAAGTTTTGGTAATAAAAGAGGATATGGCTTGAAATATATTCTTTTATTACCAAATATGGAGGGTTTATGGATAAGTTAGATTTATTTGAAGATAAGATAGGATATAAGTTTAAAAATAGAAAGATTTTATTTACAAGCTTAACTCATTCTTCTTATGCAAACGAAAAAAAGACACAAAAATTGCTTAATAATGAACGATTAGAATTTTTAGGAGATAGTGTATTGAGTCTAGTGGTTACAGGAGAACTATTTAGTTATAAAACAAGATTACCAGAAGGAAAACTTACAAGAATAAGAGCTGCAATAGTTTGTGAAGATAGTTTAAAGTCTGTTGCAGAGAGTTTAGAGCTAGGTAAATATATATATTTAGGTAAAGGAGAAGAGATAACTGGAGGGCGAAATAGAGCATCGATACTTTCGGATGCAGTTGAAGCTATAATAGCAGCTATATATATTGATGGTGGATTTGAACTTGCAAAAAAGTTTATAATAGATAATATGGGGGATATTATTAGTTCAGCTATAAATGGGAAAATTTTTAATGATTACAAGACTCAATTACAAGAAGTTGTTCAAAAAACTCAAGGAATGCAGGTTAAATATAGTTTAAAATCTGAAATAGGACCTGATCATAACAAAATATTTGAAGTAAGTACAAGTATTAATGGAATAAATATTGCAATAGGCAAGGGTAAAACTAAAAAAGACGCGGAGAGAGAGGCAGCCAAGCTAACTCTTGAAAAGATAAATGGATAAAAAAAATAAAAAGAAAACTATATCAATATTTGTTCCTCATGTTGGGTGCCCAAATGACTGTGTATTCTGTAATCAGAGAAGGATTACAGGATTTGATAATATTGTTGATGAAAATACGGTAAAATCAATAATTGAAGAACATTTAGTGACTATAAGTGCAGATGTAGTAGAGTTAGCTTTTTTTGGTGGTAGTTTTACAGCTATAGAGCTTAAATTACAAAAAGAGCTTCTAGGGGCTGTTGAACCATATATAAAATCAGGTAAAATAAGTTATATTAGAGTATCCACGAGACCTGATGCTATAGATGAAGATAAGCTTAAGATGCTACAAAAATTTCATGTAAAAATTATAGAGCTAGGAGTACAGTCCCTGGATGAACAGGTGTTATTTGCCAGTAATAGGGGGCATAACAGTAGTTGTGTCTTTGAAAGTAGTAAGTTGATTAAATCTTATGGATTTGAGTTAGGCTTGCAAATGATGGTGGGACTGCCAAAAGATGATAAGGAAAGTATAATTAAAACAGCCTTGGATTTTGTTAAAATAGAGCCTAAATATGTTAGGATATATCCAGTGCTTGTAATAAGAGACACTCAGTTAGAAGAACAATTAAATAAAAATAGGTACACACCTATTGGAATAGAAAAAACTGTAGACATAGTAAGTAGTTTAATAGCCATTTTTGAACTTAATAATATTATAATTTTAAGAGTAGGATTACAAAATTCTGAGAGCATAAGTATGGAAAATTCAGTAGTTGCAGGGCCATTTCATCCTTCGTTAGGAGAACTTTGTTATAGTCGTCTATATAGAAAATTATTAGATATGGAATTTGAAAATTTAGGAATGAAAGGTACTATAGAGCTTAGAATATGGAAGAAAAATATATCAAAGGTTGTAGGAAATAATAAATCTAATATTAGATACTTTAATCAAAAGGGTATAGATATAAGACTGATAGCTACAGAGGAAGATATATGGAAAATAAGTAATAAAATTAATGAAAAGCAACTTGTTTATAGGAAGATGCTTAAAGACTTATTAAAGGAGGAAGTGAAAGGTTGCTATTAAAATCAATAGAAATGAAGGGCTTTAAATCATTTCCTAATAAGACTAAACTTAACTTCCCTGATGGAATTGTAAGTATAATTGGCCCTAATGGAAGTGGGAAAAGTAATATTCTTGATGGAGTAAGGTGGGTATTAGGAGAAAAGTCAGCTAAAAATCTTCGTGGAGAAAAGATGGAGGACGTTATTTTTAGTGGAACAAAGATTCTCAAGAGCATGAATTTTTGTGAGGTTGAAATTGTATTTGGAAATGAAGATAATTTTTTAAACATAGACTTTAGTGAGGTGGCTATAAAACGTAAGGCATATAGAAATGGAGAAAGTAAGTTTTATATTAATGGAATAGTTTGTAGACAGAAGGATATAAAAGAGCTTCTTTTAGACTCAGGGATAGGAAAAGAGGGATATTCTATTATTAGTCAAGGGAAAATTGATGAAATCGTTAATTCTAGTCCTATTCAACGCAGAAGGATATTTGAAGAGGCTTGTAAAATTTCAAAAAATAGATATCAAAAAGAAGAAAGTGAGCGGAAGCTAGACACTGTAAGAGAAAATCTTGAGAGAATAAATGATATTTACTATGAGATTGAAAAACAAATTAAGCCATTGAAAAACCAGAGTGATAATGCAAAAAAATATTTGGAACTTAAGACAGAATTGAAAAAATCAGATGTGAATAGAATTATTCTTGAACTCGATGCTATCGATGATGAATATAAGAAATTAAAAAATGATCTATCAGAAAAAACTAAAGACATAGAAGAACTCGATGAAAGATTAAATTGTGAGTTAGCTAAGGAGCAACAGCTTAATAAAAAGGAAGAGCAATTGTATATAGACCTAGAAAAACTTAATGTGGAAAAAAATCAGCTTATAATTTCTAGAGGAAATATAGAAAATCAGATAAGTTCGCATCAACTTTTTTTAGAGAGCAATGATAAACAATCTCGGAAAAATTTGGAACAGATTGATAAAACTAATGAAGGAATAAAAAATGCAGAAAATGAATATAATGAAAGAAGAAAAGAGATAGAAGTCTATAAATTTAGACTGGATGAACTGGATAGGGATAAGGAGCAGTTAGAAAGGGAAGAAGGTTTTTTAAAGTCAGATGTTGAAAATGCACTTGAAAAAGTGGAAGAGAATAAGGAATCACTTATTGATCTTATGAATAAGAAAAGTTTTATAACATCACAGATTGATCAGTTTAAGATTCAAAAAGAAGATGAATCCAGAAAGATATCTGATTCAGAAGCTGCAAAATTGAATCAAAATCAAAAAATAGAAGAGTTAATAAAAGATTTAGAAATTAGTAAAATTTTTGAAAAAGAAGAAAAAGATAAACTTTCTATAGTTAATGAAAAACAACAAGAGGTCAATAAACGACTTGATCAGATACAGGAAGAAACAAGTAAAAAGCTAGAAGATATTTCTAAGTCATTAATTGCAATAAAAGCTCTGGAGTCAAAAAAAATGGTATTTGATGATATGGAAGCTCATTATGAAGGTTTATCCAACAGTGTAAAATCTGTTTTGGAAGCTAAGAATCTTAAAGGTATAATCGATGTGTTGGCGAACATAATTAAGGTTGATGAAGATTATGAAAAAGCTATAGAATCAGCGCTTGGAGGTGCTATTCAAAATATAGTTACAGAAAGTAGTGAAGATGCGAAGACTGCTATTGAGTTTTTGAAGCAAAAGAAATCTGGCCGTGCCACATTTCTACCAATAGATTCAGTGAAAGGCAAGGAATTACAACTCAAAGATACAATCATTGCTTCGGATCTTGTTAAGACAGAAGATAGATATAAAGGTATAATAAAGCAGCTTTTAGGTAAAACAATAGTTGTAGACACGATGGATGAGGGAATTAAAATATCTAAAATTCATAATCATAAATACAGAATAGTTACAAAACAAGGCGAAATTTTTAATGTAGGAGGAGCAATAACCGGTGGAGCCTACGTTAAATCAGGAAATATATTAAGCAGAAAAAGAGAGATTGAGGAATTAAAACTGGCAATAGAAATTGAGAATAAGAAAAAAAATGACCTAGAAAAGATACATCGAAAATCAATGGAATATACTGAAGCTTTAAAATTGGAAAAACAAAGTATTGAAACAGAAGCGGAAAACTTAAAAAAATCTTTGAGTAAGATTAAAGTTGATTTAATTGATAAGGAAAATAAACTTAGCTATGAAGAGGAGAACTATAAAAATTTATTAAAAGAGGCTTATCAATTTAAAGGACTGCAAGAATTGAATAGTAAAAGGCTATGGAACCTTCAAGATCAAAGTCAGCAACTGGACACAGAGATTGAAATCTTAAAGCAGAGTCTTGAGTATGTAATAACCGATAGTGAAAAAAAGAAAGAATTGTTAAATGAAATATTGGGTAAAATTGCAAAATTAAGGGAGCGTAGTTATGAATATAAGGCACAGTTGAAGAGTAGAGAAATTCTTTTGGAACAAGCTAAAAGCATTTATAACGAAATTAAAAACAGACATGATGAACAAGTGGAGGAACATAAACAGATTTTGAAGTCTATAAGCAAAAGTAAGGAAGAATTATCTCAACTGAAAAAAAACTTAATTGATGGAGAAAAGGTATGTATAGCATTAGATGAAAGTTTGGAAACTATAAGAAAAGAATATACAGAGGTCAAAGAAGATATAAATTCTCTTAAAGAACAAATAAAAACAATGGAACAAAGGAAATTTGTTATGGTTGAGGAAAGATATCGAATTGAGAATAAGGTGGATAGAATTGAAAGTGTTATTTCAAATAATTCAATAAGGCTGATAGAAGAGTATAATTTAACTTTAGATGAGGCACAGGAACTAAGAGATGAAAAAGCTAATACTTCTAAAAGTTATGTTGGTAAAATTAAATCAGCCATTACTGCCTTGGGGAATATAAATCTAGATGCAATAGAAGAGTATGAGAAAATTAGTGAGAGATACCTGCTTTTTTTAGGACAAAAAACAGATTTGGAGTTATCTTTAGGAGAGCTGGAGAAGATAACTTCTAATATTGAAAAAACTATGAGAAAAGAGTTTAAAAAAGAATTTGTCAAAATTAACGAATTATTTAAGGAAACCTTTAAAGAACTTTTTGGTGGAGGCGAAGGTGAGTTAGTTTTATCAGATGAAGATGATATTCTTAACTGCGAAATTGAAATTCATGCACAGCCACCAGGGAAAAAGCTTAAGAATATAAGTGTTATGTCAGGGGGAGAGAGGGCTCTCACTGCTATTGCAATACTTTTTGCTATTCTTATGACAAGGCCAACACCATTTTGTTTCTTGGATGAAATTGATGCTCCGCTTGATGATGTAAATATTTATAGGTATAATAAGTATATTCAGAGTCTAGCTAAAGAAACTCAATTTATAACTATTACTCATAGAAGGGGTACTATGGAGGCTTCAGACTATATTTATGGAGTTACTATGGAAGATAAGGGAGTATCAAAAATTGTTAGCTTAAAGCTTGAAGAAGCAGAAAACTATATGGAAAACTAAAGGAGAATATATGTTAAAAAAATTATTTGGATGGGGGAAAAAAGATAATAAAAATGTGACCCAATCAAAGGAAAATCAGGAAGAATTATTCGATAAACTTCAACGGCAAGAAGAAGCAAATATAGATAATAAAAGTGTGGAAGAGGGCTTTGCGGATAATGAAGTTATAAGTGAAGAAATTGAGTATGAGAGGAATATTAAAGAAAATATAATATATAATATATCAGGGACTGATGGAATAGAGACTGCTGTAGAAACCAATGATACAGTTTATGAACTTAAGAATGATATTAAAGAAGCTTTTGAAGGAACTGATATTATAATGGAGCAACATAGTGATATTATAGGAAAACTAGATGAAGAAGATACACTAGCTAATGAATTTGAAACTAATATTATAGACTCTCAATACAAAATTGATGCTATAGCTAATGAGTATGATAAGTTATCTTCATTATCAGAAATAGAAAATGATATTTTAGAGTCTATCAAGGATACTTCAGATGAAGAAAATCAAGAAATAGAGTATATTGAAGGTGTAGAACAAGATTTTCAGGAAATTGAAGTAGATCAGGAAGAGTATAATTTGACATCTAAAGTAGCTGACGAAATTGTCATAGTTGAGAATAAAGAGGAAGATAGTGCTGAAGCTGTTTCATCTTTAGGTTTTTTTACAAGATTAAAAGCAGGTTTAAGTAAAACTACAAAGAATTTTACAGATAAATTAACGGAGCTATTTGAGTGTTATGAAGGTGTAAGTGAGCAGGTGTATGAGGATTTGGAAGAAATTCTTATAATGGCAGATGTAGGTTTTGAAACTACAAATTATATTGTAGACACTTTAAGAAAAAGGGTATTAGAAAAGACTATAAGTGATACAAGGCTAGTACAACTTGAGTTGCAAAGTATAATTGCTGAGATACTTTCAAAAGAAGGTTCAGAGATGAATATTAACAATGGTGCAAGCGTAATAACTATTATTGGTGTTAATGGTGTTGGAAAAACAACAACTATAGGCAAGCTAGCAAATAAATATAAGAAGATTGGCAAAAAGGTCATTTTGGCAGCGGCAGATACTTTTAGGGCAGCAGCAGCAGAACAGTTGGATATATGGGCAAAGAGAGCAGAAGTGGAAATAGTCAAGCATGGAGAAGGTGCAGATCCTTCAGCAGTTATTTTTGACGGAATAAAGGCAGCTAAAGCTAGAAATGCAGACATATTGATTTGTGACACTGCAGGAAGACTTCATAATAAAAAGAATTTGATGATGGAGCTTGAAAAAATATTTAGGATAATAGATAGGGAGTATCAGGAAGCTAATAAAGAAGTGCTTTTAGTAATTGATGCAACCACAGGGCAAAATGCGATTAGTCAAGCGAAATTATTTAAAGAAGTAGCGCCCTTAACAGGAATAATATTGACCAAGCTAGATGGCACTGCAAAGGGTGGAGTTGTTTTAGGGATAATTCAAGAATTGGGATTGCCAGTTAAATATATTGGAGTGGGTGAGAAGTTGGATGATTTACAAGAATTTGACTCTCAGACTTTTGCGAAAGCTTTATTTGGAGAGAGGTAGGCATTAAGATGTATAAACTTGCGCTTTGTGGGTATAGTGGAACCATGGGAAGATATATTATTTCAGAAACTGAGAGGTATGAAGATATATCAATAAGGGTGTACGCTGTAGGCACTTTGAATCTCGTACCTAAAATAATAGGTAAAAATCCAGGATTTTACGCAATAGAAGATTTATAAATTAAATGGGCTGTCATAAATTGACAACCCATTTTTAAAATAGTTTTTTCTTAAACATTATTAGTGCAGCTATACCAGCTAGGATGCCAGTACCAAGAATAGTATAGAAAAAGCCGAGAGGGTTATCAGCCCAAGGAACAGGTACATTCATTCCCATAAATCCTGAAGTTATAGTAGGTATAGCCATTACAATAGTTATGGAAGTTAATATTTTCATTACAATGTTAAGATTATTGGAAATAATTGAACCGATAACATTCATAGTTCCGTTAAGTATACCACTGTAAATTCCAGCCATCTCTATCGCCTGTTTATTCTCTATGATTACATCGTCAAGTAGATCTCTATCTTCTTCATATTTTTTTACACTATCAAGACGAAGCATTTTTTCAAATACAATTTCATTAGCCTTAAGTGAGGTTGTAAAATAAACCAAGGACTTTTCAAGAGATAAAAGTTGTATTAATTCTTCGTTCTTCATAGCTTCACTTAAATCTCCACCTATTGTTTCTGATATTCTATCAATCTGCTTAAGGTAGAACAAGAAGTAGGTTGCAGATTTATACATTATTTGAAGAATCATTCGCGTTTTTTTACTTGAGTCAAACCCCTTTATTCTTATTTTTATAAAGTCGTTTAAAAGTTTTAAATCCATTGTGCAGACAGTTACAATCGCGTTATCGGCAACTATTATACCAAGAGGTATAGTTCCGTATGCTCTGCTACCTTTTTTTATGGTATCTTCAAAGGGGATAGGAATGTCTATTATAAAGAGTGTACTTTCATCTTCAACATCTATTCTTGGAGACTCTTCATCGTCCAGTGCAGCCTTTAAATGATCTTCATCAATATTATAATTCAGTCGAACCGTTGCTAACTCTTCTGGGGAGGGATTAATCATGTGAATCCATACTCCGTTGCTAAATTCATTGGTTTCGGTGGTTATGTTATTTTCAGTTTTAAATATTTTCAGCATAATAATCCTCCTTTCTTCTGTATGACACTTAATTCTATCATATATAGATATTTCTTTCAAGTTTTTAGTTTCCTATTTTGCCAAGATGTACAAGGTGTTCAATAATTAAATTTCATCCAAAGCTTTGATAAGCTGGGGTATGATTTGTTTCTTACGAGATACTATGGAAAATGCAAAATTTCCATAGGTTTCTTCTTTTGTTTCTAAGATAGAATTTGCAATTTTTTCAAAGTTTTTAGTGCATAAAATATATGAGCCCTCTAGGATAATATCAGTAATTGCAAGAAGTATAAAGTTAAAGTTTGAAGTGATTTTAATATTTTCCATAGTTTCTTCAAGATCAGTTTTAATTTTATTAATATGCTCAAGATCAGAGGTGAATATTTGTGATACCGCAAATCTTATGTTACCTGAATTAAACTCTTTATAATCAGAGTAAATTATATCTTTTGCAGATAGGTGAGAAATTTGACTTGCAGACTTAAACATTGAAGCAAAGTATACTTCAATATCTAACTTTAATATTTGATTAAGCTGCTTTACAGCATCAACGTCTCTTTCAGTACAAGTAGGAGACTTAAACATTAAAGTGTCTGATAAAATACCACTAATAAGTAAACCTCCTTGAATATAAGGAATATCTATCTTGTTCTTTATATATTCTTCGTATATTAGGGTGCAGGTAGAACCTACAGGTGAATTAATGAAGTTAATAGGGCTTATTGTATTAATTCCTCCAAGTTTATGATGATCTATTATTTCTAAAATTTCTGCTTCTTTTATTCCTTCAACACTCTGACTATATTCATTATGATCTAAAAGTATTACTCTTTTCTTTCTAGCTTCAAGAAGATGCTTTCTGTTAATAAATCCAAGATATTTCCCATCATTGTCAGTTACAGGATAATTTCTGTGGTTACTAGCAATCATGTCATCTAGAATTTCATCAACCCTCTCATCTATATTAAAACTTATTATTCGATCCTTTTTCATTATTTTTTTGACTACATTACATTGCTGTATAAGTTTTGAAACATGGTATGTTCCAAGTGGCGTTTGTATTATAGGAACTCTTTTATTTTTTGCAAGGCTAACTAGTCTTTCAGGAAAATGAGAATTGGAACATATTATTAGAAGTTTTATTTCATTATTAATGAGCTCTTCATTTATAGAATCTATATCCCCTGATATTACAATATGATCTTTTTTATAAAGTTGTTTTATGTTTTTGTGATAATCTGTTGCGATAACAAGTGTTCCGCTGATATGAAAGTTTTCTTTTGGAGCAAATATAACAGTAGCTTCTAATTGATTTATGAGGTTTATAAAATAGGTGTCAAGATCAAAAAAGTTTCCTGAGATTAATTCCATCGCGATGTCTTTTATTGTCAAGATCCCAGTTATATTATTATTAGCGTTTAAAACAGTTATAGTGTTGCTCTGATTTTTCTCCATAATTTTATAAGCGTATACATAGGAATTATTTTCATTTATTCCCTCACAATACTTGTAATTAAGATCTGATACTTGAGTGTATACATTTTCTAAAAATTCGGGAGGATCTTGATTAAAGTAGTCTAATACAAATCTAGTTTCAGGTTTTATAGGACCTAATGTACGTGGGCTACATTCAATCCCTAATTCGTTTTTTAAATATGCGTATGCTAAAGTACTACAAATAGAATCAGTATCAGGGTTTTTATGTCCAAAAATTAAAATACTCATAAAATACCTCCATTTCTAGTTCATTATATCAAAAAATTTATATATACCAATAGTAATTCTTGTGAAAATGTGTTAATTTATTTATAATGGTAAAATATATAAAAAGTTAGGGAGACTTAGTTATGGATAGTAAAGTTATAATTCAATTACTTATTTTAGTAGTTTTAGTTATAGGGTCCGCTTTTTTTTCAGCAACAGAAACAGCTCTTATGACCTTAAGTAAAATAAGACTTAGACATATGGCAGACTCAGGTAATAAAAGAGCAAAACTTGTAGAAAGTTTGAAGCAAGAGCCGAATAAATTATTAGGATCAATTTTGTTAGGAAATAATGCAGTTAATATTGCTGCTTCAGCTGTGGCAACTGCACTGGCAATAGAAATGATGGGTTCAAGTGGCGTAGGGGTAGTTACAGTTGTTATGACTGTTGTAATTCTAATATTTGGAGAAATTACACCTAAAAGTTTGGCTATGGAATATTCAGAGAAGCTGTCGCTTTTAGTTGC
Organism: Filifactoraceae bacterium; assembly: GCA_051655155.1. Taxonomy (GTDB): domain Bacteria; phylum Bacillota; class Clostridia; order Peptostreptococcales; family Filifactoraceae; genus JBOFZL01. Next base: position 15,589 of record JBOFZL010000053.1, read on the forward strand.
ACCAATAATCAATATTATTGTAAAAGTAGCAACTCCGTTTGTATGGATACTTACAAAAATAACAAATGTAATTATAAGGTTGTTCGGAGGGAATCCAGATGATCAAAAACCATTTATAACGGAAGAAGAATTAAAAACAATTGTTAATGTTTCAAGTGAAGAAGGTCTTTTGGAAAATGATGAAAAAAAGATGATATACAATATTTTTGAATATGGAGATTTGCGAGTTAAGGATATTATGATTCAAAGGATGGATGTGTTAGCTATATCAATAGATGCAAGTTATAGTGAAATTGTTGAAGTTTTTGAAGAAAAAAAATTCTCAAGGTTGCCTGTTTATGAGGATACAATCGATAATATAGTAGGTATTCTATATGCTAAAGATATACTTTTTTCTACAAGTTTTAAATCTGATGAATTTAGCATTGAAAGCTTAATGAGATCACCGTTTCAAACTTTTGAATTTATAAAAATTTCTGATTTCTTTA
>JBOFZL010000054.1:0-2841 GCA_051655155.1 Filifactoraceae bacterium
AAACCTAGTTATAATCTATAATTAAAAGTTCTATAAATTAGAACAAAATCATTTTTTATAATCACGTTATCGTTATTTATTTTCACTATAAGGTGAATAACTATTTAAATCTAATCATATCAATTTTTATTTAATAAAACCGCAGAAGATAATAACTACAATGTAAAATTTCATATCAGGGGTAGCGTCCATAGCCGTCAACCTAAGAAGTCTTATTTTCAGTTATGATATAATTTTTAATCATAATAGAAAGTAGGACTTAAATTTATGTATAAAAGAATTAAACATTTAATTAAAAATATGAGAGCTGTATTTGATATTGATGAAATAGATAAAGATACAAAATTTGTACAAAGAAAAAGTAGTATAACAGCTAAGGATTTCCTAGCTTTTAATGTTTTTCATGGAGCAGATATATGTAGTGCCCCACTATCACAATTAGCATCTAGGTATGACGTAGTATTTGATACTCAAGTATCTAAACAAGCCCTAGATAAGCGTTTTAACGGAAATGCCGTAAAGTTTATTCAGGAAATATTTAATAGAATGATATTGAGTCAAAATACAATTACAATATGAGCTTTTAACAGGTTCATTTATGAGAGTAGATATCGTCTCTGGAACAACTAGTGATGCAGAATACTTGAAAACAATGAAAAAAGACAAAGAGCGTAAAGATTTGAAATTAGCCGATTTAGGCTACTTTAAAGTAGATTATTTAAGAAGAATTGCAAAGAGTGGTTCATCTTTTATTTCAAAAGTAAAGAGTAATACTTCTCTATATATTAAAAATCCAAATCCTGAAAGATATAAGGTTGGAACTATTAAAAAATCTAGCGAGTACATAAAAATAGATATCTTAGAGTTAGCAAAGCCTTTGGCAGAAGGCGAAACAGTCGAACTCAAAGATATCTACATAGGTTTCAAAAAGGAACTAAAAAGCAGATTAATTGTAACAAAATTAACTGAAGAAAACAAGATTAAAAGGGAAATAACTCATCAAGAGGATATTAGAAAAAAGCGTGGAACATTAAAACAAGATAGGATAGATTTTAATAGTATAAATGCCTATATAACTAACGTAAGTGATGAAATCCTTGATTCTACACAGGTTCACGATTTATATACTTTAAGATGGCAAATAGAAATAATATTTAAAGTATGGAAATATTTAAATGTTTTCTATATGGTAGGCTAATTGCATTATTGTTATCATCATCAATAGTTTTTACAGCTAAAAATGTTATTCATGAAGAAGATAATAAAGAAATTAGTGAGATTAAATCTTTTGGAGCTGTCGCTCAATATTTACCTAAACTTACTAATACAATTTTTAAAGGAGACTTATGTATTGTACGAATTCTGAAAAGAATAATACTTAATTTAAAGAGACTTGGCATAAAATCAAAGAAAAAGCATAAAAAAACAGCTTGTGATATCCTACAAATCATTAATTTAAAGCCAGATAAAATAGAAAAAATTGCAATTTAATAGAAATTTAATATCAAATTACCCTAAATTTAAACACAAAAATCTTAAGTTCTTCTTAAGTGTATCTAAAAATATAATCAAGATGATTTATGATAAAATAATATTTCATTTCTTGGAATAACTCAAATTAAATAAGCCATCAAACTATTGATATACATTGATATATCTTAGGTTGACAGCTATGGACGCTACCCCAGCTTCGGTAATATTTTTTATTTTAGTAAACTTTGGTGACTTTTTTCGAAAATGTGCTCGTATAATTAGTAGCTAAAATAAAAGGAGCTGAGGTAAATTATTACCTCAACTCCTTATTTCTAGCTTGAATATGCAACACTATCTTCATATAATGTTTCTGGGTCAATATCTGCTTCATTAGGCCATTCTATTGAATCAAAACTCACTTTAACTGCATTAAATATATTTTCATTTTTTAATTCTTGAAAAATACCTTTATCTAAATATGGGTTCATATCAAATAGTCTAACTTCATTATTTTCAAAGGTTAATATTAATTTATAATTTTCTATAGGTTTAACTTCTTTTACAGCTAAATACATATACTCACCTCTTATTTTAATGGTTCTATTTTAAATGGTAATTCGCTATTCATAGCTATTTCCCAGTTTGCTAATAATTCATCTTGATGAAGCTCAGCCCATGCAAGTACTAATCTTAGTTGCTTCTTAGGTAGAGACCCTTCCATTAGTTCACATGTTTTTATATTAATTAATGCTTTATGATCTTGGTAGTACGCATGAAAATGTGATGGTGCGTGTTCTTTTGGTGCACAATACATTCTTATTATTATTCCGTAGAACATACTTATTGTTGGCATTTTATCATCCCTCTTCTTTATAGTTTATGTTTTTTCTTTATTTAAATATATCTAATTGGTCTTTTATTTTCAATCTAAAGTTTTGTTAAGGTATTTTTATAATATTATTTTATGCAGTTTTAGTCAAGTTTGTCGGCTCAAACTTGACTATATATAGTTAAGTAAATAGATTAATCTAAGTAGTATCAATGTATTCAAATTAAATAAATCTATTTATTTTTTAATTTATATATAAACTATTTTAACTTATTTATCAAAGTTTGTGGAATAAACAAAAAAAAGCCTATCCTAGGCTAATCTTAAAATATATCAATATGAAAATCTAATACCTCAGATAATTTAAATACTTCTATCAATGTAAATTGACTATTCCCTTTTAAATTTTCTTTATATAAATAGTTTGCCGTAGATGAATTTAACTTCTTAGCAAGTTGTGCTTGAGTAAATCTTCTATTTTTTCTTAGTGAAAAAATAAAATCTGAAAATATTTTATCTGTTGGATTTGTAATTATCTT
>JBOFZL010000055.1:0-3224 GCA_051655155.1 Filifactoraceae bacterium
TATATTTGATGTATAGATTAATACTTTTCTTGAATTGTCAAATTTGTAATATAAATGATTTATGTAATAGTCTAGGAAAAATATACTCTATAGATGCTAATAGATGTCAGTCAGATGTGATTATATCGGCAATGAATCATATTGATAGAATAGTTAATATATAGATAAATTAATAATTCATAATAATTATATGAAATGAAATTTACGGAGGATTAATATTTGGAAAAAATAATTAAAACAGTAGATAATGTCAAATTCGAATTAAAAGAAGATTTTGATTTTAGTTGGTTAAGTAAATATGGAAAAGTTTTCTGCGTATTTGACCAACAAGATTCAGGAAATATTTGTTTTGGGGTTGAAAAAGAAAATAAGAAACTATTTATAAAGTATGCTGGAGCTCCTACTATTAATTATACTGGAAAACCTGAGGACGCAATCTTACGAATGAAAAATTCAATCCCTGTATATAAGGATATACATCATGAAAATCTAATTAAGTTAATTGATAGTTTTGAACAAAGCGGAGGATATGCAACAATTTATCAGTGGGTAGACGGAGAATGTTTGAATGCCCATTGGAATTTTGATAAATACCCTAAATACACTCATCCTAATTCTCCTAACTTTAAATTTAATCATCTAGACTTAGAATTAAAATTAAAGTGTCTTGATGATATATTTAATTTACATGAATTAGTTGCTCAAAAAGGTTATGTTGCAATAGATTTTTATGATGGTAGTATTATGTATGATTTTAAGAGAAATAAAACTACAATTTGCGATATAGACTTCTATTCAAAAAGTCCATTTATTAATACTATGGGTCGGCTTTGGGGATCATCAAGGTTTATGTCACCAGAAGAATTTGAACTAGGTGCAACTATTGATGAGGTTACAAATGTCTTTACTATGGGAGCAAGTGCTTTTGAACTTTTAGGGAGTAATTATAATCGTAAAATAGAAGAATGGACAGCATCAGAAGCATTATTTAAAGTTGCTAAAAAGGCTGTAAGTACTAATAGGCATGAACGTTATCAATCTATTAGTGATTTTTATAATGATTGGAAAAGTAATATAAATAAATAGCATATTAAATACTAAATATAATATCTAGAACTATATAAATTCCAATTTGTAGATTTGATTTTAGGAATGGATATATTGAGAATTAGATTATTTTCACAATTAAGGGGGGAGAAACCATGGAGAATATAGATAATGTGTTAGAGTTTTATGAAAATGGGGCAGAAAATGGAAGGTTAGAAAGAGGACTTGGAAAAATAGAATTACATAGAACTAAAGAAATTTTGAATAAGTATATTAAAAATAAAAATAATACTATTTACGATATAGGTGGAGGAATAGGTGTGTATTCATCTTGGCTTGCAGAAAAAGGTAATACAGTACATCTATTAGAACTAGCACCTTCAGCTGTAAAAACTGCTATTGAAAATCAAAGTAAAACAACCTTTATTGCAGAGGTTTGTGATGCAAGAAATTTAGATAGAGAAGATGAAAGTGCCGATATAGTTTTACTAATGGGGCCTCTATATCATTTACAAAATAAAGGTGATAGAGCACAGGTATTAAAGGAGGCAAAAAGAGTTTTAAAAAAGGGCGGACTCTTATTTTCAGTAGGTATATCAAAGTTTAGTTCTACAACTTGGGCACTATCAACATATGGCAAAACAAATAATTTCTTAGATGATGCTATTTATAAAAATATGATAGCAAAAGAACTACTATCTGGAGTTCACATAAGACCAAAAGAATATCCATATTTCCTAACACAAGCTTATTTCCATACTCCAATAGAACTTCAAAATGAAATTGAGCTAATAGGATTTGAAACTATTCAAAAACATGCAATAGAAGGATTAATTTGGTTCACACCGAGCCTAGATGAGAAATGGAAAGAAGAAAAAAGTAAGGAACAACTTTTAAATATAGTTAGACTTACAGATACGGAAGATTCAGTTATGGGAATGAGCCCACATTTTATGATTGTTTCAAAAAAATAATACGTAGGGGAGTTTATGGATACTATATTTGAAAATAAGATAGCTATACCAATAAAAAAGGATAGCTTTAGAAACGGAAATTACAATGATTTTTAAAAATTTATAACTGTTAAATCTACTATTCAAATTTAATAGAGTTTTAAATTAATAGAGTTCACATTATTGTGAACTCTATTTTATATTAATAAATTAATTTCTATAGTATTTTTTATCTATATTTTCAAAGTATTTTATAATTCAAACCTTTATTATATGATAAAATATACAATTATTTTCTAACCTTTATTAGCATATCTGTAGAATAAAGCAAATAAAACATGATAAATAATATAAAAAAGAAGTAAAATAAAATTGAAATTAAATTGCAAAAAATGTTATAATAATTCTATATTAAATTTTATATAATTTAAAAATAAATTATTTTTAAATTATTAAATAAGAGGTGAGAATTATGAAAATTTGTTCATTTTTCAATGTTAAAGGTGGAGTAGGAAAAACAACACTTACAATACTAACAGCTATGAAACTTAGCAAAGAAGGTAAAAAAGTATTATTAGTGGATGCAGATACACAAGCAAACTTAACTCAGTTTTTATATAAAGTAGTTCATGAAGAAAAAACATTATTTCAAATGCTAACAGAAAATACACCAGCAAGTGAAGTAATACTAAAATCTCCAGTAGAAGAGTTTGAAAATATAGATATAATACCAAGTGATATAAGCTTAAGTGTTTTATCAGAATATCTATCAACTCAAATGGGAAGAGAAAAAGCTGTATGGAGATGGTTCAAAAACAATATAGAAGATATAGAGCATTATGATTATATATTTGTAGATTTATCTCCATCTTATGATCTTATTGCTAGAAACTTTATGCTTATATCAGATTCTATAATTACTCCTATTGAATATCAAGATATTGCATCAATAAGAGGGTGTGAGCTATTTTATCAAAAGTTCAAACAAGATCTAGAGTTTTTAGATATTAAATCTCAAGCTAAAAGAGCTGTAGTTATAAACTCATACACTAGTAGAAAATTAAGTACAGGAGATTTATTTAATAATTACTTGGACAAGTTTGAAAACATAAAACAAGATTTAGTTGATGCTAAAATAAGTGAAACAACAGTAGTTAGAAATGCTATTTTAAACAAAATGGACTTAGAAGATTATTGTAGAAAAACTAAAAAAGCACATAAAGT
>JBOFZL010000056.1:0-51825 GCA_051655155.1 Filifactoraceae bacterium
CAAGTCAAGAAATAGAACAGCTAGCAAAAGAAATAGCAGATAAGTATGGAGTAAATGTAGATTTAGAAAACTTCAACAAAACAGATGCTACAAGTGATAATGCAGGAACAATCACAGGAACAATAAACTTAAGCATAAATGGGAAAAGTGATACAGTTGCAGTAAACAAACCAATTGATAGAATCATTAATTCAGGAGGTGGTTCAGGAGACAACTCAGATAAGAATTCAGGAAGACCGACAGAGCCAATAAAGCCTATTGAACCAACGAAACCTAAGGGAAGATTTATTGATGTAGATGTCAGAGATTGGTTCTATGAGGCAGTTTATTTTGCAGATAGTAATGACATAATGAAAGGGACAGATTACAATAGATTTAGCCCATATATGAATACTAAAAGGGGTATGATTGCTACGATAATTTACAATCTGGAGAAGAGACCAAATGTATCAGGAACTTCACCTTTTAATGATGTGGCTACTGGTAGTTATTATGGGGATGCAGTTAATTGGGCAGAGAAAAACAATATTGTGGAAGGTTTCAGTGCAACAAATTTTGAACCAGAAACAGATATAACTCGAGAACAGTTAGTGGCAATTCTTATGGAGTATGCTAAATTTAAAGGGTATAAAGTTGATAAGAGAGAGAATTTAAGTAATTTTACAGATGAAAAGGAAATATCTCCATGGGCATTAGATGCTGTAAGTTGGGCAAAGTATGAGGGACTAATTGTTGGAGTAGGATATAACAAGTTAGATCCTAAAGGAAAGGCGACAAGGGCTCAAGTGGCAGCTATTATGAAGAATTTTGTGGAGAAGTTTGTTAAGTAATAAGGTTTTAGTTAAGGACGTAGGATAAAAATCCTACGTCTTTTACATATATGAATTATAATAAAGAAGTGCTAGATATTTATTTGTAGGGGAAAGGTGTTTGACTGTATATTTTCTTTGGAGTATAATATTGATTATATATTTTTTATTTATTGTGTGTAATTTGAATAGATTAATGTTGGAGGGCAGAATGAGTTTTATTGAATTGTTAAAGGTTATTTTTCTAGGAATTGTAGAGGGGATTACTGAGTGGTTGCCTATTAGTAGTACAGGTCATATGATATTGGTAGATGAATTTATAAATATTAAAATGTCAGATGAGTTTATGTCTATGTTCATGGTGGTTATTCAGCTCGGGGCTATTATGGCTGTGGTTCTTATTTATTTTAATAAATTGTATCCATTTTCCAAGGGGAAAAGTTCTAGTGAGAAAAGAGATATTTTTCTTCTTTGGTCAAAGGTTTTGGTAGCTTGTGTTCCGGCAGGAGTTATAGGCGTATTGTTTGATGATTGGATTGACGAGAAACTTTATAATTATATCACAGTAGCTTTGATGCTTATTGTTTATGGAGTGGGATTTATATTGGTAGAGAATCATCAAAAGGGCAAAAAACCATCTGTACGGGCGCTTAGTAAGCTTACCTACAAAGATGCCCTAATAATAGGAGGCTTTCAAATTTTATCTTTAATTCCAGGTACTTCACGATCGGGAGCTACTATTTTGGGAGGAATACTTATAGGATGCTCCAGATTTGTAGCAGCAGAGTTCACGTTCTTTTTAGCCATCCCTATAATGTTAGGTGCAAGTTTATTGAAACTATTAAAATTTGGATTTGTTTTTTCTTTTGCAGAGGTTATAACTTTGATTGTAGGAATGGTTACGGCGTTTTTAGTTTCTGTTGTAGCTATAAAGTTTTTAATGCGATATATTAAAAATCATGATTTTAAGGCGTTTGGATGGTATAGAATAGTTTTAGGTTTTTTAGTTATTGTATATTTCTTCTTTGCAGGATAGGGGGATAATTTTTGATTTTTTCATCTTATGAATTTGTATTTTTATTTTTGCCTATAGTTTTTTGTGGATATTTTTGTATTGGAAAATTTGGGGGTAAGGTTCAAAGAGGGTTTTTGACTGGTTGCTCTTTATTTTTCTATGGTTTTTTTAATCCTTCTTATCTATGGATAATTATTAGTTCCATCGTTATTAATTATTGGCTTGCGAAGTTAATTACTGCCGGGAGGGGTAAGGGCTATGACAAGCCTTTTCTTCTTTTGGGAATAGTTTTTAATCTGGGGATGTTGGGATATTTTAAATATATGGATTTTTTTGTGGAGAATATAAACAAGTTAATTGGGACGAGTATTCCTATGTTTAATATTTTTCTTCCTTTAGGGATTAGTTTTTTTACTTTTCAGCAGTTTTCTTTTCTTATTAGTATATTTAAGGGAGAGGAAAGGGTTGGGGGTTTTATAGAGTATTGTCTATTTGTAACTTTTTTTCCTCAGCTTGTGGCAGGACCTATTGTTTTGTATTCTGAAATGATGCCTCAGTTTTCTAATGATAAGGCATCTAGTATAGATTTGGAGAACGTAGCTCGTGGACTATTTATTTTTGCTTTAGGGATGGTAAAGAAGATTGTTATAGCAGATTCCTTGTGTATATTTGTTGATAATGGATTTGATATGATTAGCAATCCAGGAATGGCTATAGCTTGGGTGACATCTATTGCCTATACTTTTCAAATTTATTTTGATTTTTCAGGTTATTGTGATATGGCAATGGGTTTAGGTAAAATGTTTAATATAAATTTGCCTATTAATTTTAACTCACCATACAAGTCAAAAAGTATTACAGAGTTTTGGCGACGGTGGCATATGACTCTTGGTAGAGCGTTATCAAATTATGTTTATATTCCTTTGGGAGGAAATCGTAAGGGAAGGCTTAGCACTTATGTAAATCTTATTATAACCTTCTTTGTTAGTGGTCTTTGGCATGGAGCAGCATGGAACTTTGTTTTTTGGGGACTTTTACATGGTATGTTTTCCGTAATGGATAGGATATTTAAAGGAGTTTTTGAAAAAATACCAAATTTTATCAAGATTACAGGAACTTTTTTAATTGTAAATGGATTATGGGTATTATTCAGGGCAAAAAATATGGCAGAGGCAATGAAGATTTATAAGGGTATGATAAATATAGAAAATTTGGGATTATACCAGTTTAAGGATTTAGCTCGTGATGGAGTTATTATTAATATGGGAAATGAGTTTTCTTTTTGTTATATTGCCTGTATTTTATTTATTTGTTTTATTATAGTATTTTGCTTAAAAAATAATCAAGAAAAATTTCAATATTTCAAGCTAAATATTGGAACTGCATTTGTTATAGCCTTAATTTTTGTTGTATGTATAGTGCATATGTCGAGAATTAGTCCATTTATATATTTTAATTTTTAGGAGTGGTTTATGAAAGAGTTGTCGCCTAAAAGATGGCTGAAATTATTTTTTATAATGTTGACAGGGGTGCTAGTGGTATTTGTGAGTACTGTATACTTTTTTGATCCCTTATTCTTTTATAGAGTTAAAGATGATAGAGGATATTTAGACCCAAGGTTTGTAAGTGCAGGGCTTATTAAGAATGCTGATTATGATGTGGCAATAATAGGATCTTCAATGATGCAAAATTTTGATAGTGGATATTTTAGAAAAAATGGTTGGGGGAATCCGATAAAGTTAGTTCCAAGTGGAATGACACTAAATGAAGGTTTATTATTATTTGAAAATGTTATGAGAGAAAATAGGGCGAAAAAAGTTGTGATAAATGTTGATTGGTCAACATTTACAATAGATAAACCCTTGGATAAAAGTTCTGACAAGCTCCCAGAGTATCTTTATAATGATAATCCTTTAGATGATTTTAAATATCTACTAGGTTATGAGTCATGGACTAGATTTATGCCATTGGATTTAGCTCTATACTTAGATAAGGATTTAAGAGAAAGGTCTAAGAATAAAACTTCGATTGATAAGATTGGGTATTTCGCAGACGATTATATTTTTTCCAAGGAAGTTATGGTTCAGGGGTATAAATCAAAGAAATTTCCTATGACTATGGTTTATGAAGACGGGATGATAGAGAAGATAAAGTCAAATATAGATAGATACATTGATGAGTTGATGAGTATGAGAAAGGATGATGTGGAGATTATATTTGCACTGCCACCATATTCGGCTATTTGGTGGAGACTTGCTATGGAGGATGAACTTTATGATACGGTTTTAGATGCTCGAAGATACTTTGTTGAAAAGGTAAGTACTTATAGTAATGTAAGGATTGTGGATATGCAAAGTAGTGAGGTGATAATTGATATGAATAATTATAAGGATTATACTCATTTTTCTTTGAGGGTTCAAGAACTTTACGCAGATGCTATTATGGATGGATCTAAGGATATTAATTTAAGTAGTTATTTGGAAGGAGAGAAACGCTTAGAAAGCTTATTGAATATTTTTGTTAGAGATAATTTGGATTGGTTGGAGTAGGAGAGATATGGAAGAGTTTAGAGATTTTGGGTTAGATGAAAGGCTGATAGCCTTATTAGAAGGAAAGGGTATTGTAAAACCTACAAAGGTTCAAAGTAAGGTTATACCTAAGTGCTGTAAAGGCGATAGCATGCTTGTTACATGGCCGACAGGTTCAGGTAAGACACTTAGCTTTTTGTTGCCTATAATAAATAAGATTAAGGATAAAACTTCAAAGAAAGCTCTAATTTTAAGTCCTACAAGGGAGTTAGCCTTACAAATTGCCATGGAGGGAGGCTATTTGGCTGAAGCTTTGGGGCTTAGGCTTCTGTGCGTTTACGGTGGAGTAGATGTACAAAAAGAGGTGAGAAGGTTGAAGAATGATTTTGACATTTTGGTAGCAACTCCAGGTAGACTATTAGATCATATGAGAGGTGAGCGTTTAGACTTATCGAAGGTGGATACCTTAGTTATAGATGAGGTTGATCAAATGTTACTTATGGGATTTAGTACGGATGTTGATATGGTTGTATCTAATTTGCCAAAAGACTTTCAATTTCTCGGATTTTCAGCGACTTCAGATACTTCGGTAAGGAAGGTTGCTTATAGGTATAGGAAGGATATAAGCTTGGTGGAGGATTGTAATAATGCAAGTTCTAATAGATATATAAAACAGGAGGTTATAAGTTGTTCAGACAGGGAGAAGAAACTCTTATTGTTTAAGATACTTCAAGAGGATAGTCCTTATATGGGAATAATATTTTGCAGAACTAAAAGAAGGGTAGACGAACTTTATGAGTCTTTAATATTAGAAGGTTATAATGTTCGTGCTATTCATTCTGATATTCCACAGCCTAAAAGACAAAGGATAATGAAGGAATTTAGATCTGGAGATGTTCAATATCTTGTGGCAACTGATGTAGTATCAAGAGGATTGGATATTTCAGGGGTTGATTCTATATATAATTATGATGTACCAGAGTCTGGCGAGGATTATATTCATAGGATAGGACGTTCTGGAAGGGTCAAGGATGATGGATATGCCTTAACTTTTGTAGTACCAAGGCATCAGCCTTTGATGGATAGAATAGTGGAAAAGATTGGAGAAATTCCTTGTAGGAAACTAGATAGATAGTTTTCTTTATGTTAGAATATAGGTAATAAATATTTCGAGGTGATAAATGATTAGAGCAAGAAAATTTTTAGGATATACAGGGTACACTTTGACCATAGCATTTTTTTTGATGGTAATAATCTATGGTGCTTTTATTAATGGAACTGTATCTTTTGAAACTCCATGGCAGACGCTAGTGTTATCTATGGGGAGCTTTGCTCTGCTATTTTTTATTCTTAAGCTGTTGATAGATAGATTTAAACTTATTCATAGTAATTTGACATTCAGTGTTTTTATAGGTGTTATAGCAACCTTACCGAGAGTTATTTGGGTATATTTTGTACGAACAGTTCCAGAGATAGATTTTTTAAGGTTCCATGAATATACAAAGGCTTTGATTGTGGGAGACTATAAGGCTTATTTAAAGATAAGAACCGTATTTCCACATATAACGGGATTTCCTTTAATACAGTCTTTTTATTATAGGATTTTTGGGGATAGTGTTTGGTCGGGTATTAGTTTTAATATAGTCTGTACAGTTGCAACTGCCATAATTTTATATTTTCTGGTTTCAGAGATTAGCAATAGGTCATCAGGAAGGTTAGCAGCCTTACTATTTGCTTTATGGCCAAATCAAATTATGTTTTCTGGTTTGATTGCATCTGAACCTTTGTTTACTTTATTTTTTGTGCTAAGTTTTTTGTTTTTCTATAAAGGGATTAAAAATATTGAAAGTAAAAGGCTAACTATTTACTCTGTACTGTTAGGCCTATCACTGGCAGTTTCTCAAATAGTAAGACCTATATCATCAACCTTTGTTCCTACTCTTGTTTTATTTTTATTTTTATATAATGTTAAGTTTAAAAATAGCAGAGTTTATTTAGTAAGGTCAATGGTCTTACTTGTTTTGGTTATTACTTCTTTTTCTCTAGGAGTTTTTGGATTTAATGTGGCTTTTAGTGATGAAACTCTTGTGCCTTTAGGTACAGTTAAGTCAGGGATGAGCCTTTTTGCAGGAACATCAAAGGATAGTAATGGCATGTGGAATCCTGAAGTTACAAAGATTTTAGAGAGTACAGGTTATGATTATAATGCCTCTCATGAAGAGGGTAAAAGGCGTGGGTTAGAGAATATAAAGAATGATCCAAGTGGTTTTTTAGAATTAGTGGTATCAAAATTTGCGACTCAATGGGCAATGGACGATTTTGGACTTTATTGGTCAATGGTAAATACAAATCCTGATACTGAGTTTACTTTATGGGTTAAGTCATCCTGGGATAATAGAGAGAAACTTTATATTATTTCGCAAAGTTATTATTTAGCAGTTATTTTTTGGGGAATGATTTATTCAGTATATTTATTGGGAAAAAGAAGTTTAAGGTGTAACGAAGGCACAGCTGTTATTATGATAGTGGGGTTTACTTTGTTGCATTGTTTTACAGAGGTACAATCGAGATATCATTATTCATTAATGCCATTTTTTATTATTATGGCAGTTGCAGGAATAAATGTTATAGGGAGGAGAACGCACCATGAAGATACCGTTTAATCAGTTAAGGCCTATGTATGTTATGCATAGGGAAGAATATAATAATGCTTTTGAAAGAGTACTTAATTCAGGATGGTATATCTTGGGTAATGAGGTTGAGTTATTTGAAGAAGAATTTGCTGACTATGTGGGAACTTCCTATAGCGTAGGTTGTGGAAATGGACTAGATGCACTTATAATGGCAGTTAGAACCTTAGGAATTGGGCAAGGAGATGAGGTTATAGTAGCTGCGAATACCTATATTGCTACGGTGATGGGGGTAACAGCTAATATGGGCGTTCCTATATTGGTAGAGCCAAATGAATTTTATAATTTAGATGAAACAAGACTTAAAGGAGCTATAACTAAAAGAACTAAGGCTATATTAGTTACTCATCTTTATGGGCAGGCAGCAAACATGACGGAAATTATGAAATTTGCTAAGGAAAATAATCTGTTTGTTATTGAAGATTGTGCTCAGGCTCATGGGGCTATGCATAAAGGAAAGATGGTAGGTTCTTTTGGAGATATAGGTTGCTATAGTTTTTATCCAAGTAAGAATATGGGCTGTTTTGGGGATGCAGGAGCTATAGTTACCAATAGTTACCAATATGCAGAGCATATTAAAATGTTAAGAAACTATGGTTCGAAGGTTAGGTATGAAAATGAAGAAGTTGGGTATAATTCTAGGTTAGATGAAGTTCAAGCTGCCCTTCTTAGAGTTAAATTAGGGCATATTAAGGAGTTAGAGCAAGAAAGAAACAAGTTGGCGAATAGACTTTTAAAAGAGGTAAACAATGAGAAGCTTATTATGCCGAAGGTTCAAGAAGGCTCTACCCATGTATATCATCTTTTTGTTATTAGGGTCTTGGAGAGAGAAAAGTTTTGTAAGTATTTAGAAAATCATGAGATAGGGTTTCAGATACACTATCCTATACCTCCGCATTTATCAAAGGCTTATGGTAGTTGGGGCAAGAAAAAAGGAGATTTTCCTATAACAGAGAACTATGCAAATACAGTTTTAAGTTTGCCTTTTTACAATGGGATGTCTGATGAAGAGATAGATTATCTTGTGGATATACTAAATAATTATTAAGTAGGTGGAATATGAGTATAAGGGAATTGTGTTTTGATGATGTAAAGCCTATGATTAGTTGGATGAATGATGATAGGGTAAGCTGTTATTTTACATTTCATGGTAAGGTTTTTACAGAGGAAATGGGTAAAAATTTTGTTAAGGCTTCTTTGGAAAGTACGACAGAAAAGCACATGGCAATAGTGGATGATAATAATAGGTATCTTGGAACAGTAAGTCTCAAAGATATAGATATGAAAGGGAAAAAAGCTGAATTTGCCATTGCTTTAAGTTATGAGGCACAGGGGAAAGGTATAGCCCGTAAAGCTACTGATGAAATTTTAGAATATGGGTTTAATATTTTAGGGCTAGAAAGAATATTTTTAAATGTACTTTCAGATAATTATAGGGCAATAAGGCTTTATGAAAGCTGTGGTTTCACTTATGAGGGAGAATTTAAAAAACACTTTTTTATTAATGGTGAAGTTAGAGATATTAAGTGGTTTGCTATCTTTAAATTTCAGTATGAGCAAAATAAAATGAGACCCGACTTTTTTGAATTTGCATTTTCTGAACTAGGAGATGAAAGAGGTGGGATGGTTGTAGTTGAAGGTATGAAGAACATACCCTTTGAAATCCAAAGAGCTTTTTATATTTATGGTTCAGATAGTTCAGTTATTAGAGGACAACATGCAAATCGAATTTCCGAATTTGTGTTTATAAACGTTAGTGGAAGTTCAAAGGTTATGATCGATAACGGAAGAGAAAAAACTATTGTTTTATTAGATAAGCCACATAAAGGACTTTATCTTAATAAGATGATGTGGAAGGATATGTATGATTTTTCACCAGACAGCGTGTTATTAGTGCTAACAAACACAAAGTATAATCCTGAGGAGTATATAAGGGACTACCAAGATTACATTGGAGAGGTGGCTAAAAAAGTATGAAGTTATCAATAATTATACCTGTATATTTTAATGAGCTAAACCTATTGCCTTTATACGAAAAACTGAAGGAAGTGGTTTTGGATAATATATCTATAGACTATGAATTAATATTTGTAGACGATGGATCAGGGGATGATTCCTTTAAAGTTTTAAAGGAGATAAAAAATAATAATCCGAAGGTTAAACTACTTAAGTTATCAAGAAACTTTGGATCTCATACAGCGATTTTTGCAGGTATGAACTATGCCTCAGGTTCGGTGGTATGTATGGTGACAGCAGATCTTCAAGATCCACCAGAAATAATTTTAGATATGCTTAAGAAGTACAAAGAAGGAAGTAAATTAATAATGGCAGTAAGAGCAGACAGAAATGAAGGTATTGTCCAAAAAACTATATCTAACTTATATTATAAGTTAATGAGAACTTTTGCTCTTAAGAATATGCCTGAGGGTGGTTTCGACTGCTTTATGTGTGATAGAAAGATTGTTGATGTAATATGTAAGATGGAAGAAAAGAATTCATCGCTTATGGGACAACTTCTTTGGTGTGGATTTGATATAGATAAGATTTATTATGTAAGGCAGGCTAGAGAGATAGGAAAATCCAGATGGACATTGTCTAAAAAGATTAAGCTTTTTATAGACTCTTTTATGGCTTTTTCATACACTCCAATAAGAGCTATATCCGCTTTAGGGATAATTATATCGTTGTTAGGGTTTATATATGGGATTTTTGTTATTGCAAATAAGTTTATGCATAATATTCCTATTGCAGGTTGGGCATCTATGATGGTAGTTTTTCTTTTTGTATCAGGGATACAGATGCTTATGTTAGGTATTTTAGGAGAATTTTTGTGGAGAAGTTTTGATGAAACAAGAAAAAGGCCTGTCTATATTGTGGATGAGGAGCTGGGCTTTGATGATAAACCTTAGAGATCTTATAGGTAAATATTCCCAGTTTTTGAAATTTTGTGTGGTAGGTCTATTTAACACTCTTATTTCAGTAGTGGTATTTAATATAGTGACCTTTATGGGTCTTCACTATTTACCTGCAACTATTATAGGATATTTGGCAGGTCTGGTTAATGGTTATATATCCAGCAGTAAATATGTTTTTAAGAAGAATACCGGCACTGATACTGCCATTAAGTTTGTAGGAGTATATTTATCTGCCTTAATAATAAATCTTGGGCTGATGTACCTCATGGTTGATGTGGGAAATATTAACTCTTCTTTGGGGCAGTTGGTAACAACAGGATTTAATGTGGTTTATAATTTCATACTTAATAAAATATGGACTTTTAGAGGTAAATAATGGTATGATATTAATTAAATAATCTAATATGAGAGGAATTTTAGAATGAAAAAAATTGGAGTTATTTGCGATACTACAAGTGATTTACGACCGGAGCTTTTAGAGGAACTAAATATAGATTTATTCCCATTACAAGTAAATTATTCGTATAAGCACTTTAGAGATAGGGTTGATATTACATCTGATTATGTATATGAACATTTAGATGAAGAAATTCCAATGTCATCATTACCTCTCACATCAGATATAATAGATATTTTAGAAAAAAAGAAGAATGAGGGTTATACCCATCTTATTATAATAACCATTTCATCTAATCTTAGTGGAACTTATAATGCAGTTAAAAATGCGTTAGAACATTATAAGGATGATTTTCAAGTTGAGCTTATAGATTCTAAACAAATATCTATGAGTATGTCATTTTCTGTGATTGAAGCAGCAAGAATTGTTAAAAATGAGAATGATTTTGATAAGGCTGTTTCAAGGGCAAAATATATATTGGAGAGAAGCAGAGGATTTTTTACTGTAGAAGATTTAAAGTATCTTAAGAAGGGAGGTAGGATAGGTTCTTTCGAGGGGGTTGTAGGAACTCTTTTAGATATTAAACCGATAATTGGTATAACGGAAGAAGGTTACTATTATCCTGCAGCGAAGGTAAGAGGAAGAAAAAAATCATTGAACACAATTACACAAATAGCTTTTGATCTTATAAAAGATAAGAAAAGAGTAATGTTTTCAGTAATTCATGGAAGAGCTGAAAAGGAAGCTATAGAAGTTTTTAACATCCTAGATAGTTTAAAAAATTCATTTTATAAAGATATTTCGGTAAATGGGCCACTCATGGCTGGGCATGCAGGTCCGGGAACTTTAGGAATATGTGTGGCATGGGAGGATTAGAAAGGAATATATGTATGGAAAAAATTGCAATTTTAACAGATTCTACTACAGATTTGGATAAGAAGCTTTTAGACAATATAAAAGCGACAGTAGTACCACTTCAAATTATTTACAAAGATGGAAGAACCTTTAGAGATATTGTAGATATTAATGTAAACCAAGTGGCAAGCGATTTAGATGAATTTGAGCCGAAGACTTCACTTCCTATTATTCAAGATGCAATTGATGCTTTTGAAACTCTTGAAAAAGCAGGATATACTCATTGTATAGGAATATTGTTATCTTCAGGATTAAGTGGGACGTATAATATGTTTAAAACTGTGGTAGATAGTTATGAAGGTAATATGGTTATAGAAATTATAGATAGTAAAAGTGCTTCTGTAGGTATAGGCTCGGTAATTTTAGCTGTTAATGAATATATTACAAGTGGAATGAAGTTTAATGATATTGTAGAAAAGGCTAAAAAAGATTGTGAAAACCAAAAGGTTTATTTTGCTATTGAAACTTTAAAATATCTTCAAAAAGGTGGAAGAATAAGTAAGGTACAGGGTGCTGTAGGTTCAGTATTAGATGTTAAACCTATTATTGAAGTTGATGAAGAAGGAAAACTCAATAATATAGCAAAGGTTAGAGGACGAAAAAAATCAATATTAAAATTAGTTGAATTATTTAAAGTTGAAATTGATAATGCTGTTTCTCGGGGGAAAAAGATAAAATCGATTTATACAGTTCATGGAAACAGACAAGAAGATGGCGAATTTTTAACGGAAAAGTTAAAAGAATTACTTCCTGAATTCAATATAGAATGCCATAAGATGGGAGCTTTATTGACGGTGCATACAGGCGAGGGCACTATAGGTGGGGTTATATGTTGGGAGGATATTATATAGATGGAAGATTGTTCTATAGTCATAATGAGAAAAGATGAAGAAAATATGTTTAGTAAAGAGGTAGGAAGCATATATTCAAAGGAAGGCAATTTATATATTGAGGCTGTATTTTCTACTTTAGAAGCAGATAAAGATTTAGTAAACTTGACGTTATCAACAGGACGTGATGTTGAAGAGTGGGAATTTTCGGCAATATTTGACTACTATGATATGGAAAAACTTGAAGATTTAAGCTTTGTTGAAACTATAATTGAGAATGAAGATAGGTTTAACCCAAGCTGGGAAGTTCACTTTTTCTTACCTGACAATGAAGAAATACTTAATGAATATATTGAGAGAATATTAGATGTACATGATTTGGAGCTTAAAGAGGTATATAAAGAAATTTCTGATAAAAAAGAAGAATATATATAGAATATGGAGGATTATATGAGCTTAGATAAAAATAAAAAAGCTACACTTTATGCAGATTTATCCTTACTTATTGTTGCATTTTTATGGGGTGCAGGTTTTTTGTTTATGAAAAGTGGTTTAAATCATATAACCCCTTTTTGGATTATGTCTCTAAGGTTCATTGGAGCGACAATTGTCATGAGTTTGGTATTTTTTAAAAGAATACTTAAAGTTAACAGAAAAGATATAAAGGGTGGTTTTATAATAGGACTTTTCATGTTTGCAGGATTCATAACCCAGACTATTGGATTGCAATATACGTCCATATCAAGTCAGGCTTTTTTAACAGGGACTAATGTAGCGTTTGTACCATTCTTTGTTTGGCTTGTATATAAGAAAAAACCTGATAATTTTGCAATGGTAGGAGCTTTTTTAGCACTTATAGGGATTGCACTGATAACCTTAAAGGAAGGACTAACTTTAAATATCGGAGATTTATGGACATTAGCTTGTGCAGTGTTTTTTGCTGGACATATAGTTTCCATAGGGTATTTTGCTAAAAAGTCAGACCCTATAGTATTGACTATTATTCAGTTAGCGGTTACAGGGGTACTTTCTGTTATAGGTGGTCTTATTTTTGAAGAACCTATTAATTTTTTAGCATTAGAATCATCAGCTTATGTAACTGTTTTATACCTTGTTTTTGGGTCAACTTTGCTGGCATTTTTATTGCAAAATATCGCTCAAAAATATACACCTGCGACTCATGCATCTTTAATACTTTGTTTGGAGTCCGTAATAGGTACAATGTTAGGGGTTATTTTTTATAAAGACTTATTTAATACTAAAATGGCATTAGGGTGTATGTTTATATTTATTGCAATTATTACTATTGAAACTCAGTGGGAATTTTTAGTACCAAATAAGGATAAATCGCTTAAATAAAAAATTGGAGGGAAGAAATGAACTATCAAGACTATGAATTATCAGCAAGAAACATCAGAAGAAATATTGTAAAGATGGTTGCAAAAGCAGGATCTGGGCATCCAGGAGGTTCGCTTTCAGGAGTAGAGTTACTAACTGCTCTTTATTTCAAGGAGATGAATATAGATCCTAAAAATCCACACAAGGAAGATAGAGACAGGTTTGTGTTATCTAAGGGGCATGCATCACCACTACTATATTCTGTTTTAGCGGAAAAAGGATTTTTCTTAAAAGAAGATTTGATGAGTTTTAGACAAATCAATTCAAAACTACAAGGACATCCAAGTATGACCTATGTTAAGGGCGTTGATATGTCTACAGGTTCATTGGGACAGGGAATTTCTGTGGCTGTAGGTATGGCACTTTCAGGAAAATATCATAAAGAAGAGTATAGAACATATGTGTTATTAGGCGACGGAGAGCTTCAAGAGGGACAGGTTTGGGAAGCGGCCATGTCAGCAGGACACTACAAGTTAGATAACCTAGTTGCTATAGTAGATAATAATAGTTTGCAGATAGATGGAAATATTACAGATGTAATGAATCCTACGCCTATTGATAAAAAGTTTGAAGCTTTTGGTTGGAATGTAATATTAATTGATGGACATAACTATGATGAAATATTTGAAGCTTATAATAATGCAAGAGAGTATAAGGGGAAACCAACCTTGATACTAGCGAAAACAGTAAAAGGAAAAGGTGTATCCTTTATGGAAAATAATGCAGGGTGGCATGGAAATGCTCCTAATACAGAACAATTAGAAATCGCAATGAAGGATCTTGGAGGTGCAGACAATGAGTAAGATAGCAACTAGAGAAGCTTATGGAAAGGCTTTAGCAGAACTTGTAACCACTAATAAGAATATATTAGTTTTAGATGCAGATCTTTCAAAGTCCACAAAAACCAGTGATGCAAAGGCAGTGGCCCCAGATCAGCACTTTAATATGGGTATAGCTGAAGGTAATATGATGGGAGTAGCGGCAGGTTTAGCGAGCTGTGGAAATACAGTATTTGCCAGCACTTTTGCGATGTTTGCAGCGGGAAGAGCCTTTGAACAAATTAGGAATTCAATTTGTTACCCGAAACTTAATGTAAAAGTATGTGCAACTCATGCAGGATTAACTGTAGGTGAGGACGGAGCATCTCATCAGTCAGTGGAAGATATAGCAATAATGAGAGCAATTCCAAATATGGTTGTGGTTTCACCATGTGATGATTTAGAAACTAATAAGGCAATAAAGGCTGTAGCAAAGTACAATGGACCTTGTTATGTAAGGCTGGGAAGATTAGGGGTAGATAGGGTAACGACAGATGAAACAGAGTTTCAAATAGGTAAAGGGTTAACGCTAAAAGACGGTAGCGATATAAGTTTAGTAGCTACAGGTTATATGGTTCAACAAGCTTTAATAGCAGCTAAGGAGTTAGAAGAAAAGGGCTATAGTGTAAGAGTGATAAATATTCACACCATAAAACCTATAGATAGTGAAATATTAGTAAAGGCAGCAGAAGAAACAGGACTTATAATAAGTTGTGAAGAGCATAATATTATAGGTGGTTTAGGTTCTGCTATTTCAGAGGTGTTAAGCGAAGAAAGACCTACAAAGGTTGTTAAGGTGGGAATTAACGACACCTTTGGAGAAAGTGGAAAACCTATGGATTTGGTAGAAAAATATGGACTTACAGCTAAGAATATTGTAGATGTAGCCTTAAAAAATTTAAAATAGGAGGAATTAACTATGCCTAGAGACTTAAGAGCCTTACAAAATGGAACAGATATAAGAGGAGTTGCAATGGAAAATCCAAAACTTGAAGTAAGCCTGACGGCACAAAGAGTTACATGGATAACTAAGGGGATTATAAAATGGGCAAGTGAAAAACTTTCCAAACCGAGCCAAAATATAAAAATTGCAGTGGGTACAGATTCAAGACTTTCTCGAGGTATACTTAAAGACAGTATAATAGCTCAAGCAATGAGTCAAGGAGTTAGAGTTTTTGATTGTCAAATGGCAACTACACCAGCAATGTTTATGGCAACTAAAGACAAAGAGTTAAACTGTGATGTGGCGATTATGATAACGGCAAGTCATCTTCCTTATTACTATAATGGGATAAAAATATTCACCCAAAATGGTGGAGCAGAGAAAAATGATATTAAAACTATACTAGAATATGCAGCAGATTTATCTGAAAAAAATGTAGATACATTGGTGAAAGGTAAGCTAACCAATGTAGAATTAATTGATATTTATTCAGAAGACCTAAGAAACAAGATTACTAAGGCTACAGGTATGGACAGACCTTTTGGAGGAATGAAAATAATTGTAGATGCTGGAAATGGAGCAGGTGGATTTTTTGCTCATAAAATATTAGAACCTCTTGGCGCAAATATTGAGGGTAGCCAATTTTTAGAGCCAGATGGAAATTTTCCGAATCATCAGCCTAATCCAGAAAACAAAGAGGCTATGGAATCTATAACAAAGGCAGTTGTAGAAACAAAAGCAGATTTAGGGATTATCTTTGATACAGATGTAGATAGGGCGGCTTTAGTAACTGGTGATGGGAGAGAGGTAAATAGAAATAATCTTATAGGGCTAATAAGTACAATAGTTTTAGAAGAACATCCTAAGACTACAATCGTGACTGACTCGATAACTTCCACAGGGCTAAAAGTATTTATTGAAGAAAAGGGTGGAGTTCATCATAGATTTAAGCGAGGATATAAAAATGTAATTAATGAGGCTATAAGGCTTAACAAAGAGGGACAAGATTGCCAGTTGGCAATAGAAACCTCAGGACACGCAGCTCTAAAAGAAAATGAATTCCTTGATGATGGAGCCTATTTAATAGCAAAAATACTAATAAAGGCAGCTAAAATGAATGCGTCAAGTGAAAAGCTTCAAAACCTAATTGAAAATTTAAAACAACCTAAAGAAGCAAAAGAGTATAGAATAACTATAATTGAAAAAGATTTTGGGACATATGGTAATCATATTATTTCAATGCTTAAAGATGAGGCCACAAGTTCAGATTATTTTAAAATTGAAGAACCAAACTATGAAGGGATAAAATTAATCACAGACACAGGTTGGTTATTATTAAGAATGTCTCTTCATGAACCACTTCTTGTATTAAATGTAGAATCTGAAAAGGAAGATGGAGTATCAGAAATTGTAACTAAACTTAGAGATTTCTTAGAAAAATTTAATAAGCTTGATCTTGGAGTTTTGTATAATTAAATTCATATTATTAAATTACTACTAAAAATATAAAAGAACCGACTCATAAAGGGCAGATGAGAAAAATCTGATTTTATGGGTCGGTTCTTGTTTGTTTAGTTTATTTAAAAGTTAAATATAGTCATTAAAATTAAGCCAACAATTGAAAGTGGAACATAGACTATAGCTATGAATTTGGCAGCTTCTCTCAAATATCCAAAAAAATCAACTCCTGCCATAGTAGTCATGGCATAATTAACTCCTTCCCATGGTGCAATCCAAGCAAAGGTACCTGTACCAAGTGCATAGGTGGAAACCATTGTTTGCTTCGATATGCCAAGAAGCTCTGATAAAGGAGCCATTATAGGCATTATAGTTGCAGCTAAACCTGACATACTTTGAACAAATAACATAGCAATTGAAGATATAAAAAACATTATTAAGACACAGGCTATTTTAGGCATATCTGTAAGCATTTGTGATAGGGAGTGAAGTATAGTATCCATAATATTACTATTTGTAAGTATTGTAGTTATAACTCTAGAAGCACTGATTAAAAGCACTGCTGAGAGTACCGAACTCATACCTTCTATGAATTTAGATATAGTTTCATTTACGTTTAAACCACCTATCAAAGGTATTATTATTCCCATATACAAGAAAACTGAAGCTATTTCACCAAACCACCATCCGGAATTTAAAACTCCATAAACTATGATGCCTAAGCCTGCAAATACAAGTAAAATAACAAGTATTCCCCTAAATGATATGCCTTCCAACTCATCAAGTGAAAATTTAGAATATTCTTCTTTCTTTTTCTTATCAGCTTCATAGCAGATAGAAGCTTGAGGATCTTTTTTTACCTTAAAGGCATATCTAAGTATATATAGGGCTGTAGCAGTCATCATTATAAACCACATTACAATACGTACACCTATCCCTGACATAAACGGTACATCTGCTAAAGCCTGACCGATGCCTATGTTAAATGGATTAATAAATGCTGCTGAGGCACCCACAGCTACAGAAAAATGAACAGTCATAAGCCCTACCATAGAATCAAAGCCCATAGCTATAGCTAAGGGGACTAGAACTAATATAAAGGGAATGGATTCTTCATAAATACCAGCAGTAGCACCTGCTAGACCAAAAATATATACGCAGATTGGAATGATTACATAAGATTTAGAACCGAATTTTTTTACCAGTGAATTTATTCCATTAGTGATAGCACCTGTAGCGATTATAGCAGTAAATGCTCCAGAGCATATCATTATTAAAAAGCTTATGTCAGAAGCTTCAACGGCTCCATTTAGAAAAGCTGTCCATAGTTCCTTAAACCCTTGAGGAACAGAGTCTACATAGTGAAAAGAATCAGGGTCTATAAGTTCACGAGTATCACCGCCGATAGCGGAAAATGCTACCTCATGTCTATCATATGAACCACCGGGTATTATGTAAGTGGAAATTGATAATATAACTATTATGAAAAACACAATAATTAAGGGGTGTAGATTAGATAAAAAGTCCCATTTCTTTTTTTCATTCAGTTCAGTTTTCATTTAAATTTCTCCTTTTTAGTTAAGCATCAAATCGTTAAGAATAATAACATTCATAAGTACATTATACGAATTATTTAATTCGTGTCAATGATTTTATGTTTAAAAAATAAAAAAATGTTATAATAGTTTTAGTATTTCAAAATTTAAAAATAATTATGATGTTGGAGGGAAAATTTCTATGGTGGAACAAACCATGAAGCAGAGAATTAAAGATAAATATAGTGAACTATCAGATAGAGAGAAACAGGTCGCAAAATATGTGGTAGATCACTATCAACAATCAATGCTTTTATCTTCAAATGAGCTAGCAAGGGTTTCTAAGGTAAGTGACACTGCTGTAATACGATTTGCAAAAGCACTAGGATTTAAAGGCTTTTTGGAATATAAGAACTGCATAAAAAAAGAATATATATCCACACAAAAAGTGTATTCTTCATTATCACTTTTAGATAAGGACTCTGATGGGAAGCTATTAAATATTTATATGAAGAATTTAATGATGGATGTTCAAAATTTTATAAATGATATAGATGATGCTCAGTTATCAAAGATTGTTGAAGCTATAGAAGCTGCAAGAAAGGTATATTTAGTAGGATTTGGGTCTGATGAGGTTACAGTTGTTTATTTAAAAAATTATTTAAAAATATTAGGTGTGGATTGTATTTCCATAACAGAAGAAGGCTTAGCGCTAAAGGAAAATTTATTTCTTTTAGGAGGAGAAGATCTGATATTACTTTTTGCATATCCTACCTTATCTGAAAGTGAAAAATGGGTATGCAATTATGGAAAAGGCAAAAAAAGTAATATTATATTAATCACAGATTCAGAGATTACAGCAAAAGAATTGGGGATATCAGACTATGTAGCTTTTTATGAAACAGCTGATAATTTTTTTAATTCTTATGTATTACAAATGGCATACTGTAATGCACTACTTTTACGTATGTATGAGATGTATCCTGAAAAAATGACTCAGACAATGAAGGCATATCATGACATGTTAAATATAATGAATAAAAATATTCAATAAATAATTTTTTAAACTTTTAAATTTAAAAATCCTGTGATATAATTTCTCATATAATTAAAGGAACAGGAGAAAATAGAGTGAAAAATAATATGGAAGATTTAAAAAAAATTATTGAGGAAACTTTAGAGAGAGAAATTGACACTTTTAAATCTGTAGCAAACTTTGTATTTAACCATCCGGAACTAGGTGGAGAAGAGTATGAGTCATCCAAACATATAGCTGATGTTTTAGAAAGGTATGGATTTAGGGTAGATTTTCCATATGAAAGCTTAAAAACTGCATTTGTTGGTGAATATGGTAAAAAGGATGCATCGTTGACCATTGCTTTTGTTGCAGAATATGATGCAATCCCAAGCTTTGGGACTGATGGAGGGCCAGGGCATGGCTGTGGACATAGTTGGATAGCCGGTACAATGTGTGGATGTGCGGTTGTACTTAAAGAACTTACAGAAGAACTGGATTTTAAGGTTAGGGTAATAGGAACTCCTGCAGAAGAAACCTTTGGAGCGAAATATGATATGATTAAGTTAGGTGCATTTGATGATGTAGACTTTGCATTTCAGGCTCATCTTGATGAATTTACTTCCATAGAAACCCTTTCTTTAGCTATGAATTCAATAGAGTTTGATTTTAAAGGATTAGCAGCTCATGCAGCACAAAATCCACACAAGGGAATTAATGCACTAGATGGAGTGATACAGATGTTTAATGGAGTCAATGCAATAAGACAGCATATTAAGCAAGAGTCAAGAATACATGGGATTATTACTTATGGAGGAGAGGTTACAAACACTGTACCTGATTTTGCTCAATGCAGATTTTCCATAAGAGCAAAAGAAAAAGGCTATTTAAAAGAGCTTAGGAAAAAACTTTTAGATATAGCTAATGGAGCTGCTTTATGTACAGGGACAACCGTGGAATATCGTGATTATGAGAATCCATTTGATGATATGATAAATGTGCCTTCGCTTATTAATGTATGTAAGAAGAATCTTTGTGATGTTGGAATAAAAGATTTTATTCCAGAAGAGGGGTATCCAGGGTCAGGGTCTTCAGATATAGGAAATGTAAGCTATGTATGTCCTACAGTATATCTGGAAACAACTTTGCCAGGAGGAGTTCCTGTGGCAGTTCATGAACAAAGTGCTATGGAGATGGTAAATTCTCCCGAGGCATTAGACTTTATGCGAGCAATAATAAAAGCTTACGCTTATTCTGTATTGGATATTATCAGTGATGAAGCTTTGGCAAAAGAAATCAAAGATGAGCATTTAAGAATTTGTGATAAGCGTATAGCAACAAATTAAATTGTCTTGATATATAGTTTAAAATAGTGATAAAAACCTCTTACGTTAATAGATAAACGTAAGAGGTTTTTTGTTTAAGATTCTAGTCTTTGTTAAGTCTAAATATTACTTTGCAGCTACTACTTCAATCTCTATTACAGCATCTTTTGGTAGGGCAGCTACCTGAACAGCAGATCTTGCTGGTGGGTTACTTTGGAAGAAGCTTGCATATACTTCATTCATATCAACAAACTGTCCCATATCTTTCATAAATACGGTGGTTTTAATAATATTATCCATGGTAAGTCCTGCTTCTTCAAGGATTGCTTTTACATTTTCTAGACAAGCCTTAGTTGCAAGTTTAATGTCTGTTTGTAGTTCTCCAGTTGTCATGTCAATTGGAAGTTGGCCTGATGTATAAACTAAACCTTCTGTTGCGATTCCTTGAGAGTATGGGCCTATTGCTCCTGGAGCTTTTGTTGTAGATATAATTTTTTTCATGTTAGTTTTCTCCTTTTAATTATATTTTCTTCTTATAGTTTATAACGATATGCTATAAATTGCAAGGTATATTCTTTTACAAATCTTGCTAAAGTGTGATAAAATTAGATATAAAATGATTTTGGAGGAAAATATGGATATTAAATCAAGACTAATTAAAGAATTTGGGTTAAAGAGCTTTCAGGTAGACAATGTAATCGCCTTAATAGATGAGGGTAAAACAATCCCTTTTATTGCTCGTTATCGCAAGGAGCAAACAGGGGAGATGACTGATGAACAATTAAGGGAGTTTGATGAAAGGTTAAAGTATCTTAGAAGTCTTGAAAGTCGGAAAGACAGTGTTAGAAATTCAATTACAGAACAAGAGAAAATGACTCTGGAAATTGAGAATGCACTTGAAAAAGCTGAAACCTTAACGGAGGTAGAAGATATATATGAACCTTTTAAAAAGAAGAAGAGAACCAGGGCAACCATTGCTATTGAAAAAGGTTTAGAGCCTTTAGCGAATATAATTTTAATGGGAGAGGAAGTCTTTGTTAAGGCGGCTCTTAATTATGTAAATCCAGAAAAGGAAGTAGAATCTCCAGAAGAGGCAATTACAGGAGCGATGGATATTATTGCTCAAATTATTGCAGAAGATTTTGAGCTTAAGAAAGAGATAAGAGCAATGGTAAGCGAACTTACTGTGATGGAAACTTCTCTTAAAAAGGGAGCAGAAGATAAAGAAGATAGCTCCACATACAAAATGTACTTTGAGTATTCTGAAATCGCTTCAAAGATGCCACCACATAGAGTTTTAGCAGTTAATCGTGGAGAGAATCAAGATGTACTTAAGGTTAAACTGAATCATCCTATGGAAAGAATTCAAGAGAAGGTAGAGAAATTCTATATAAGAACAGACCTTCACCGTGGAATTATGAACCTCATAATAGAGGATAGTCTTAAAAGATTGATGTTACCTGCTTTAGAACGTGAATTGAGAACGGAGATGACAGAGGCAGCAGAGGAGAGAGCCATTAGCGTTTTTGGACAAAATCTGAAAAAACTCTTGCTTCAACCACCACTACCTAATGAGGTTATACTAGGATGGGATCCAGCCTTTAGAACAGGGTGTAAAATAGCAGTAATAGATGAAACTGGAAAATTTTTAGATTTTGAAACTATCTATCCTACGGCACCACAAAATAAGGTATCAGAGTCGAAAGCTATCGTGAAAACTTTAGTAAAAAAACATGGAATAACTGTTATTGCAATAGGAAATGGTACAGCTTCCAGAGAATCAGAACTGATAGTTTCTGAATTAATAAAGGAGCTTAAAGTGGAGTCAATAGATGTAAAATACCTTATAGTTTCTGAAGCAGGCGCTTCTGTGTATTCTGCATCAAAACTTGGAACAGAGGAGTTTCCCGATATAAATGTTAGTATAAGAGGAGCAATATCAATAGGGAGAAGGGTTACAGATCCTTTGGCAGAGCTAGTTAAAATTGAACCACAACATATAGGGGTAGGGCAATATCAGCACGATGTAAATCAAACAAGGCTTAAAGAGGTACTAAAAGGCGTGGTTGAGGATGCAGTAAACTCTGTAGGAATAGATCTTAACACAGCATCATACTCACTTCTTAGCTATGTTTCAGGAATTAATAGCACCATAGCCAAAAATATTGTGGCGTACAGAGAAGAAAATGGTAGCTTCACTACCAGAAAACAACTTCTAAAGGTGGCTAGACTAGGAAATGCAGCCTATGAACAGTGTGCAGGTTTTCTAAGAATTAAAGATGGGAAAGAACCATTGGATAATACAGCAGTTCACCCTGAAAGCTATGATAAGGTGAAAGAATTACTTAAACTTGTTGCTTTAGATATGAAAGATCTACTAAGCGGAGATAGATTTGCAAGAGAAACTATTGATAAACTTAATATAACTGATACAGCAAAGTTGTTGAATATAGGAGTTCCAACCCTAAGGGATATAGTTAATGAACTTAAAAAGCCTGGGAGAGATATTAGAGAAGGTACAGGAGAGATTATTCTAAGAAGTGATGTTTTAGATATTGAGGACTTGAGAGAAGGCATGGAACTTAGAGGAACAGTCAGAAATGTAGTAGATTTTGGTGCTTTTGTGGACATTGGACTTAAAAATGATGGACTTGTGCATATATCAGAATTAAGCAATTCTTATATAAAAAATCCAATGGACGTGGTTGCTGTAGGAGATATTGTTGAAGTAAGAGTAATAGGAATAGACTTAGCAAGAAAAAAAGTATCCTTAAGTATGAAAAAATAAAATATAAAAATAATAAATATTTTACTCCAAAGGGCTTGAGCAATGTATATTAAGTTGTCTTAAATAAAGTAAATTATAAACTAGCATATATACTTGAACTTTTGTACTTAGGAGTTATAGATTAGATGTGGGAATAATAATATTGCTGAATTTACAGATAATCTTATATTATTGAAAAAGAAAAATAGTATTGTTTTTGTAGAAGGCAAAGATTTAGAGATTAGATTGATATTTAATTAAATAAAATTATTTTTATTTAAAATTGATATATTTTCTAATAAAGGGGGTAAGTTATGAATTTTGACGAAAGAGCTTTAAAGTGGGATGATAAGTATAGAGTGGAAAGAGCTAAGCTATTATCAGATATTTTAATTTCCAAGCTTCCACCTGCTAATATAGATAATGTAATGGAGTTTGGTTGTGGGACAGGTTTATTCTCATGTAATTTGTCAGACCAATTCAAGAATATTTACTGCATAGATACCTCAGAAAAAATGATAGAAGTGTTGGATGAAAAGCTTAAAACTTTAAATATTTTCAACGTAAAGACAGCCTGTAGAAATCTTCTTGAGGAAGATGAAGCCTCTAAATCGGAGTATGATCTGATTTTCACATCCATGGCATTACATCATATTGTGGATATAGAAAGAATATTGAATATTTTTTATAAGCTATTAAATGAAGGCGGAAAGCTTGCAATTATTGATTTAAATAAGGATAATGGAGAATTTCATAGTAATGAGTGTGATTTTGAAGGTCACCATGGTTTCGAAGAATGTGAATTTAAAAAGCTGTTAGAAAAGATAGGTTTTAAGAATATAAGTATAGAGACCATATATAAAGATATAAAATATATTGAGGGAAAGAATGTGCCTTATTCACTTTTCCTAGGTATGATGGAAAAATAAAAGGCCTTTACTGGATTTGGAATATAGCCAGTTACATTGAAATCGATGTAGCTGGCTATTGTAATATATATTAATAGGAAGTGCAAATTTAAGATCTAAATTATATTGAATTTATATACTCTTTATGTTAAAATTATAAAAACTTACTTTATAAAAAAGTATTTATTATGCATTGGAAGGAGGAAAAATAAGATAGAGTATGATTTATGTTGCCATTAGTTTCTAAGTATAGACAGAAATAATTAGCTTGTCATTTTTAAGTTGATTTAAAACGTAAGGAGAGTGACAATGGAAAGATTTAAGGTAATGTTTGGTCAAATAGGCTTATTTGAACAATTATTAGTTGCGCTTGTTCTGTCATTTTTACTGAGCATGATTATATTAATTATTTTTCAACTTAAGCAGAAGCATAATTTTAGCGAGATCTCAAAAAAAATAGAAGATGGCGAGTATGTAAAAGTGCGGACAAAGTTATTGAACTCTAAAGGTGGCATAACAGTTTTATCTGTAGATGGTGAACCACCTTTTTTTTCCAATGATGTGTTAGAGCAGGCTTTTTATGTGTTGCCAGGAAGTCATACTGTAGTTTTTAAGGTAAAGAGAAAATTAAATTTTTCTCAAGGAGGAGTAACACCTTATTATGACTATTGGGGTCCATTTTCAGCAGAATTTCAAGTAAGTAAAAATGACATCATTAGTCTGTGCGTTGATGGAATTACCCAAGAGATATTCATGAAAAAAATTGAGGAGGAGTAGAAAATGGGATTTTTTGATAGTTTATTTAGTAAGAATGTAGAACCACATGTTTGGAACAAAAAAGAGGTAGATATTGCGAAATTAAAATCATGTATGGAAAGCGGATTATTCGAACCACCGTTTACAGATGGTATTTTATCTAAAATTGCGGGAAAATATAAAAAGTATGAAAAGCGTGGGGTATCGAATCTTTATCTTATTAAGGAAGTTGAAGATGAGGGAGTGGTTTGTGCTATCTATGCTTTTTCAACTATTTCAGAATCCATTGATTTAGAATTAGTTGAACAAATTCGTGCTGGTGCCAGTGCTAATCTTAGTGTGGGTGAGATGAGGGCACAATCTTATGAGCAAGAGCCACATGAATGGTGGGAGCGTGATGTTGAAAAAGTCATTGAACGTGTGAATAAGAACAAAGCAGAGGGATATATTGATTTACTTATAGCAGAATTATCCAAGCAGGGCATAATAATTATAGAAAGAGAGGTACGAAAGCGAAAAGATGTAGTGAAACTTGAATGTTCAGCAGTGGTTTATGGGATAAAAGAAAGTGGTATGCGTAAAGGGGTTGTCTCCCGTATCATTCAAAATGAATATCTATAGCAGTTAAGTTGCTAAGTTAATTTATAATTTACAGTGTATCTAAATAAATTAAGTAGAGAGTTAATAAATATGAATCTACATCACTATGGTATATGCTATAATGGTGTAGATTTTTTAATACTAATTATAAATATTTTTGATTGATAAAGTTTTGAAAATAAAAAATATTTTATTATATTACAATAATGATTTTAGAAAAGGGGTTTACTATGCCAAGAAAAGGATATTCAAGAGAGGAAAGAGAAACTATTTATAAGTATCTACTAGATGTAGGAAGAGAACTTTTTGGAAGCCAAGGTTATAGAAATACAACATTACAACAAATATATGAAAAGGCAAATATATCCAAAACTTTTTTTTATTCTTTTTTTCCGACAAAGGATATATTTGTGGCAAGGGTTTTGGAGAGTCAACAGCCGCTTATGCTAAAAATGGCTGAAAAAATTATGTGCATGAATGAAATAACATGGGAGGAACGACTAAAAAAATTATTCCATACATGTTTATTTCATAAGCAAAATGGAATTGTGACAGTTACCATTGAAGAAAGTATTGCTATGCACAGAAACTTAGAGAAAAATCCAAAAATTTTGGAAAGCCTTAAAAAAAATCAATTGACAATGTTTGATGATTTTTTAGAGTTATGTGAGATTGACAAGCAAAAGATAGACAAAAAAGTGATGAAGAATCTTTTTATGGGGATGTTACAACTTCATAATTCAATGGAAGAGTCCATGCCATTTTTTAGTGAAGATGCAGTGGACGAGACAGCCTATGCTTATGCAGAAGCACTGATTTTGTACATGAAAACTTGCCGTAAGACACTATAAGATTTATGTTAGTTTTGTTTATACTAAGAAAAGGAATAGGAGCGATTATGCTGATAAGCGACTTTTAGATATTAAGGGCTTTAGAGAAGGCATAGAACTTGTATAAAATGTAAGATATGTATTGGACTTTTGCGGAGATTGTTGAAGTTAAACATACTGACAGCCAAACGTTAAATATTAAAAGTGAAATATTTATAACATTAGTATTGACATCTTTCGTTTCAAGTGATATATATAATATCAAGTTAGAAATATATCACTTGAAATTATATAAGAGGAGAGGTTTTTGATATGAAAAATAAAGTGTCAATAAGAGAAGTTGTAGCAACAAAAATTATTTTTGGGATTTTAATTGCAGGATATTATTGGATGTGGAGTAGATCAGACTGGAGACCTGAGTATAGGCAACTACAAAGTAACTGGGGATTTTTAATAGTCGGAATACTTTTAATACACTATTATAGGGTTGAAAAATATAAAAAAGAATGTTTTGATGAATTGGCTGAAAAAAATCTGCATAGATGTGATGCAATATGTTTGAAAGTCTTTGTCGTTTTAATGGTTATTATTGCATACTTAGGAGGTATTTTAGGTCATGCAAATATGGTTTCTAGTACTTTAATGGGTTGGTTGATTCTTGGGGCAGTAAATGTAATTGCAATACTTCGTACTATTATATTTTTTGTTATAGATAAAAAAGGAGTATAAGAATGGCGCTTGTAACTAAAATAAAGGAATATAGAGAAAAAGCGAAGTATAAGCAATCGGAACTTGCTGATATGGTTAATACAAGACGAGAAACCATTGTCCATCTTGAGAACGGAAGATATAATCCGTCTTTGAAATTAGCAATGGATATTGCAAAAGTATTTAGTGTTACTGTTGAAGAACTCTTTCAATTTGTAGAAGACTAAAGAGTATAATTTTAGATTTATTAAAATAGATAAGATAATTATTTAATAGTATTAAAAAAATCATGACTTTTAATTTATAAGCTCATGATTTTTTAGAAGGTTGTAGCTATAGATTTAAATTATATAGAGGAGTTATAATATAAAATAGATAGTCAAAATATATTGACAAGGGGAAAAAAGATTATTATAATATCAACATAGGACGTTGGGTGTTGCTTTTTCCTAATTGAATTTTATTTTACCCAACTATGTTAAACTGTTTCGATATTTTAAATTATAAGAGAAGGAAGAGAGGGAATATTATGAGGATTAAAAATTTGGATCATATTGTAATAACCAGCAGTAACATAGAAAGAACAGTGGAGTTTTATGTAGGGGTATTGGGTATGGAATTGGATAGAACTAATGATAGATATGCTGTGAAGTTTGGAAATCAAAAGTTTAATTTGCATAGAGGGAAGGCAGAGTTTTTACCAGCTGCGCAGAATGTAACTTTTGGTAGTGCAGATTTATGCTTAATTGCGGAAGGTGATATTGAAGATATTTATAATGAGTTAGTTGAAAAAAATATACCTATTGAGTTAGGGATAGTACCAAGAACAGGAGCAAATGGTCCAATCAAAAGTATATATTTAAGGGATCCAGATGGCAACTTAGTAGAAGTAAGCACTTATTAAGGTGATGATTGATATATTATAGGTATATTTATCTGTAAAATTGGCGGATGATAAGAAGAATGTATGTAATAAGGAGAAGATGGTGAAAAATTTAAATTTTATTGAAATTGGACCTAGAGATGGGTTTCAGAGTGTTAAAGAATTTATACCTACAGATACAAAGAAAAAAATTATTGATATGCTGGTGGACTCTGGACTGAAGACAATACAAGTAACTTCTTTTATTAGTCCTAAAGCTATACCACAAATGAGCGATGCGACAGAAGTTGCACAATATGCAATTTCTAAATATCCCGATGTAAAATTTTATGCACTTACACCTAATAGAAAGGGAATTGATAATGGTTATAAGGCAGGGTTAAGAGAAGTTGCCTACGTAATTTCTGTTAGTGAAAGTCATAATAAGGCGAATGTTAATGCTACTACAGAAGAATCCTTTGCAGAATTAGCTCAGGCGATTAAAGACTATCCGGATATGACAATAAGTTTAGATGTGGCTACAGCTTTTGGGTGTCCTTTT
The DNA here is from genome assembly GCA_051655155.1 of Filifactoraceae bacterium. Taxonomy (GTDB): domain Bacteria; phylum Bacillota; class Clostridia; order Peptostreptococcales; family Filifactoraceae; genus JBOFZL01. The sequence continues at coordinate 28,585 of JBOFZL010000056.1, forward strand.
GAAGGAGTTACATCTTTGGAAAGATTGATAGACTTTGTGCAAAGGGGCATAGATATTGGGGTAAGAACTTTTGATATATGTGACACTATTGGAGTGGCTTATCCTAAACAAGTTAAAGAATATATGGCTGCATTGCAAAATAAATTTCCAGAGGGAAATTTTGGAATTCATATACATGATACGAGGAATATGGGAATGTTAAACACATATGTTGCTATTGAGGTAGGTGTTACACGAATTTTTTCAGTGTGTGGAGGTCTTGGCGGTTGTCCGTTTGCACCAGGAGCGTCAGGAAATACGGCAAGTGAAGATTTGGCCAACATGTTGACTCTTTGTGGCTATGATTTAGGTGTTGATGTTAACAAGCTTATTGAAACGGCAAAATATATAAAAGAAGTAATTCCTACAGGTAATTTTAGTAGCCACCACATAAATATAGATGGGCTACAATATTGTACAGTATAAAATATTAAACTTTATTTGATTTAAAAATTACAATCAAGATTATGTGGATGAGTATTGAGAATAGCCAGTGAGATTTACCCATAATTAAGGAGATGATATGTATGAAAATAGTAGTATTAGATGGATATACCTTAAATCCAGGAGATTTAAGTTGGAAAGGTTTTGAAGAACTAGGAGATGTTACAGTTTATGATCGAAGTTCTTTAGATAATGTAGAAGAGATAATTTCCAGGATAGATGACGCAGAGATTGTAATTACGAATAAGACACCTATAAACAAAGCTGTCTTAGATAACTGTAAAAATATAAGGTATATAGGAGTATTAGCTACTGGATATAATGTTGTGGATGTGGAAGCATGCAAGACTTACGGTATTAAAGTATCTAATATTCCAACTTATGGGACAGCTGCAGTAGGTCAGTTTGCAATAGCATTACTTTTGGAAATATGTCATCATATAGGGCATCACAGTGATGCTGTATACCATGGTAGGTGGGAAAATAATAAAGATTGGTGTTTTTGGGATTATCCACTAATTGAACTATATGAGAAAACCATAGGCATTATAGGTTTTGGAAGAATAGGTCAGACAACAGGAGCTATTGCAAAGGCAATGGGAATGGAAGTGCTAGCTTATGATAGCCACCAAAATGATAGCGGAAGAGCTATTGCAAGTTATGTGGATTTAGAGGAACTTTTTGAAAAATCTGATGTAATTGCACTACATTGTCCTTTGTTCCCAGCAACAGAGGGGATAATATGTAAAGATAATATTGCAAAGATGAAAGATGGAGTAATTATAATAAACAATAGTAGAGGACAACTGATAGTAGAGAAGGATTTGGCAGAGGCATTGAACAGTGGAAAAGTTAAAGCAGCAGGGTTAGATGTAGTGTCTAGTGAGCCGATAAAAGAAGATAATCCTTTATTAAAGGCGAAAAACTGTATTATAACACCCCATATTTCATGGGCTTCTTTAGAAAGTCGTTCAAGACTTATGGATATTGCTGTGGATAATTTAGAGGCCTTTATAGATGGAAAGCCACAAAATGTAGTTAATTCATAGAAAGATGTGATAGTATGAAGGTAGTTGTAGCAATTGATTCATTAAAGGGAAGTCTGTCTTCTTTAGAGGCAGGAGAAGGAATAAAGTTAGGAATTTTAGAAGTTTTTCCTAAGGCTAATGTATCGGTAAAATCAATCGCAGACGGAGGAGAGGGAACAGCAAGATCTGTTACTGAAAGTCTGGGAGGTAAGATGAAAGATATAGTGGTTAAAGGGCCTTTAGGTCAGTTGGTAACGGCAAGCTATGGAGTTATTCCAAGAAAAAATCTAGCAGTTATGGAAATGGCAGAAGCAGCAGGGATTTCTCTATCGCTACCAGAGCGAATAAAAGATGCAACTACTTTTGGGGTAGGAGAGATGATTTTAGATGCTATGGATGAAGGGTATAGAAACTTTATTATAGGCATAGGTGGAAGCGGAACAAATGATGGAGGCGTAGGAATGTTAAAGGCCTTAGGTGTAAGGTTTTTAGATTCTAAGGGAAGAGAGATTACTGATGATATAAAAGGGATAGGAGAGATAGATAGAATTGATATTAAAGGTATCAATCCCATTATAAAAGAATGTAACTTTAAGGTGGCTTGCGATGTTGATAACCCCTTATGTGGATTAAAAGGGGCGACATATGTGTATGGACCACAAAAAGGAGTAAAACTTGAAGATAGGGATGTTTTTGATAATAGTTTGCAGCATTATGGAAGAAAAACTGCAGAGCTTATAGGTAAAGACTATAGTCAAGAGTTAGGGGCAGGTGCGGCTGGAGGCTTAGGGTTTGGGCTAATAAGTTATTTGGGAGCAAGTTTAACCAGTGGAATTTCTTTAGTTTTAGAAACTATAGGATTAGAGGAAGATATTAAAGATGCAGATTTAGTATTTACAGGTGAGGGACAGCTAGATCATCAAACGGTCATGGGGAAAGCTCCTGGAGGAGTTGCGGCCCTAGCTAAAAAATACGGCTGCCCTGTAATAGCTTTAGCAGGATCGGTAACTAATGAAGCAAAGGCTTGTCATCAAGGGGGGATAGATGCATATTTTTCCATTTTAACCGAGGTAGTGCCTCTTTCTACAGCCTTAGATAAAAATGTAGCACTTAGAAATATAATTACAACTACCAGTGAATTAATGCGAGTTTTAAAGGTTTTTAATTGTATAAAACAATAGCATTAAGTTATATATTTTGACTTTTAGAGTTGTGCTTGATTTGTAAACGGAATTGTAAAACCATCAAAGTATAATTTGATTTTATTATACCTTGATGGTTTTATGTAATTTTGAATTGAGATTCAATACATATGGCAATATGGTAATTTAAGAAAGAGTACTTTATAAAATAATAATGATAAAAATCTTGCGTTTTAATATTAATTTATGATAGAATGTTTGGAAAGTAAATATTTAACTCTTTTAAATTTTGCCAGAGAGCAAGCAAGGAGAAATTTATGAAAAATTTAATCAGTGTAAGGGATCTATCTCAAGAGGATATTTCCAAACTTATCAGTCTATCGGAGAGTATTATAAATTCTCCAGAGGACTATTGTAACTCGATGAAGGGTAAGATATTGGCCACATTATTTTATGAACCGTCAACTAGAACAAGGCTCAGCTTTGAAGCGGCGATGCTTAGATTAGGGGGACAGGTTATTGGATTTTCAGAGGCTGATAATTCTTCTGTTTCAAAGGGTGAAACCATTCAAGATACCTGTATCACAGCAAGTTGCTATTCTGATATTATAGCAATGAGAAGTCCTGTGGAGGGTAGTCAGTTAAGGGCTTCAGAGGTTCTTACAATTCCAATTATTAATGCAGGTGACGGAGGTCATCAGCATCCAACTCAAACTCTTACAGATTTATTAACAATCAAAAGTGAATTAAAAAGACTTGAAAATTTGAATATTATGATGGTAGGGGATTTGAAGTACGGGCGTACAGTTCATTCTCTGGTGGAGGCTATGTCGAAGTATAGAGGCAATAGCTTTATTTTTGTGTCTCCAGAAGAGTTAAAAATGCCAAGCTATGTTAAAAAATCTCTTGAAAAATCGACATATTGTGAAACTACATCTTTCGAAAAGTATATTGGAAAGGCAGATATTATATACATGACTAGAGTGCAGAAGGAACGATTTGACAATAGTGAACAGTATGAACGTTTAAAGGATAGTTACATTCTTGATGAGAAAAAAATGAGTTTGGGAAAAGTGGATATGATAGTTATGCATCCGTTGCCAAGGGTAAATGAAATTGCTGTAGCTGTAGATAAAGATCCGAGAGCAGCATATTTTCGACAGATGAAAAATGGTATGTATATGAGGATGGCGCTTATTAAGACTATGGTAGAAGGTTATCAAGGTGCCGTAGAAAAAGAAAATCATAGAATTATTAAAGGTCCTTGTTCTAATCCTAAGTGCGTAGTTAATTTTGAAGATATAGGGCAGGGAGAAAGAGTAGATAGAGGTAATGGGTATGTTTGCAAGTATTGTGATAAGTAGGTGAATTATGAATACGCTCATTACAAAGGTAAGGTTAAACCAAGAAGTTACGGATATATTAATAGAAGATGGAAAGATAGTTAAAATAGGAAGGGATATAGTTCGTCATAAGGTACAGCTTATAGATGGAACAGGTTTGATTGCCTTACCTTGCTTTATAGATATGCACTTTCATTTGAGGAACCCTGGTTTTGGTTATAAACAAACTTATGAAGAGGCTAATAAGGCTTGTGTCAAAGGAGGTTATAGTCATGTGGTGGCAATGGCAAATACTTGTCCAGTGGCAGATAGTAAGGAGATAATAGAAGAGGTAATGTCAGCAACTTGTGGTATGGATTTTAAGGTTAAGCAGATTGCTTCTGTTTCTAAGGGACTTAAGGGGAAAGAACTTGTAGATTTTAAGTCTTTAAGGAAATATACTAATATGTTTTCTGATGATGGAAAAAATATTGATGATCCAGAACTTATGAGGAAAGCTTTAAAATTATCAAAAGAGATGGACTTTATTGTTTTGGATCATAGTGAGCCGGAAATGGATATGGTATATAGGAATATAGGTTTGGTGGAAGAAACTGGTGGAAGACTTCACTTTTGTCACATAAGTAAAAAAGAATCCATGGAGGCTATAATACAAGCAAAGGCTAAAGGATTGAATATAACAGTAGAAGTATCGCCACATCACTTGTTTGCTAGTAATTTAGATTATAAGGTGAATCCTATGATTGGGACAGATGAGGATAGAAGATTTTTGATTAAAGCTATTAAAAATGGTCATGTAGATTGTATAGGTACGGATCATGCGCCTCATAGCAAGGAAGATAAGACTAAGGGAGCACCGGGAATAGCTAATATTGAAACTGCTTTTGCTATGGTTTGGAAGGTATTTAAGGAAAATTCTATAAGTTTAGATAAACTAAAACAATTAATGTCCATTTATCCAGGGAGAATGCTTGGTATGGATGTGGAGTTAAAGGAAGGGAATCTTGGAAATATTGTGCTTTTTCGTGATGAAACTACTTTTATAGATAAGAAAAGGTTTTTTACGAGAAGTGTAAACACTCCTTTTGATGGGTGGGAAGCTTGTGGAATCATTGAAAAAACAATAATTAAAGGAGTGTGTTGCTATGATAATGGAAAACCTTAGAGAAAGAGTTTTAGAGAGAAGTCCTTTTTGCGTAGGTATAGATTTAAGAGATGACCATATTCCTACAGAGATTGTTGAAGCCTATAAAAGTATGGAAGATAGATATACTATTTATGGTAAGGAAATTATAGATGCTTCTAGAGAGTATGCAGCTTGTTATAAAATTCAAAGTGCTTGCTATGAGGCTAAAGGACTTTCTGGGCTTAGAGCTTATAAGAACATAATAGAGTATGCTCGTTCTAAAGGTGAAATTGTGATTGCAGATATAAAAAGAGGAGATATTGGGTCTACAGCTAAGCTTTATGCAGAGGGACACTTTAATGGTGATTTTGAATCAGATATAATAACTATAAATCCATATATGGGGTATGACTCTATAAATCCGTATTTTGATTATTTTGTTAAAAAAAATAAAGGTGCGTTCGTGTTAGCTAAAACTTCTAACCTAGGTTCAAATGATTTTCAAGATTTAAGATTAGATGGAGAACCGTTATTTTCAAGGGTTTTAGATAAGATTTATACATGGGGATTAGAAACTAGAGAGGAGGCAGAGTTTTCATCTCTAGGTGCAGTGATTGGCGTGAATCAACTTAAAGAGTTGGATATAATAAAGGAAAAATCAAAGAATATTTTTTTGTTAATACCAGGTTATGGAGCTCAAGGAGCTAAATTGGAAGATATTGCTTATGTTATCAGAGATAGGAAAAATGGAGTGGTAAATATATCCAGAGGGTATACTGCTGATATTAAATCTCAGGATTTTAGAAGAGAGTTGTTGGAACGGGCACAGTCTTTTGCAAAGGAGCTTAAAGGATGTATAAATTAAGGGAAGCAACAGTATTGTCTAACAAGAGGGTTACAAGAGATATATTCTTAATGAAGGTAGCAGGGGAGTATGTAGTAGACGAAGGTCAGTTTTTTATGATAAAGGCAAAGGATTCGTTTATGACACTATTTAGGCCTATAAGCATTTTTGATGTGGATAAAGAAGGGGTGAGTTTTCTTTATCATGTAAGAGGAGAGGGAACGAGGGTCTTATCTGAGATAAGGTGTGGGGAAGACGTTAGTATTCATGGGCCTTACGGTAGGGGTTTTCCTAAGAATAGAGAAAAAATCGCCTTAGTGGGTGGAGGTATTGGCATTGCGCCTTTATATTTGGCAGGTAAGAGGAACTCGTCATCAAAACTTTATTTGGGGCTTAGAGAGGATGTTTATTCAAAAGAAGAGATAGATAGTATTAAGGGATTATTTAAAGGGTTAAATGTGCATTTTAAGATAGGTGGATTAATAACAGAGGAAATTGACTTTAAAAATTATGATACGATTTTTACTTGTGGACCTGAACCAATGATGAAGGCAATTACAAAGCTTCATAAGAATGTCTATGTTTCTTTGGAGAAACATATGGGTTGTGGAATTGGAGCTTGTTTATCTTGTTCTTGTAAGTCAAAAGATAAGATGGTAAAGGTATGCACTGATGGCCCAGTATTTTATAGTGAGGAGGTTGCAATCTTATGATGGAGCAGAATATCTGGGGGATAGAATTTAAAAATCCTGTAATTGCAGCTTCTGGAACTTTCGGATTTGGGAAAGAATATAATAACTTTTATGAAATATCTAAATTGGGAGGAATTTGTTCAAAGGGGCTTACACTTATGCCCAAGTTTGGAAATGAAGGAATAAGGATAGTTGAGACTCCCAGTGGAATAATGAATTCTATAGGACTTGAAAATCCTGGAATAGAAAAGTTTTTGGAAGAAGAACTTCCCAGAATGAAAGCTTATAAAATTCCAATTTTTGCAAATATAGGAGGTTCTGACTTAGAAAGTTACTTAGAAGCTATAAGGCTTATAGATAAAGGCGGAGGATTGGGAAGTTCGGCAGATATTATAGAACTTAATATATCTTGCCCTAATGTTAAGCAAGGGGGAATGGCTTTTGGAATGAATAGCTATGATGCGGGATTTGTTACAAGAAAAGTAAGGGAAGTAACGAAACTTCCACTAGTGGTTAAACTTTCGCCTAATGCTTATAATCTTGTGGAAGTAGCTAAGGCTGTGGAAGATGCAGGAGCTGATGGTATATCATTGATTAATACATTCAATGCTCTAGATATTGACATAAAAAAAAGAAAATCAAAGTTTGAAAATATATACGCAGGTTTGTCAGGTCCGGCGATAAGACCTATAGCTTTAAGAATGGTGAGAGATGTTAGTAAGAACGTAGCTATTCCTGTAATTGGAATAGGAGGAATTGAAAAGGGGGTAGATGCTATAGCTTTTATTATGGCTGGAGCACATTTGATTCAATTTGGAACAGCTTCGTTTATAAATCCTATGGCAGGGATAAACATAGTTAATGAGCTGGAAGAATTTATGGTAGATGAAAATATTAAGTCCCTAAGTGAAATTAGGGGAATAGTATAGAATGTAAAAGGAGGATGTTATGGTAACGAAAAAAAGAATATATCAGGTAGAGGAAAAAGTTCCTATGGGGTTATTGATACCCTTAAGTATACAACATACATTTGCAATGTTTGGGGCTTCTGTGCTTGTGCCGCTGATATTTGGAATTGATCCTGGGATAGTTTTATTTATGAACGGTATAGGAACCTTACTTTTTATATTAATAACTAAAGGAAAGGCACCAGCGTATTTAGGTTCAAGTTTTGCGTTTTTAGGGCCGGCAGGAATCATAATTGCAGGGCAGGGGTTTGAGTATGCGGCAGGTGCTTTCGCAGTTACAGGGGCGTTAGGTTGCGTTTTATCTTATATTATTTACAAGTTTGGGACAGAATGGATAGATATTGTGTTGCCACCTGCCGCTATGGGACCTGTAATAGCACTTATTGGATTTGAACTTGCTTCGTTAACTGTGGCAGGTGGAACTACAGGAGCAAATTTAATGGTGGAAAATTCCACAACTCCAGATAAGATAGTATTTATTTTAACTTTGGGAACAGCGATTCTTGGTAGTGTTATGTTTAAAAAATTTTTCTCGACTATACCAATATTAATAGCGATTATTGTAGGATATGTAGCATCTTTATGTTTCGATATGGTGGATTTTACTGCAGTGAAAGAGGCGACATTATTTACTATACCGTTATTTCAAACGCCAAAATTCTCTATCCAGGCGATACTAACTATGTTGCCGGTATTGTTGGTAATAACTTCTGAACATATAGGACATCAGATTGTTACCAGTAAAATAATAGATAGAGATCTTTTAAAAGATCCAGGGCTTCACAGAAGTATATTTGCAGATAATTTTTCTACTATGTTATCTGGTTTAATTGGTGGAGTTCCAACTACAACCTATGGAGAAAATATTGGGGTTATGGCAGTTACAGGGGTGTATAGTGTAAGCGTTATCTCAGGAGCCGCTCTTATATCAATTGCAATGGCATTTATAGGACCTTTAGCAGCATTAATTCAGACTATACCTGGGAATGTTATAGGAGGAGTAACATTTTTATTATATGGAATGATAGGAGCTTCAGGGGTTAGATACTTGGTGGATAGCAAGGTGGATTATAGCAAATCAAGAAATCTTATACTTACATCAGTAGTATTTATAGCAGGATTAAGTGGATTGATGGTAAATTTTGTAGGTATTGAACTTAAGGGGATGGTATTAGCCAGTGTAGTGGCAGTTATTATAAGTTTAATCTTCTTTATTATAGAAAAACTAGGCTTGATTAATGAATAAATAAATTATTTAACAAAGATAAGTTAGATTAAAATAGACTTAAAGTGCTAAGTATTTGCAGTTTTAGGTCTATTTTTATATTACTATAGTTTATTTTAAAAGGTATTTGTTAAGGGCTTAATTTAGGGAATGAAAAGAATATTTTGAATAAAGAAATAACACTCCGAAAAATATAAAAAAAATGGAGTAATTTTCCAAAAATATATTGCAAAGAAAAATTTCTATGATATAATTTAAAATAAAGGTGATGAAAATGAGATATATTACATTGATTGAATCGTTCTACCCTTCTTTGTCTAAGGGAGAAAAACGTGTGGCAGATTATGTTATTAAGGAAAAAGAGCATTTAGTATACCAAACTCTTCAGGAGATATCAAAGAATATCGGAGTAGGAGAAGCTACAATAATAAGATTTTGCCATAAGATAGGCTATAATGGTTTTCAAGATTTTAAACTATCTGTAGCGAAGGAACAGCCAACTATTGAGTATGATGAGCAAAAAAATTATGTGGATATTATAACTCAAAATTTATATGCGGCAGTTCAAGATACAAGGCAGATTTTAGATACTGTAGAGTTGGAGAAGGCAGTAAATTTAATAAAAGAGAGTAAGAGGGTTTTTATTTACGGGATTGGAACCAGTGGAAATGCTGCTTTGGATATGCAGTCTAGACTTCTTAGATATGGAAAGACGTCTAACGTGGTTACAGATACACATTTCCAGTTAATGACATCATCAGTGCTATCTAGCGAGGATGTTATTATAGCCTTTTCTTTAAGTGGATACACCCAAGATATAGTAGAATCTCTTTCTAGGGCAAAGGAAAACGATACCAAAATTATAACCATATCTAATCATGGACTATCTCCGGCAGGGGAAATAGCTGATGTAAAAATACTTACAGCAGGTAAGGAATCACCCATGGATGGAGGAAGCCTCAGTGGTAGAGTATCTCAATTATATGTGATAGATCTTATATGTACAGGATATGCACTATTGGATGAGACGTTTTCTAAAAATATAAGGGAAAAGGTTGCAGATTCTATAATTGGTAAGAGTTTAGAATATCATGTAAATAAAAAGAGATAATATTTGGAGGGAAAAATGGCAGATCTTTCATTAAAGCATATTGATAAGATTTATGAAAATGGCATTCAAGCTGTCTTTGACTTTAATTTAGAAATTAAAGATAAAGAGTTTATAGTTTTTGTAGGACCTAGTGGTTGTGGGAAATCTACAACATTAAGGATGATTGCTGGACTTGAAGATATTTCTGGTGGAGAGCTTTTGATTGATGGAAAACTTATGAACCATGTGGAGCCAAAAGATAGAGATATTGCAATGGTTTTTCAAAGTTATGCACTATATCCACATATGACTGTTTATGAAAATATGTCATTTGGGCTTGAAATTAAAAAAATGCCTAAGGATGAAATTAATAAGAGGGTAAAAGAAGCTGCAGAAATATTGGAGATTAATGATTATTTAGATCGTAAGCCTAAAGAGCTTTCTGGAGGACAAAGACAAAGAGTGGCTTTAGGCCGAGCTATAGTTAGGAATGCTAAGGTTTTTCTGATGGATGAACCATTATCAAATTTGGATGCTAAATTAAGGGTTCAAACTCGAAGTGAGATAATAAGGTTACATGAAAGGATTGGAGCTACCACAATTTATGTAACTCATGATCAAACAGAGGCTATGACAATGGCGAGTCGTATTGTAGTAATGAAAAAAGGCTATATTCAGCAGATAGGGACTCCTAAGGAGATATACAATAATCCAGCAAATATGTTTGTTGCCAGCTTCGTAGGTGCACCTGCCACTAACTTTTTAAGTGGAATTTTAGAAAAAGGACGTTTTATTTGTGAAGGGTACCATTTTGACATTCCAAAAGCTCAATATGAAAAACTTGCAATTTATGAAGGGAAGGAATTAATTATGGGTATTCGCCCAGAAAACATCCATCGTTCAGGGGTTTTAGGAGATGATTTTAAGAATAAAGATTTTGATTATCAAATAGAGGTAAGTGAGTTGTTGGGGCATGAGAGTATATTGCATGGGAAAATTGGCAACCAAAAAGTTTTGGCAAAAATAAACGAAACAGAGGCAGAATCTTTAGTTGCTAACTTAAAGTTTTCTATTGATGTAGACAAGATGTATTTTTTTGATAAGGACAGCGAGAATAGGCTTGCCTAGTTCCCTGCTTTATATAGATATAAATCAGATACACTAAAAAATTCAACTAAGAATTGAAACAGGAGGGTTTAATTATGAAAAAAACTATTGCTTTTTTAATGGTTGCAGTTCTTTCTTTAGGATTGTTCGCTGGATGTGCTAAGACTAATACAGGTGAAAAACCAGCAGAAAAAACAGGTTTAGAGGCTTATACTCCAGAAAAACCGCTTACTATTGCATTTTGGAATTTTCCTAATTTTTCAGGGGACTCAGAATTTGATGCAAGAGCATATGATGCTGCTCTAATAAAAGCATTTGAAACTAAGTATCCAAATATTAAAGTGGATTATCAAGCAATTGAATTTAGTGATGGACCAGCAAAACTTGAAACAGCTATTCAATCTAAGTCTAATCCAGATGTAATATATGATGCTCCAGGACGTGTTATAGACTGGGCAAGTAAAGGCTATCTTGTGGATTTAGAGGATCTTGTGGCAAAAGATAAGATTATTGATTCAGCTGTAAAAGCTAGTAGCTATGATGGAAAAATATATTTATATCCTCAAGGAGTTGCACCATTCCTAATGGGCTTTAACAAGGGGATGCTAACGGAGTTAGGTCTTGTTGATAAACTTCCATTAAGTAAAGAAAATCGTTCTTGGACAGTTGAAGAGTTCGAAGCTTTATTAAAAGGTATCAAAGCTGCAAAACCAGAAATAGCACCGGTTATTTTATATGCTAAATCACAAGCTGGGGATCAAGGTCCTAGAGGTTTTGTTTCTAACCTTTTTGGCTCATGGATAACAGATAAGGCGGTTACAAAATACACTATAAATGATGAAAATGGCGTAAAGTCTATGGAATGGATTAAGAAGGCATATGATGAGGGGCTACTTGGTAAAGGTATAGCATTAGATGCAGGAGCGAGCATAGAGGAGTTTGGAAATGGAACGGCGGCAGGAACTATTCTTTACCCAGTAAACAAATATAAGGAATTTACAAAGGCTGGAAAGATTGATTCTGTATTAGTGCCTTTCCCTAATAATTCAGGAAAACCAGAATTGGAATATTTAGTTGCAGGACCAGCTATATTTAATAATGGTGATGAGGACAAAATTATCGCAAGTAAGTTATTTATAGATTTTATCATAAATGACGCTGATTGGGGAATGCGTTCACTTAAAGCTACAGGAAACTTTTCTGCAAAAATAGGAGAAACTGGATTGTATGATGATCCTGAATTAAAGTTCGCTGAAACTATGAGTCAGTATTTTGGAACTTACTACAACACTATACCAGGGTTTATACAGATGAGACAACTTTGGTTCCCAATGCTACAAGGAGTTCTTAATGGAGATACAGATGCAAAAACTGCACTGGATAATTTTGTAGCTGCAGCAAATAAAACAATTGAAGATGCGAAATAAAGTGTCTTGCAAAATTTTACAATAGGATACTCTTATACTTTAAATTAAATAGCAAGAAATAAATTTAACCAAAGGGAGGAAGAGATCGGAAGTAACGGTCTCTCCTTTTTTAAAGAAATAAACGGGGATATGGCCCGAGAAAGGAAATGAGTATGGAGCATAGCCCTTTAAAAGGTGCATTATCGGAAAAAGTACTGAACAGAAAGAGAAAGATAAGAGAAGCAGTTGTGGGATATTTGTTTTTACTTCCTGCATTAACATTTTTTCTAACATTTGTTCTTTATCCTATGACAAAAGGAATATATCTTTCTTTTTTCAAATTTAGAGGAAGAAATCAAGAGTTTGTCGGATTTAGTCATTATAAAGGTCTTCTCGAAGATCAAGTATTTATTAGATCTTTGGTAAATACTACTTTAATAACTGCCATTGCAGTACCTATAGTGGTTGTGTTTGCACTTTTTGTAGCAATGAATATATATGATAAAAGTCCAAAGGTGCGATCATTTTTTAGGGGAATATTTTATATTCCTGCTATTTCTTCCGTAGTTTCTGTTACAGTTGTTTGGTCATGGATATATCATCCGCAGTATGGAATTTTAAATTATGCATTAAAATCAGCAAATATTCTTTCGGAGAATGTAGATTGGTTGGGAGGAAACGCTACTGCAATATACGGGATTATTGCTATTTTAATTACAACATCTGTAGGACAGCCGATTATCTTATATGTGGCATCCCTTGGGAATGTCCCGAAAGATTATATTGAGGCAGCAACTATTGATGGAGCTAACAACTGGACTATATTCAAAAGAATAATTTGGCCACAAATAATGCCTACTACGCTATATATTGTTGTAGTTACAACTATAAACAGTTTTCAAATATTTGCATTAATTCAACTTTTAACTGCGGGAGGACCTAATTATAGAACCTCTACGGTTATGTACTTAGTGTATCAAAAGGCTATACAAGAAGGTCGATTTGGAGTGTCATCAGCAATGGGCGTAGTATTAGCAATCATAATAGCAATGATATCATTGTTACAGTTTAAATTTTTATCAAAAGATATTGATTAGGGGGTGCGTATGAAAAAGAAGAAAGCTAGTATATTTTCCATAATATCCATGACAATATTGTTTGCTTTGACTATATTTTTTATATTTCCATTTTATTGGATATTAACAGGAGCATTTAAACTTCAGTCAGTAGCTATACAAATTCCTCCGGAGTGGTTTCCTATAAACCCTACATTAGAGAACTTTAAGGTTCTAATGGTGCCGATGACGGCAAGATGGTTTTTTAATTCAGTATTCATTTCAACTACAACTACAATTTTAGTATGCGTGACTGCCTCTTTAGCGGGATATGCTTTAGCTAAAAAGAAGTTTGTTGGAGTAAAGGTTATATTCATAATATTTGTTGCGGCTATGGCATTACCAAAACAGGTTATACTGATTCCATTATTAAAATTTATTACAGAATTAGGGATGATGGATACTTATCAAGCTTTAATATTACCAGCAGTAGGTTGGCCTTTTGGTGTTTTTCTAATGAAGCAGTTTACACATTCGGTACCTAAAGAGTTGTTAGAATCAGCGAAAATAGATGGTTGTGGAGAATTAAAAACATTTACACATATTGTATTACCTATAGTTAAACCTGGAATAGGTGCCTTAGCTATATTTACATTTATAGCAAGTTGGAATGACTATTTTTCTCAATTAGTATTTACAAATTCCGAAAAAATGAAGACACTTCCTTTAGGTTTAGCAGCGATGGCACAGGGGGCAGAGTTTACTACTAATTATGGATTGTTAATGGCAGGAGCGTTATTAGCATCTTTGCCTATGATTATAGTATTTTTATGCTTTCAGAGCTATTTTACTCAAGGAGTTACAATGGGAGCAGTAAAGGGGTAAGGTATGATTATAAGTTGGTTTTACTATAGTTTTGGTTATATAGTATTATCTATATTTGTTACATTAGTTATCAATAAGCTAACTAACAAGCTCTGGCTAACACCACTGTTAATTAATGGAATATGTGTAGTGCTTTTAATAGGGATGGTGAAGCTCAGATTAATTAATGGACAGGTTGCTACTTATAATATGTATTTTCGGTATTTGCCAGTGGTTACTACTAGTATTTTCATAAATTTAGGAATATATATTTATAAAAAAATTAAAATTAAGATGAAAGGAAAACTATGAACATAGCAGAGAAGATAAAAGGAAATTTGGTAGTTTCTTGTCAGGCATTAGAAAAAGAGCCTCTACACTCTTCTTTTATTATGGGGAGAATGGCAAAAGCAGCTATGGAGGGTGGAGCCAAAGGGATTAGAGCTAATACGGTAGAAGACATTATAGAGATTAAGAAAAATGTATCGCTTCCTATCATCGGGATTATAAAAAAAGATTATAAAGATTCATCTGTATATATAACTCCAACAATAAAAGAAGTAGATGATTTAGTGTCTTGTGGAGTGGATATTATAGCTGTGCATGCTACTTGTGAGTTAAGACCAAACAAACTTACATTAGAAGACTTTTTTAACGAAGTAAAGAAAAGATATCCGGAGCAATTATTTATGGCAGATTGTTCAACGGTAGAGGAGGCAGTTAATGCTGAACGCTTGGGGTTTGACTTTATAGGAACTACTTTAATCGGATATACTCCCCATAGTAAGGACTTAAAAGTAGAGAATAATGATTTTGAAATAATAAAAAGTATATTAAAAAAGGTAACTAAACCTGTTATTGCTGAAGGGAATATAGATACACCAGAAAAAGCTGCAAGGGTATTAGCTTTAGGGTGCTATAGTGTAGTTGTAGGTTCGGCAATAACGAGACCTCAATGTATAACAAAAAAATTTGCTGATGAAATACAAAAAATGGAGGCTTAAGATGAATAAAGAACTTAAAGGTATATATAGTGCGTTATTGGTTTCTTTTAATGAAGATGGAAGTATTAACGAAAATGGATTAAGAGAGATAATTAGACATAATATAGATAAAATGAAGATAGATGGTCTGTATGTTGGAGGAAGCACAGGAGAGAACTTTATGTTATCTACAGAAGAAAAGAAAACTGTGTTTAAAATTGCAATGGATGAAGTGAAGCATAAAGTAAAAATGATTGCTCAGGTAGGTTCTTTAAATATTTATGAGGCTATAGAGTTGGCAAAATATGTTACGGAATTAGGATATGATGCTATATCTGCAGTAACACCGTTTTACTATAAGTTTAGCTTTGAGGAAATTAAAGATTATTACAATATGATTTTAGAAGAAGTTAATAATAAGATGATAATATATTCTATACCCTTTCTTACAGGGGTTAATATGAATGTAGCTCAATTTGGAGAGTTATTTGAAAACGAAAAAATAATAGGGGTAAAATTCACAGCAGCGGACTTTTTTTTGTTAGAAAGAATAAGAAAAGCTTATCCAAATCACCTTATCTTTGCAGGTTTTGATGAAATGATGTTATCGGCAACGGTGTTAGATGTTGATGGAGCTATAGGATCTACCTTCAATGTAAACGGACTTAGAGCTAAGGAAATAGTTGAGAATATAAAGCAAGGTAATATTAAAGAGGCAAGAGAGATACAACATATAACCAATGATTTTATATCAGAAGTACTCTCTAATGGACTGTATCCTACGCTAAAAACTATTTTGGCAGAGCAAGGAATAGATTCTGGTTATAATAGAAAACCTATGGCCAGTGCAACAGAAACTCAAAAAGAAGTAGCTAAACAAATTTACAAAAAATATTTTATATAAAATATTTTTTGTAAAAGTAAGAGAAAGGGGTATTTGTGTCTTGGTATATTTGTATAGATATTGGTGGAACTGCCATAAAATATGGCATTGTAAATAATGATGGTCTAATAGTAGAAAGTAATGAACTTCAGTCCAATGCCCATTTGGGAGGGAATCATATAGTAGGTTGCGTTAAAGATATAATAAATCAATATATAAAAAAGTATTCTATAGAAGGGGTAGGAATATCTACAGCAGGAATGGTAGATACTATAAAAGGGGAAATAACCTATGCAGGTAAACAAATTCCTAACTATATAGGGGTAAATTGGAAAAAAATAATAAATGAAGAGTTTAACTTGAATTGTGCAGTGGAAAATGATGTAAATTGCGCAGGGCTTGCAGAAGCTATAAGTGGGGCAGGTAAAGGTCATAAAAGTTCAGTATGCGTTACAATAGGGACAGGAATTGGTGCCTGCATGATAGTAGACAATAAAATATTTCATGGGAATATGGGGAGTGCCTTTGAGATAGGATATATGAACTTTGGAGAAGGACAGTTTCAAGATTTAGCATCTACTACAGCTCTTGTTAAGAATGTTGCAAATAGAAAAAATATGAAAATGCAAGATTTGGATGGAAGAAAAATATTTGATATAGCAAAAAGTGGTGATGTAATTTGCAATGAAGAAATTCAAAGGATGATGGAATATATAGCTATGGGATTATCAAATATATGTTATGTAGTAAATCCCGGCATAGTAATTTTAGGAGGAGGGATTATGGAACAACATGAGTTTCTTAGACCTATACTAAATAGCTGGCTAGAGAAATATCTATTACCGCATATATTAGAGAATACAGTATTTGATTTTGCAAAAAATAGAAATAATGCAGGAATATTAGGAGCGTATTTTAATCTAACGAAACATCTTAATAATAAATAAGGAGAGTACTTCATAGAGAAGGCTCTTTTTTACAATCAATAATATAAAAATAGTAAAAATTTAGGAAGGAGGAGTTAATATGGAGAAGATATTTATAAATGGGAAAATGCTTATAGACAACAAAATAGTGGAAGGTAAGAAGTTGATATTTAACAAAGAGATAAAAGAAATATTAGATAAAGATCAGCCTCATAGAGAAAATTTAGAAGTTATAGATCTAAATGGTTCTTATTTGTTCGCTGGTTTTGTAGACGTTCATACCCATGGGGTGCATGGTTCAGACGTTATGGATGCTACACCTAAGTCTTTAAGAGATATAAGTGATTCTTTGGTAAGTTATGGAGTTACAAGCTTTCTTGCAACTACAATGACAATGTCTAAGGAAAATATTAAAAGTGCCTTAGAAAATGTTAAGCAATGTATGAACTTAAATCTTTTAGAGGGAGCAAAGATGGTAGGAGTTCATTTAGAAGGACCTTTTATCAGTAAAAAATATAAAGGGGCACAAGACGAAAATCATATAACTAGACCGGACTGGAAAATGATTGAAGAACATAAGGATATAATAAAAATAATAACCTTGGCAGTTGAAGAAGATAAAGACTATGAGTTTATTAAAAATAATGTAGGAATAAAATTGAGCATAGGACATACCGATGCTAGTTTTGAACAGGCGTTAGAAAGCTATGACTTGGGAGTGACACATTGCACTCACTGTTTTAATGCAATGACGTCACTGCATCATAGAAAACCTGGAGTGGTAGGAGCTTGCTTTACTAAGAAATATGAAACTGAATTTATACCTGATGGAGTTCATATACATTCGGGGTTTTTGGAAACTTTCATAAATATAATTGGAAAAGAGCAGGGAATAATAATAACTGATAGTATTAGAGCTAGTGGAATGGAAGAAGGGGAATATACCTTAGGAGGACAAAAGGTTATAGTTGATAGAATAGCATCTAGGCTAGAAGATGGAAATTTGGCAGGTAGCATTCTTACAATGGACAAAGCTATAAGGAATATGAGAGAGTTTACTAAGTTACCTTTAGAAGACATAATCAGAATGGCGACAGAAAATCCTGCAAAAAGTTTAGGGTTAGAAGATAGGATAGGCACAATAAAAGAAGGGAAGTTAGCTGATTTTGTGGTAATGGACGAAAATTTAGAAGTAATGATGACGTTAGTAGAAGGAAAGATTATATATAAAAATATATAATGATTAAGGAGGACAGCTTTGCGTATTATATATGTAGAAGATTATGAAGCAATGAGTTTTAAAGCAACGCAATTGGTAGCTAGTCAAATTATTTTAAAGCCCAACTCTGTTTTGGGACTTGCTACTGGAAGTACACCAGAGGGAATGTACGAAGGTCTAGTGAGGTTTTATGAGGAAAATCTTATTGACTTTAACGATGTGGTGAGCTTTAACTTAGATGAGTATTATGGACTTTCTCAGGAGAACGATCAAAGTTATTACTACTATATGGAAAAAAATTTATTCTCTAAAGTAAATATTAGGAGAGAGAATACCCATGTTCCATCAGGAACTTCCAAAGATGTAGAAAAAACTTGTAGGGATTACGATAGAGAAATATTAGAGGCGGGAGCTATAGATATTCAGGTTTTGGGTATTGGAGTCAATGGACACATTGGTTTTAATGAACCAGATATAAAATTTGAAGCAACTACACATTTGGTAAATCTGGATGAATCAACAATTGAATCAAATGCTAGGTTTTTTAAAAATGCCAAGGATGTTCCTAAAAAGGCAATAAGTATGGGAATAAAAAATATTATGCAATCTAAGAAGATACTATTGCTTGCTTCTGGAGAAAGTAAGGCAGAAGCAGTATATGAAATGGTTAGAGGACCTATTACCCCTAATTTACCTGCAAGTGTTCTTCAGCTTCATCCTGAGGTTATACTTGTAGTAGATAAAGAAGCGGGAAAACTTCTTAAAGAATCTATATAAAATAAAAACTTACTTGTGGATAAGGACCTACTATAAATTAAGAGAAAGCTTGATTTATAGTAGGTCCTTATCAAATGTTTTCTTGGATTTAAAAAGTAACTTTATTAAGCTAAGTTTGCAATATGAGGCTTAATTTTAACCAATGTATGTTCTCTTTATTGATGAATGAAGGTATTTTAATGGTGTTTACTTGAAATTTATCTATTTGGGAGATTGCATTCATTTAAAAGGAAGAATTATTGTTAAAAGATAGAATTGTCTTACTTTATTTTTTATTATAAATTTTCGCATTAAAGCCTGTACATATGATTAAGAGGACCATTTCCTTTGCCAAGATTAAGACCATTGGCAATAGCGCCCGTTAGATATTCTTTAGCGTTAGATATGCTATCTTTAAGACTTAAGCCTTTCGCTAGATTACAGGCTATGGCAGAAGATAGAGTACAGCCAGTGCCATGGGTATTATGAGTTTCTATTTTTTTAGATTGAAACCAAGTTATTTTTTCATTTTCATATAATAAATCAGTAGCATCATTAACGGAATGACCACCTTTTATAAGCACAGCACCCTTAATATTTCCAGATATAATAGTGGCCGCTTCTATCATATGTTCAGGAGTTTTTATTGACGTTTTGCTCAAGATTTCTGCTTCTGGGATATTAGGAGTTATTAAAACTCCTAAGGGTAAAAGTTTATTTATAAGACTATCAATGGCATTATGGGATAAGAGTTTAGAGCCACTGGTAGAAACCATTACAGGATCTAGTATTATATTTTGTGCATTGTACTCAATAAGTTTTTGGGCTATGGCATCTATTATTTCTGAATTAGATACCATTCCAATCTTAACGACTTCTGGGGGAATATCTTTAAATATACAGTCTAATTGTTGTTTTATAAAACTTGGTTCTACATCTACCACACCATATACACCTGTGGTATTTTGAGCAGTAAGAGCTGTTATGGCACTTAGAGCGTAACAACCATGAACGGTGATGGTTTTAATATCTGCTTGTATTCCTGCTCCACCACTGGAATCGGAACCTGCTATAGTCAAAACTTTTTTCATAATATTTCACTCCAATCTTCAAAGCTTTCAATAGAGTAATCAGCAATTTTTTTGATTTCTTCCCATTCATTGTTTCTGTCCTTTATAGCAACTACCTTAAAGCCTACTTCCTTAGCTGTTTTTATAGCATGAAGAGCATCTTCTACTACTAAGGTACTTTCTTTATTTGTACCTAAAGCCTTTAAAGCAGCAATAAATATTTCAGGACTTAATTTACTTTTATTAACTTGGCTACAGGTTATAAAACCTTCAAAGAAATAATCTATATTATTGTTTCGCAAAACTAAGTCTACTAGATTTTTATCTGTAGCAGTGGCTATATATAATCGAACATTTTTACGCTTTAAGGAAGTGAGTAGTGTATAGACTCCTGATTTAAGTTTTATGCTATGTCTATATCCATAGTCAATAAGCTTGGTTATATCATCTAGTATGGTGGATAGATTATCTTCTATACCATAGGTAGTCTTTAAGTAGGAAGCGCCTTCTTCAAGACTTAGAGCTTCCAAATGTTGAGTTAAATCAGCCCTAGGCGAACATCCTTTTTTTAAAAGATATTCTTTTCCAAGGTTAGCCCAAAGTTCCATAGAGTCAATTAAAGTTCCGTCTAAGTCAAAAATTATTCCGTCTACTTTCATTTACCATATCATTGGATAAAGCTAGTAGCTTCCTACACTCTTTCTCAATATCTTCTTGAGCAAATATAGCACTGACAACAGCTATGCCATCTATATTATTACCGGATAATTCTTTAATATTAGTTCTAGAAATACCACCTATAGCCACGATAGGAAGTTTAACGGATTTAGAAATTTTGTTTAAGGTGTGTATACTAACTAGATTGGTCACAGTTTTTGTATCAGTTGGGAAAAATGCGCCTACTCCTATATAGTCAGCTCCATTTTTTTCTGCTTCAATAGCTTCTTCAACAGTTTGTACAGAAACTCCTAAAAACATAGTATCTCCAACTTTTTTTCTAATATTAAGAGCTTTCATATCATCTTGACCAACGTGAATACCATCGGCACCAACCTTTATAGCTATATCCACATTATCGTTAATGACAAATGGAACCTTATATTTTTGGCAAAGAGCTTTTATATTAAATGCTTCAGCTAAGAATTCGGTATCATCCAGCTCTTTTTCTCTTAACTGCAAGCAAGTGCAACCACCTTTTAAGGCAGCTTCCACCTGTTGTGTAAAACTTTGTTTTCCAACCCAATTTCTGTCAGTAACGGCATAAAGTCTTAAGAAATTTTTATCGAATTTCATATTTCCCCCCACTTTCCAAAGTATCTCCATCTAAGTTATATATTTCGTCAATTAAAAAGTTTCGATAGGTAGAATTTCCATCTCTAGTATCAAGTCTTTCATAAGCTAGTTCTCCGGAAAGTCCCATAGCACATACAGCAGAAACTGTAGCCAGTAGATGATTATTGGGGTTTGCAGCCAGGTAGGCTGCAACCATTGCTGAAAGCATACAACCTGTACCGGTAATCTTTGCCATCATAGGATGACCGTTCCTTATAACATAGGCAGTATCTTTATTGGCCACAATGTCTATTGCACCTGTGACACAGATTATAGCTGAGGTTCTAGCAGAGAATTTTTTTATAAAATCAATACTTAAATCTAAATTGTCATTAGTTATAGTATCTGCAATATTTGCATCAACACCTTTTGTTGAACCTTCTCCTAGGGCTAGAGCCCTAATTTCAGATATGTTACCACGAATCACGGAAAATTTAATATTTTTTAGCAACGTATTGCAGGCGTTTGTTCTAAAGATAGAAGCTCCAACTCCCACTGGATCTAGGACAATAGGATGATTTAATTTGTTTGCAGTTTCTCCGGACAGGAGCATAGCTTTTATTGTAGTTTCATTAAGTGTTCCTATATTGATGTTAAGAGAGTTACATATACTTTGAATTTCTTGAACTTCATTAACTCCATCAGCCATTATTGGAGAAGCGCCACAGGCAAGTAAAATATTAGCACAGTCATTTACAGTTACGTAATTAGTAATATTTTGAATTAAAGGTAAAGTATCTCGTAAGTTTTTTAAACATTCTCTAAGCATTTTTTGTTCCTCCTGAAATTTTATTAACTATTACACAAAGAAAGGCAACTACAAACATAACAGGAAGAGTACTTCCAAAGAAGGTGTCTATTCCCATAAACTTTCTATAAGCTATGAAACCAATTAGCCAAATACAAAGATTGACAAGGTTAAAAGATTTGGAAGAAGCATCCTTTTTTAAAATGAAATAGTCGCTTATCAAAATAGCAATCATAGGTGCAAATACTGAACTTATAAAATATAGAAAACTTTCAAATTTAGCTATAGGGACAAAGATTGCAATAATAGTTCCAATAATTGTAACAATTACAGCCATTGGTTTTTCTCTGAGTTTTTCAGATATGCTAGAGCTACTTACACCTGCTGAATATACGTCTAGATAGGTGGTGGTTACAGTTGAAAACAAAATGATTAAAATACCAGCAATTCCAAGACCTGCTTGGAGCATAATTTTTGCGACATCAGTTTCTCCTGTAAATAAGGCAGCTCCCATTCCGATAACATACATCCAACTGCTAATAACAAAGTAGACAGCAACGCTTACAAATGTAGATTTAGAGCCATTTTCAGCATTTCTTGTGTAATCTGATATCAAGGGAAGCCAAGAAAGAGGCATGGCTACCGACAACTCAATTGCAGAACCAAATGACATCTTGCCTCCTATAAAAACTGAAGAACCATCTTTAAAAATCACAAAACTTAAAATAATAGTTAGAATAAATAATCCTATCATAGCTATGGAATTTAACCTATTAAGGGTTTTAAGTCCTATAAGCACCCAAAGTAATATTAATCCTCCTATAACCAGGTGCCATATGCTAGGAGATGAAAAAGGGATAATAGAATTTAGAGCATTGCTTCCACTGGCTATCATAACAGCAGTCCAGCCTACAAGCTGAAGCACATTAAGAGAAGAGAAAAGGTAAGAAC
>JBOFZL010000057.1:0-39589 GCA_051655155.1 Filifactoraceae bacterium
GGAATTACAGCTCTTATTCTTTCAACAGTCGCCCTTATTTCTTACTTGGAGGTCTTTCTATTCATTCTCTTCAATACAGGATTAGAAGCATGTTGAATTGGTATATCAAAGTAAGGAAACACTTTTTCTAACTCTGCTACTGCTTTTATAAAGTTCATATCCACATCTTCAGGATATGAATATAATACCCTTATCCAATTAAGCTCCTCTATCTTGTTTAACTCTCTTAACAAATAACCTAGACGCTTTTCCCCATAATTGTCTATACCATACTTTGTAGTATCTTGTGCTATAACCACTAACTCTCTAACTCCCGACTTACTTAACAGCCTTGCTTCCTTAAGAATATCCTCAATAGCTCGAGAGCGATACCTTCCCCTTAACTTTGGTATTATGCAATAAGTACATAGATTATCGCATCCCTCAGCTATTTTAAGATATCCCAAACCACCTAACCTTGAAATCTCTCTTGGAGAATCTTCCCTCAATGTCAAATTTATATCTTTTATTAAATTAGTTTTCTTCCCTGACTTTAATTGACCTAAAACTTCCACTATACTTTCAAAACTTGTTGTTCCAACAAAAGCATCAACTTCCGGAATTTCTTTTTCCAATTCAGCTGAATATCTTTGAGATAAGCAACCTGCCACAATTAAATACTTCAAACATTCGTCTTTAAACTTTGACATCTCCAATATTTCATTTATAGACTCCTCCTTAGCAGATTCAATAAACCCACAGGTATTAACAACTATTATATTTGCTTCATCTGGAACATCAACTTTTTCATACCCCTCCTTAAGCATAAGTCCCATCATAACTTCCGAGTCTACCAAATTCTTTGCACACCCTAAAGTACTAATATATATTTTCTCCATCCATTATCTCCTTTACTGCCTGCTCTATATTCTCCGAACTTACCATCTTAATATATTCATACTTATTTATACTGTGTTGATATAATGGATCATAGTATTTTTCCATTAGAAACCCTGCTATCTTTGTATAATCCTTTAACTTTGTTGCTTCCGTTAACTCCTCTACCTTAACATTTCCTATTGTATCCTTTAGCTTAGCTATCGCCCTTATTAACTTATCATCATTATCCCAGCACTTTTTAGTATAATCCAAAACACAACGTTTAACCCTTGACTCCAAAGAAGCCTCCACATATATGTGCCTTCCTTCAATCATCTTTTCCCAAAAGGAAACACCCAAATTACATCTTCCTATCTTCTTGCTTTCACTTTCCATATATATATACTTATTTCCAGATTCTCTCGCTTCTCTTAATTCATTAAATATTCTTGTTTCAAAGAACTTTTGACTTGGATTATCTCCTTTATAATATATTTCACCAAAAACTGAACCTGAATTACAAGCATAATCCTCTAAATCCAAAATATATTTTCCTTGGCTTTTAAGTTCTAAAAGAAGTTCTGTTTTCCCTACCCCTGTGTGTCCATGGAGAATAATAAATTCAAAATAACTTAAATCCTCTAAATAATCCATAACAAATTTTCGGTAACTTTTATATCCCCCTTCTAACTTGCGAGCTTTAATACCTACGGACCTAAGATATTCAACCACTGTGGTCGATCGCATTCCACCTCTAAAACAATATACTATTATTTCCTTATCACTTTGGAATAAGTTTCTAAATTCCCTTGTTATATTATCTAATTTTGGATTTACAATTTGATATCCTTTATTTACAGCGATTTCTTTACCTTCTTGCTTATACAGTGTTCCTATTATAGCTCTTTCTTCATTGTCTAAAAGTGGGATATTATAAGCACCTATAATATGATCTTCCAAATATTCTTTTGGTGATCTTACATCCACAAATATATAATCCTTCTCTGACAGAGCTTTGTTAAGTTCTATACTCATATTTCTCCTTAAAATTTACCTATTTAAATTTCGTCTTCACTTTCATCTTGATCAATAACATCCTCTAAAGCAATAACCTTTCGTGGTCTTCCTCCGTCTGCTGGACCTATTATTCCTCTAAGTTCTAACTCCTCTGTTATTCTTGCCGCTCTATTAAATCCAATTCTGAATCTTCTTTGAACTAATGATGTGGAAATTTGTCCTGCCTCTAAAGCAAATTCAATAATATCCTTTATAAGTGGATCTTCCTCTTGGCTTTCTTTTACTTCCTCGATTTTCTTTTTGGTTTCAGCAATTATATCCGGTTGATCCTTTTTAAAAGGCCACTGCTCCTTAACAAAGCTAACTATATTAGATACCTCTTTCTCTGAAATAAATGCCCCTTGAACCCTTAAAGGCTTATTAGAACCAATTGGGGCATAAAGCATATCCCCTTTACCTAGAAGTTTTTCTGCCCCTCCTATGTCCAAAATAGTTCTTGAATCAATAGCTGAAGACACTGCAAAAGCTATCCTTGACGGAATATTAGCCTTAATCAAGCCAGTAATAACATCAACAGATGGCCTCTGTGTTGCAATTACCAAGTGCATTCCACAAGCTCTCGCCTTTTGAGCAAGCCTACAAATAGCCTCTTCAACTTCCTTCGGACTTACCATCATTAAATCTGCCAACTCATCTACTATTATAACAATGTAAGGCAACTTCATATTAGGAAACTTTTCATTATAACCACCTATATCCTTTACTCTTTGCTCTGCAAAAAGCTTATATCTTTTCTCCATTTCATTAACAGCCCAATTTAAAGCATACGGCGCTTTCTTCATATCAGTTACTACCGGTATCAATAAATGTCCAATATCATTATATATTGAAAGCTCCACAACCTTAGGATCTATCATTATAAATTTCACCTCAGCTGGTGTAGATGCCATTAATATACTACAAATCAAGGTATTTATACACACAGATTTCCCTGCTCCTGTAGAACCTGCAACCAATAAATGTGGCATCTTACCTAAATCAGCATACACATTACTTCCTGTTACATCCTTCCCAAGAGCTACAGCTATCTTAGATTTTTGATCTGTAAAACCCTTAGACTCCACCACAGACCTAAAACCTACCATCTCTGAAGTCTTATTGCTAACCTCTATCCCCACAAAAGGCTTCCCTGGAATAGGAGCTTCTATCCTTATAGACTCTGCTGCCAAAGCAAGAGAAAGGTCATCAGTAAGACTTACTATCTTACTTACCTTTGTTCCTGCCTTAGGTTGTAACTCGTACCTTGTTATAGAAGGTCCAACAGAAATATTTACCACATTAGCCTCAATACCAAATATCTTTAGAGTATCTTCCAATATCTTAGCATTCCTATTTCTTCCATCCATATCACGCTTCCCAACAATATGTTCTTTTAATAACCATAATGGAGGTAGTATATACTCTTTCACAAACTCCTGATCTTCCACTAGAAAAGAACCTGTTTCCTCTACCTTTTTCATGATTCTTTCTTTTTCCAAAATATCAACGGGATTTATCTCCTTTGCTCCACCTGCTGCCTCATTATAATCAACCTCAATGTATTCTGGACCTTTAATTTCGTTAACAAACTTTTCGGATGACAAAATCTCTGAAGCAGCTATAATTTCAGGAGCAAGTTTTGGCACTTCTGATTCACTACCCAACCAGTCAACACCTTGGAGTTTAGCTTCATCCTTAACCTCTTTAGCATAGTTAGAAACTTCCTCCATAAAACTAGGCCTGCTAACTTTATCTTCATCTAAATCTAAATTCACCATACTAAACTTGGACATAATCTGCTTAATAGGTTTCTCTAGATTTTCTTCAGAAGTAAAATCTTCAACATCTGCGTAAAGCTTCTCCATATCATTATACTCTAAAAAGCTAGATGGTTTTTTATCCCTATAAACATAATCATCCTTCTCCAATCTGCTAAACCTTGGATCTGGAGTAATCCTTGCCAATTCATCTTCTGTAAGTTCCACTTCTTCCGATACAAAGTTAAGTACCCTCTCTTTAGTAGAACTTATAACTCGGCCAATCTCCGTTGCACTTTTTTTAGTTCCATCCATCATTTGTTTAGGGCTGATTTTAAAATAAAATATAGTTATAAAAACCGCCATAATTATAAATAATACTACAGCTCCTACCCTTCCTATACTTGCCCTAAATCCCATCATAATAAGAGATGGGATTACACCCATATTAAGACCTTCAGAGGATTCTACAAATATATTCTTGATAGTGGAGAAACTTAGCATAGACATAGGAAGCTTACTGTAACTTATAAGCCCATAGCCTAAAACTAGCTCTATAAAACTAAAAATATAAAACCCCTTTTTTATATTCCTTATACTTAGACGATCTTGGTAGATAAGCTTTAACCCTCCTATAATAACCATCAGAAGAAAGATTATAAATGCTAAATTACCAAATAAGCCCTTAAACAATAAACTAATCCCTTTTCCAATAAAACCCATTGCTTCAGAAGTTAATGCCAAAACAAAAAATATCCCTATTGAAATTAGAATTAGAGCTATGATATTTTCATTTAGCTGTGTTTTCTTTGATTTATCTAACATGTCTTTATCTTTATTTACTTTATTTTTTTTATTTGAACTTTTATCCTTAGATGAAGATGGTATTTTTCTCCCTGATTTTTTAACCTTTTCATCTACCCCTCTTTTTTTAGAAGCCATGTAAGCTCCTCCTTCTATATAATATATTCATAAAATCTAACTTATATTGTAGCATAAAAAATAAATTTTAGCAAAGATTGACAGTACATATATTATCCTCTACTATAAGGTATAGACTAGGAGGTTTCTATGAAAGATTTCAATGAATATGTATTAGATAATAGTATACAAAAAGCCTTACTTCAACTTAATTATAAAGAATTAACTCCAGTACAAGAAAAATGTATACCTCAAATCCTAAAGGGAGAAAACCTTATTGTAAAAAGCCCGACTGGAACTGGTAAAACAGCTGCTTTTGCTATACCAATTACTCATAATATACTTTGGGAAGAAAACAAGCCACAAGCCCTTATAATAGTTCCAAGTAGAGAATTATCCATTCAAATTGCCCATGACTTTAAGTTAATAGGTCGCTACAAGCGCCTTAAAGCATTATCCATATTTGGAAAGATGCCCATAAAAGAGCAAATTTTAGCCCTAAAACAAAAAAATCATATAATAATATCTACCCCTGGTAGACTTATGGATCTAATAAAAAGAAGTGCTATAGATTTAAGCAAACTTAAATATTTGGTAATAGATGAAGCTGACGAATTACTTAAGCATGACTTTCTAAATCAAATGAATTTTATTTTATCAAAGTTGCCCGAAACTTTAGTAACGACTTTATTCACAGCAACCTTAGATCAAAACACATTAGAACTTGGAAAAATTATAACACCAAATCATAAAATTATTGATGTTACAAAAGATGTTAGTCTTGAAATTAAACAATATACCATTAAGTTGAAAGAAGAAGAAAAAGCTCCTTCCTTAGTTAAAATTTTAAAAACCTCTAACTTGCGAGCAATAGTATTCACCATGACGAAAATTAGAGCAGATAATATCAATGAACTATTGTTAAATAACCATATAAACTCTACATGTATCCATTCTAATCTTGAGCAAAAACAGAGATTAAAGAATTTACAAAGTTTCCGAGATAAAACAACCCAAGTCTTAGTAACCACTGACCTATCCTCAAGAGGCTTAGATATAGACAACCTTCCTCTCGTTATAAACTATGATCTTCCCAATAATCCACAAAACTATACTCATAGAATAGGTCGAACAGGGAGAAACAAGAATCAGGGTATTGCAATTAATTTTCTTTCTCCCAAACAGGAAATCTATTTAAAAAGAATTCAAGAATATACAGACACTCAATTTAATATTGGAGAACTCCCATTAAAATGCGATTTTGACTCATTAGAAACCACCTCTACAATAAGTAAAATTAAGGGAGATAAAGTTGGTACAGATATAACTAAACTTTTTATTCAAGGGGGTAAAAAACATAAGTTAAGAGCCTTTGATATAGTTGGCAGCTTAACTTCTATAAATAATATTTTGGGCGAAGACATAGGAATAATAGAAATAAAAGAAAATGAAAGCTACGTTGAAATATTAAACTCAAAAGGTCTTTATGCATTAGAACATTTAAGAGAAAAAAATATAAAAGGGAGAAAACGTAAAGTTCATATTGCAAAATCCAAATAGATATAAATATTTAATAATATCCACAACTTACCTGTAATTCAAAAATCTTTTAACAGAAAAGAGAAAGCCTATAATTGACTTTCTCTTTTTTGTTAAAATTTAATTAAAAACTAAATATTACTAATAAAGGAACTATCCCTAACATCGGAACCCCCAAATTTATATACATATACGAAAAAACCATTATTGAAATAATAACTCCCCAAAAATTAAACAAGGCAACAACTACCTTATCCATACTTTCTAAAACTTCTAAAAGCCAACTAGAACGATATAAGTATTCGTTATTATTGAAATATTCCTTTACTAATTTTTTCATCTGAATAGGTTCAATATCTATAGTTTCTTTCTTGACAACAAAAGTAAGCTGCCCATCAATGTTATCAATATTATCCTCATGAGCCTTTACCAATATATTTAACTTAGTTTTTATAAGCCATCTGATTAATTCAAGTATTAGAACCATAAATATATAAGCACATATTATAATAATCGAAGCCTTATTTCCATATAAGACAGTAACCACTGCCAATAAACTAACCTTAACAACAATGAATATCCCCTTATTCAAAACTCCTCGTATAGAAATAGCTGAATAAATAGCAACAGAAAATACCAACAGAGCAATTAACCACAATATTACTTGTCCTTCATCACTATAGCTAACCCCAGATTTCACATAACAATATACTGCTGTTCCAAAAGCACCTAAACCTAAAACTCCTGCATAAAACCATCCGGAAAATTTTTTCAACTTATCCTGTAGATCAAAACTTGATTTAAGGTTATCTCCATGGGTTTCAACTAATTTTTTTCTTTCTTCATATCCAGCCTTCGCTGCTATACCAGCAATTATAAAATTACCTCCAATAAAAGCTAACGCAAAAACTACAGAAGCCAACATCATGCACTTAAGCTTATTGTTTATATATTTCTTCTGCATTAACTCTGGATTAATCCCTAAGTTTGCATACTCATACAACATATCCTCAGCAGAAATAAAAAAAATCTTATCTAACTTTTCTTTCACCTCTCTAATTCCTATCCAGTTTTTTTTATATATAACCTTAGACTCAATGGAAGGATATATCTCCTTATATTTATTATATTGCTCTTCTGTAATTTTAGACTTATCCAACAAAGTATAGTTACTTATAACAAAATCTTTATCTTCTTTACTTAGGCTCTCTACCCTACTATCAAAGCTTGTTTTTAATAAAGCTTCAGGAGCTGCTGCTTCATAACCATATCTAATAAGCCCATAATTTATAACATCATTTCCATAAAAAACAAGAGCTACAATCCCTAGCCCTTGAATTATAAATAATATGCCTGCTATAACAGTAGAGATCATATGTTTTTTAAAATAATAATTAACCTCTCTCATATTCTTACATCCCTATTTTTCTTTAGCCGTAGCTAAACAAAGTTTTACTAAATCTAAGAATAGTTTAGGGTCAATAGTTACAGAAGATATAGCATCAACCTTTGTAACCTCATCAGGGTTCTTAATATCCATAACATAGTCCTCTGCATCCATAGCTTGCTTGTGCCACGGAATAGAATTCTCTGTCATCATATATTCTCCCTTTTCCGAAAGTTCCCTTTTAGTGCTTCCACCATCTTTATACTCTTCATCCCAATGTACATTTAAAATCTCGCCGCCCTTAATTTCCACAGTTACAATAGGTTTCCAACCTGTTTTTCCATCAAAAGCTGGAGATTCAGCCTTATAAATCCCATCTTTGTAACCATTTTCTGCAACTACTGTCTTAACAGGCTCAACTGGTTGAACATTCTTAGGTTCTACTACTTTAGAGTTATCCGTCTGCTTATTTTCTTCAATCTTCACTTCCTCTGATGTATTTGTTTTTACAGATGGCTCCATATTCGGTTCAAACCATCCTAAATTTATAGCTAACATGAAAACTAACAATAACGAAGCTAATACTCCGCCTAATATCGCCCAAAATTTAAGCATAAAACTTCCCCTTTACCTATGAATTTTTAAAATTAAACTCTCTATCCTCTTATCTGTACTCTTTATAGCTTTAAGCTCCACATCACCTATCCTTGCATTAGTCTTATCACTATCATCCTCAGGGATTTTTCCTAACCTTTCTAACAACAGCCCTCCCATTGTTTCAGTTACATTTGTAGGTAGATTTAAATCAAGCATATCATTTATACTATCTACACTAACAAAACCATCAATCTTATAAGTAGTATTACTTATCTTAATTATATCTTGATTAATCTCTTCTTCGTCATCCTCGTCAGCTATTTCACCTACTATTTCCTCCAATATATCTTCTATGGTCAATATACCAGAAAAGCCACCATACTCATTTATAACAATTGCCATATGGCTTCTGTTTTTTTGCATCTCTATCA
The DNA here is from genome assembly GCA_051655155.1 of Filifactoraceae bacterium. Classification (GTDB taxonomy): domain Bacteria; phylum Bacillota; class Clostridia; order Peptostreptococcales; family Filifactoraceae; genus JBOFZL01. Next base: position 8,547 of record JBOFZL010000057.1, read on the forward strand.
ACAGCTTATCTATACTCATAAACTCATGAACAAAGTATGGCTCTCTTAAAATTCCTCTTAAATTAATTAATTCTATATTACCTTTTTTAGCCTGTGCAAAAAGATCCTTAATATGCACTAATCCAATAATATTATCTATATCCTTTTCGTAAACAGGTATTCTTGAATACCTCTCCCCAATAATCTCATCTAAGTTTTCCGATAGTTCATCCTCAATATCTATTGCAAATGCAACTGTTCGTGGAACCATTACATCTTTCGCCTTTGTATCATGAAGCTTAAGCACCCTATTTATCATAGTAACTTCAAACTCACTTAAAACATCCTTTATATGCTGTTCTTCCTCAAAAATTTCTACAAGCTTTTCCCTCTCAGTAGAAAACTCCTCTTCGGAACCTTTTCTTGTCTTTTTAAATTTGTTACTTGCCACTATTCCCATAGGTTGATTGAATAGATTTTTTAAATAACTCCCGACGCCATCATCCATTTTAAACATATCCTCCTGCCAGATTATTTCATTTTAATTTTACCACAACTTAAAAATTTTTCCAAATATTTTTGTAACTGCTGTGTCATATTGTTTTCAAGGCTCTTTTATGATATAATTATTCGTAAATCATTAATAGGAGGTGAAAAATTGCATATCTTTGATTTAAAGAAGCTAGACAATGGACAAGAAGTTCCTAAAATTATATACAGACCGTTTAAAATTCATAATAATAATGCCTATTTTGAAAAAATAGTAATCGCAAAAGATCATGAATGGACAGACGGAATAGTAGAATATGATTTGAATAGCCATATGCTTACAAGAATAGATGAAGGTCCTCATACAGAAGAACCTATGATGTTTGACGTAGAAGTTCCTTTTACTTATGAAGATATTCAAGTTCTCCAAAAAATGAAAAGTATTTATTACTCTTCCACTACAGAACTAGATTCCACTATATATATTAAATTTTATGAAATTGATTTAGTTGCCAGTGTACAAAGACTCATTATGTCCTTTAGCTATAAAAAAGATCAGGTTCTGTATAGAGGAATGGAAATTTTAACAAATGGATATATAATTTTTAGAATAAGCAACTCCATAGAAGATGATGACTCAGGATTTAAAGATAGAATATACCTAATTGATGTATCAGAACGAACCTATTATGAGATCCATGATGAAGTGCTAAGACTTACCTTTGGAAATAAATATGTAATCGACCAAACCAATCCCACACTCATTGTTGAAGAATATTACATTTCAGAATCAGAACAATTTGAACTTCTTACACTAAAAGATGTGGAACTGGCCTTTGACCTTCCCGATAACATAGATGAAAACTATATACACAAAAATGCCATACATCAAATCCCATTTAAAACATTCTTAAAACTTGTAAAGAGTGATGAACCTATAAAGTACTCAATCGTTGATGATATATACCTAGAAGGAAGCATAAGGATAATTGGTAAAACCGATAAAAATATTTACTACAGAAAACGAATTTATGATCATATACTAAAAGACTCCAAAGACTTTTTAGCCAGACAAATGATGGGTAAGGAATTATTAATGAAAATAAATACAAACACTCATAAAGTTCAAGTTGTTGGCCCTTATGAGTATCATACCGAATATGCTTTTTCATCTAATAAACTATACGCTGTATTAAACTCTGACTTAGATATTAGATTGGAAAACGTGGATACCAAGAAAATTGAAATTATATATATGAAACGTACAAACCTTTTTGCAAAAGAACGTGTCTTGGCAGTAATAGACTCAAAAAACATAATCTTAAAAACCAGATATTTAGACTCTCTAAAAGATGACAGTACACTTATAATCCACGATGTAGAAAACCATGATGATCTATCATTTTCAGAAGATATATTTGTCATAGGTGATTATTTATTCACTCAATAAAACATCTTAATCTATATATAAATTAAATATTTACAAAAAAAAACAGACCAAAATGGTCTGTTTTTTATATACTAAAGAATTTCATATACACTAGTTTTTAAAGTATCCTTAGAATCAGTATACTTAGCATACACTAAATCATACTCTTTTGCAGTTGAAGAATTGCTTTCAAGTCCACGAATTTCAACCTCTATATCATATCCTGAATAATCGTTAAGCACATCTTTTACGCTTTCAATTATATCTTCCTCTATAAAAGTTTCATAGCTTTCTTGTACATCTTCAGCATATTTTTTGCTACTTGCATAGTCATTCCATTTTTTTGCTCTAGTATCTGTACCTGTTTTAAGTCCAAAATACTCTGAATCTGTAAGTGTTACACTTACCTTATTACTTGAAGTTGAAATCTTTACAGTTGCAGCATCATCATATCTTTGAGAACCAAAACCATATACGCTGGCTCTCTTACCTCTAAGTTCCTTAACTATATCTCTTTCTAAATCACTTCTATCTGACGACTTAGTTATAGATTTAAGTTCTAAGTTCCCACCATTATTTGGTTTTTTATCATCATTTGGTTTCTTATTATCAGTATTAGCTTTCTTTAGAGCTTCATTTTCTACCTTTAATGCTGAATTTTGATTTTCTAAAGCAAGAATTTGATTAGACAGTGCAGTAATTTGATCTTGATTAGCAGTTTGACCTGTAACTGCAACAGTTGAAGTAGCTGCATCATACGAAGCATTTGCTATTTTAGACTCTACCAAAGACGCAATAGAAATATAAGTACGTCCTCCATCTGTAATAAATGGCTTAGTCGCATCAGATGCACCTACATAAGGAGCCCCATTCACAACTAAATTTACATTGTAATGAACTTTTAAATTCTTATACACCACTGGTGTTGCATAAACAATTGAACCTAAAGTTAACGTTGTTATAGTTGTTGCTACTAATAATTTTTTTACTTTCGTTAAATTCATAACTTACCTCCTAATTTCTTGTTTATATTTACTATACTATCATAACCTATATATCATAATTTAACAATTACATCTTAATTACAAATCATTGATAAAATTTAACAGATTTGAAAAACAATCGTCATATTAACAAAACATTAAACTTTCTCTAAAACTTACTTTTGATACTCCCTGTACAAAGTCCATTTTAAAATTTCATTAATCACCATAGGAATAAATGGCAGTATTACAAGGTATGGTAGCAAGTCATAAGGAATTTTAACAGTTTCAAAAATATCCATTAAAAATGTATTAGTCAATACCAGTCCTTGAAGAATCAAACCTACCACAACTGCTCCTACCATATACATATTACTAAACAATCCCAATTTGAAAAGAGATCTCCGACTTCTTACAGAAAATCCATGTAGCAATCGAGAAATACATAAAACTGAAAATGCCATTGTTTGTGCTGTAAGTAAATCCCCTGTACTTAAACCTATATAAAATCCTATAAGTGTAACCACCCCTATACAAAAACCTTGCACTATAATCAACTTGCCCATTCCCCCTGAAAAAATGCTTTCATTTTTCTTACGTGGAAAACTTTTCATTACCATAGGATCATGTTTTTCAAAAGCCATAGCAATAGCAGGAAGAGAGTCTGTAACTAAATTTATAAAAAGCAAATGAATAGCTGAAAAAGGATTAGGCAATCCTATTATTGCCGAGAAAACAACTGCTATTATTCCGGCAGTATTTCCTGAAAGTAAAAACTGTATAGCTCTTTTAATATTAGAATACACTGTTCTACCCTCTGCTACAGCCTGAATAATCGTTGCAAAGTTGTCATCTTGAAGCACCATAGCCGATGCATCCTTGCTAACTTCAGTTCCTGTTATCCCCATTGCCACTCCAATATCAGACTGTTTTAAAGCAGGAGCATCATTAACTCCATCTCCTGTCATTGCAACAATCTCTCCTCTTTTTTGCCAAGCCTGTACTATCCTTATTTTATCCTCTGGAGAAACCCTCGCATAAACCCTTATATCTTCTAACTTTTTCTCATACTCCTCTTGACTCATTGACTCAAACTCCAATGAATCTATTGCCAAATTTCCCTCTTCAAATATACCTAACTCTGTAGCAATTGCCTTAGCCGTAACTTTATGATCGCCCGTTATCATTATTGTAGTTATTCCTGCAGATTTCGCCTGATCAACTGCCATTTTTACCTCTTCACGTGGTGGATCTATCATTGCAAGTAAGCCTAAAAATGTTAATTGGTTTTCATCTTCAAAACTTAACTTACTACTCGTAACCTCTCTCATAGCAAAAGCTAAAACCCTAAGTCCTTTACTGGAGTACATTTCATTTTGATGTGAGAATTGTTTCCTAAGTTCATCTGTCAACTCTAGAGCTCCATCGTGGCTAAGAATCTTTGTAGCTCTTCTTAAAATAACGTCTGGTGCACCCTTTGTAAATAAATAAAACTTATTTCCCACCTCATGTGATGTGGACATCAGCTTCCTATCAGAATCAAACGGTAGTTCCCCTAACCTTGGAAGCATCTCTGCCTCCATTTGCTGGCTCATTCCAAACTTATTAGCATACTTAATTAATGCCGTTTCTGTAGGATCTCCAATCTCTACTCCCTCTTCAGTTATTGCTCCATCATTAGCAAGTAGGCTTATCCTTAAAAGTTGTGCTGTAACCTCATCATCATGTGGTAACTTATCTTCACCTGACAAACTGTAGCTATGCATTACCGTCATTTTATTTTGAGTTAAAGTACCTGTTTTATCCGAACAAATAATAGAAGCAGCCCCTAAAGTTTCCACTGCCGGTAATTTTTTGACAATAGCTCTTTTCTCAGCCATGTTCTTGGTACCTACAGAAAGCACTATAGTAACAATAGAAGATAAGGCTTCAGGAATTGCAGCTACAGCCAAAGCTACAGCAAACATAAAGGCATCAATAAACTCAGAACCCCTATACATATTAAGAGCAAAAATAACAACTGCAACCCCCATAATTATCATTCCAAGCTTTTTACCAAAATCATCAAGCCTATCTTGAAGAGGAGTTTTTCTTTCCTTAGCACTTTGAATAAGTTTCGCAATTTTACCTATTTGAGTATCCATACCCGTTGCTGTTACAACAAACTTACCTCTGCCATAACTAACCAATCCTGAAGAAAATACCATATTAGTCATATCTCCCAACGGAACATCCTCTTCATCAATAGCCTCTGTAATCTTCTCAACAGCTGTAGACTCACCTGTAAGAGAACTCTCAATTATTTGAAGTGAACTAGCTTCAATCAATCTTCCGTCTGCTGAGATATGATCCCCTGCATCTAACAAAACAATGTCCCCAACAACAAGCTCATTAGCCGGAATAATTATTTTTTCCCCGTTCCTAACAACCTTGGCTGTAGGGCTACTAAGCTTCTTTAAACCTTCCAGAGAGCTTTCCGCCTTAAGATGCTGTACCAAACCTAATATAGCATTTATGATTATAACCACACAAATAGTTATAGCCGACTTCGACTCTCCAAAAAAACCTGACACTCCAGCTGAAATAATAAGAATGATAACTAAAAAATCCTTAAACTGCTCAAAAAACATTACTATTAAACTTTTTTTCTTAGCCTCCTCAAGTTGGTTGTAGCCATCTCTTTTTAATCTTTCTTCTACAACCTCCTTTGTAAGCCCTAACTTACCAGTTCCTAACTCTTCCAAAACAAGAGCAAAATCTTTTTGAAAGTCTTTCATAATTACAACCTCCTGCAAATTTAAAAAAAGACTCAGATATATAACAAAGTTATATATCTGAGTCTGGTTATTCAATATTAAGCCAGATGGTCATAGACCAACATGATTGTTGACTTAACAACTTGTTTACAACAAGCAAACTACTCCCTCAAATACTTACCCATACAGTATATTATTATAAATAACCTATGTCAATAGGAAAAACTACTTTTCCTTAACTTGATGGAATACCTTCTTGCCCTTCCTAATCATAATAACTCCATCAACAAGATCCTTATCGCTTACAATCACATTAAAACTCTCCACCTTAACATCGTTGACAGTAACTCCTCCTTGCTCAACAATTCTTCTTGCCTCTGATTTTGTAGGTACAAGTTTTGTTTCTTGAAGTAGAGTTAAAATATTAATCCCCTCTCTAAGTCTGTCCCCCTCTATCTCCGTAGTAGGCGCATCAGAAGAAACTCCACCTTTTGCAAATATCTCTCTAGCCGCCTCCATTGCCTTAACTGCATCCTCCTCAGAGTGAACCAGCTTAGTAACCTCAAAAGCTAAAACTTCCTTAGCCTTATTAATCTCTGCTCCCTCTAAAGCACCTAATCTTCTAACCTCGTCCATAGGTAAGAAGGTAAGAAGCGCCAGACATTTTTCCACAGAATCGTCATCCACATTTCTCCAATATTGGAAAAAGTCATAAGGCGAGGTCTTCTCTCTATCCAACCATACAGCACCTGACAAAGTTTTACCCATCTTCGTTCCGTCAGAACGAGTCAAAAGATTAAAAGTTAAACCATAAGCTGCCTTTCCCCTCTTTCTTCTTATCAAATCAGTACCTGAAATTATATTTGACCACTGGTCATCTCCACCTAACTGTAAATTGCAACCATATAATTCATTCAACTTCAAAAAGTCAAAACTTTGCATTATCATATAATTAAACTCTAAAAAAGAAAGACCTGCCTCTTTTTCCATCCTTGACTTAAAACACTCAGCTGTAAGCATCCTATTAACAGAAAAATGTACCCCCACTTCTCTCAAAAAAGGAATATACTCTAACTTCATCAGCCAGTTAGCATTATTCTCCATAATAGCCTTCTCTTCTGAAAAGTCAATAAATCTAGATAACTGTTCCTTAAAACGCTCCCCATTAGCTGCAATATCCTCAGGAGTAAGCATTGATCTCATATCAGTTCTTCCAGAAGGATCTCCAATCATAGTTGTTCCTCCACCAATTAGCACAATCGGTCTATGCCCATGGTTTTGTAAATGCTTCATTGCCACAGCCTGAAGGAAATGTCCCACATGCAAACTATCTGCTGTAGGGTCATAACCTGTATAAAAAGTAACTTTCTCCTTACCTAAAAGCTCTCTAATCTCATCTTCATGAGTAGCCTGAGCAATAAAACCTCTCTCCTTTAAAACATCAAATACATTTGTACTCATATAAACCTCCTTAAAAATATAAAATCCTTCATTCCTATAAACCCGTAACTTGTACAGACTTATAGGGACGAAGGAAAATTCGCGGTACCACCCTAATTATGGCATAGCCATCACTCAATCACTTGTAACGTAAGTATACGGGAAACCTACTAAAATCAGCCTCCGACTCAAAGGTGTATATTATATGATCCGTCATCAGCTTTCACCAAACGCTGACTCTCTAAAGACATAGCATAATTTTCTCCTTCTCATAGCCTTAATAAATAGATTATAAAATATTAGAAATAAAAAGTCAATAAAAGCATTAACAAACAAAAAATCAATCACTAAATTATATAAAAACCAAACTTTTAGTTTGATTTCACACATCAACTTCTTAGAATATCTTTAATACCATATTCCCTTAATTTTTATTTTTTAATGTTTTTACAAGGTTATAAAATATCCTACCACCAGGGTTACACAGCATTACTTTTAAAACAGTTCTATTAAATTTTAAAAAAATAGGCTTGACAACAAACTAAAACTGTATTAGTATATGCCTAACAATAAAACTATTTATTAAATGCCTTGATGAAGAGAAAAATATCATTCTATTCTCAGAGAGTTGATGGTCGGTGAAAATCAACAGTAGACGATATGTAATATACACTTCTGAGCAGATTGGTTCAAAGTTATACGAGTAGACCAATACGGATGAGCCCCCGTTATCTTAGGCTGAGAGTTGTTGGACTCAAAAAGAGGTAAGAGTATTCTTACAATTAGGGTGGTACCGCGGATAATATCTTTCGTCCCTATAAGCATAGCTATAAGCTGTGTTTATAGGAGCGAAAGATTTTTTTATGCTTATAACCTACTAACAACCCTCTTAATTAAACTTGGCTCTACAATAAATACTTAGGGAATAAATTCAAAAGAATTCATTCTCCCATATTGATAAAGAGCCTTAAACTTTAAAATCCAAGGAGGAAACAAAATGAAAGTACAAAAAAATCTTTTTAGCAAAAAAATTATTAGTCTGTCCCTAGCATCTATGCTAGTCTTAGGTGGTTGTTCTACCAATGACAAAACTGCATCTTTAAATCAAAGTCCAACCTCAGAAGCTAAAACCTTTAAAATAGGAATAAGTCAATTAGCAGAACACCCTGCCCTTGACCAAGTACGAGAGGGCTTCCTAGAAGAACTTAATAATTCAGGCTTGTCAGTACAAATTGACTACAAAAACGCCCAAGGTGATATTGCTAACGCCAGCTCAATCTCCAGTAAGTTTGTAGCTGACAAAGTGGATATGATATTGGGAATAGCCACCATATCTGCACAAGCTGCTAAACAATCCACTACAGAAATCCCTGTATTATTTAGTGCAGTTACAGACCCTATAAGTGCCGGTTTGGTAGATAACCTTGACTCCCCTAATGGAAATGTTACAGGGACAACTGATCAAACTCCTATTAAAGAGCAACTGGAACTATTTAAGCAGTTAGATCCTAACATAAAAAAGATAGGTATACTTTTTAACCCCAGTGAAGCAAACTCTATGGTTCAAATTGAAGAAGCTACTAAACTAGCCTCTACCTTAGGACTTGAAATCATTAGTCTTGCTGTAAATAACGTTAACGAAATACCTCAAGCCATAGACTCCATCCTTAGCAAATCTGACGCCCTATACACTATCACCGATAACACAGTAGCTTCCGCCATTGGCTCTATAGCAATAAAAGCTATTGAGCAAAAGAAAATTGTCATCGGTTCAGAAAATTCCCATGTACAAGCTGGTGTACTTATGACAAATGGCATAAACTACAAAGACCTAGGAAAACAAACTGCCAAAATGGCAATATCCATACTAAAAGATGGTAGGTCCCCTAGAGAAATAAAAGTAGAAAGGCTTACCCATACAACAAAGACAGTAAACAAAAAAACTGTAGAGGCCCTGAACTTAGATAGCAAGCTTGAAGTATTTAAAAATTCTACAATTATAGAATAAAAAAGAAAGGAACTTATTATATGAATCCATTACTAATAACCTCCCTAGAACAAGGATTAATATTTTCAATATTATCCATAGGTGTATATATAACCTACAAAATTTTAGACTTTCCCGACCTTTCGGTAGAAGGAACCTTCCCCTTAGGAGCCTTTGTATTTGCAAAATTTGCCTTATTAGGCTTCAATCCAATAATTAGCACCCTGCTAGCGGCCTTATTAGGTTCACTATCAGGCGTAATAACCTACACCTTGCATATTAAATTAAAGATAAAGCCTATTTTAGCAGGAATATTGACCATGACAATTCTATATTCCGTAAATCTAAGAATACACGAAAACAAAGCTAATATCCCATTATACAATGTGGACTCTATCTTTAGTCTAGGTCAAGCCCTTATAGTACTATCACTTATAGTTCTAATAGTAAAACTACTTATGGACCTTTTTCTAAAAACAGAACTAGGATACCTTCTAATAGCCACAGGTGATAACGAAAGCTTAATAAAAAGCCTTGGAGTAAACCCTAACAAGATGAAACTAATAGGACTTATAATATCCAATGGTATTGTAGCGCTAAGTGGTGCTTTAATGGCACAGTCTCAAGGTTTTTCAGACGTAAACATGGGAACATCTATAATTGTTGCCGCTCTAGCATCAATTATAATAGGGGATAGCTTCATTAAAAACTCTTCAATGATAAAAGGTACAACAAGAGCAATAATAGGTGCTGTAGCCTATAAACTAATCGGAGGTTTTGCTATTAGCCTTGGACTTCCTCCAACTGACCTAAAAGCTATTTCAGCCTTAATCGTAATCATTTTTATAATCTACAATAATTTGGAGCTAAATAGCTCCCTGCCTCAAATACTAACCAAAAAATCACATATTCTCCAATAAAAAAGAGAAAGGAATAGCAAATGTTAAAAATACAAAACTTGCAAAAAACTTTTAATCAAAATACTGAAAACCAACTTAAACTCTTTTCTAATTTTAACCTTCATATTGAAGAAGGTCAATTAGTAACAATCTTGGGAGGGAATGGTTGTGGTAAGACCACCTTGTTTAACCTTATAAGCAGAAACCTTAACTGTGATGGTGGAAGTATAATATTAGATAATAAAAATATAACTAAACTGCCAGAGGAGGAACTTGCTTCCCTAATATCAAAGGTTCATCAAAACCCATCTATGGGAGTTTCTCCATCTTTAACCATCTTAGAAAACTTATCCTTAGCCTATAAAAAGAATAAAAAATTTGGTTTCAAGAAGCTAATTCAAAAATCTGAGTTAGATAATTTTCTCCAAAAACTAAGAGAGTTAAACCTAGGTCTTGAAAATAAACTTAACGCTAAGGTTAAATATCTTTCCGGTGGTCAAAGGCAGGCGCTATCTTTGATAATGGCAACACTCCACCATCCGAAATTATTACTTCTAGATGAACATACTGCAGCTCTTGATCCTAAAACCTCTAAAATAATAATGGAAAAAACCCAAGAACTAATATGGAAAAACAAAATAACAACACTAATGATATCCCACAATCTAAGAGATGCTCTTCAGTATTCAAATAGAATTATAATGCTTAAGTCTGGAGAAATAATTCTCGATAAATCTAGTCAAGAAGTAGACGAAGCTGAAATCATTAAAATATATGGTAATACTTTAAGTTAATATCGAGTATACACTATCTAATTTAACTATTAAACATAGCGTAACCTAAGTTCTAAATAATCTATAATAAACTTATTTATAGGAAATCATTATCACAAAATTCTAAATTAAAAAGGAGTCTATCTCTAAAACTTCTTTTAGCGATAAACCCCTTTTTTATAACCTTTAAACTATTAAAATCTATTTAATTGGTTCTGCTGCTGTTAACTCTAAATCTCCCCAACTTGAAAACTTTGTATCTTTCGTAGAATAACTCCAATCAAAGTTCTTAACCCTCTTATTAACAACTGTTATTTCTTTTCTAAAATTTAGTGGGATTACAGGAACATTTTCAACCATATAATCTTCAAACTTCTTATAAGCTTCGTTTCTAAAGTTGTCATCTAGAGCCTTGTCAGAAGATATATCAGCTAGTATCTGATCTAGCTCAGGACTTGCAAATCTTGAGAAGTTATAGGCCGCTTTTCTTCCATAAAATCCACTTGGTTCTGGATTTGTTCCAGTTCCCCAAGCTGCTACCCACACATCTATTTCAGGATCATCTGCCTGTACCTTATCGTAGAAGGCATTAAATTCTATAGGTCTTCCTGTAGTAAGCTGTACATCAAGTCCTATTTCTTTCCATTGTTGTAGATAATATTGAGCAAGGGTATCTGCTAAGTCTCCGCCACCAGCCATAGTAGCTAGATTTATTTTAAGTTTTTCACCCTTTGGATTTTCTCTTAAACCATCATTATCCACGTCTTTGTAGCCTCCATCATCTAAAAGCTTTTTAGCTTTATCCATATCAAAGCTGATAGCATTTTCATTTTCATGGTGGAAGTTTTTAAATACTGGTGGGATTAATGAAGTTGCATTTCTTCTAAGTCCAAAATAAAACTTTTCTCCAATTGCATTATTATCTAAGGCATATCCCATAGCTTTTCTAAGGTTTACATCGCTCATCTTTGCATTAGGGTCAGTTATTACTTCTCCTTTAGCCTCATCGAATTTACCTAACTTAAAGCCCATGTAAGAATATCCCAGTTCATCTCTTCCAAGCACTGTACAGTTAGTAAGCTCTTTAACTTCATTATATCTTGAAGATGCCATAGTTGTTACTAGATCATATTTACCTGCTTTTAATGCTTCTGCAATAGTATCGCTACTTACTACCTCCATTATCACCTCTGGAATTTTAGGTTTACCATTCCAGAAAAATTCATTAGCTTTAAACTGAATCTTTTCTCCCGGAACTATGTTAACTATTTGGTAAGGTCCTGGTGAAAGTGGATTCTTACGTATTGCATCTGCTGATTCCAAATCTTTTACTGGAATGTCTTTTAGTTGGTTATAAGAAACTGGCTCATATGGTACTCCTGCTCCCCATAGGATATTAGGTCCAAATTTTTCAAAATGAATAATTACCGTTTGAGCATCAGGAGTTTCAATTCCTGAAATTTCCTTTGATTTACCTTCATGATAATCTTTTATTCCCACTACATTTTGGTAATCTGAATCATATCTAACACCTGTGTAATCTTTATGACCTATAATTTTATAGGCATAAAGGAAGTCATTGGCAGTTACAGGAGTTCCGTCTGACCATTTATATTTTTCACTTATTTTCAAAGTTACAGTTTTATCTTTTTCATTAGGTATAAACTCTACAGGTCCCCCATTTCTTATTTTAAAGTCTTCATCACCCATAAATGTTCCCCACATTGTTGGTTGCATAATTGCTGCATCATCGTTACCCTCATACAATACTGATGAAAACACCCCTTTAAATGGTGAATCTGTTACAAGTCCTACCTTTAATACTCCTCCCTCAATAGCTGGATCATTATTTTCAGCTATAATTGGTAGTTCATTTGTAGCCCCACTATCAGAGCCTGTACTTTTTTGTCCACTGCACCCTGCTAAAAGCAATGTTCCCGCCAAAGCTACAGAAATGACTTTTGATAATTTTCTTTTCATTTCGTTTCCTCCTTTTATCCTAATCTTTGTTTTGCGTCAGAGGCTCTTTTCAGCGCTTGACCCACATAATTTATACTCAACATCATTACTAAAATAAGTAATGATGCAGGTACCCACACATAAGGTTTACTTACCAATACATCTGCACTTCTTGCATATGATATTAGTGTTCCTAAGCTGGCTTTATCTGGTGGAAATCCAAAGCCTAGGAAAGTTAAACCTGTTTCAATACCAATATTACCTGCTAGAGTAAGGGTTGCATCTACTATTATAATTGAAGCTATGTTAGGAAGTATTCCATTAAACATAATCTTCAAGTGACTTGTTCCCATGGTCTTTGATGCACTTACATAATCTCGTCTTGCTTCAGAAAGTGCCTTACTTCTCACAAGTCGTGTTATTCCTGTCCAATAAAACGCACTCATTATCAATATAAAGTGAAATATAGTATAGTTGGGAATTATGGTTACAAAAACTATGATTATCATTAATATTGGTAGAATATTAATAAAGTCTATGGTTCTCATAATCCAGTTATCTACCTTACCTCCAAAGTATCCTCCACAAAGACCTAGTAAGATACCTATTAGAGTTGTTATAACTGTTATTGAAAGTCCCACTATTATGGAGTTTTTCGCTCCCAATATCATCATGCTTAAGATAGGACGCCCTCCATGGTCTGCTCCTAAAACATAACCGCCTTCTCCAGGAGGAGTGTATTTGTTAAATATGTCAACCTTCATAACTTCTGTAGGGTCAAGGAATAATGACCATATAAAGATGGTTAACAATAAGGTTACTAAAACTACAAAACTAAACAATGCCAGTTTATCTTTTTTAAATTCCCTTACTATAACCTTCCAACCTGTTGGATTCTCTGCTAATATCTTCTGTTTTTCAGTTTCCTTAACATCTATAATCCCTTGAGATATTGTTTGTTCTGATTCTTTTTTATTTTTATTCATCATCTGCCTCCTATTCTATTCGTATTCTTGGATCTACAATAGACATTATTATATCTGATAGAAGACTTCCTAATAAGGTTAACATTCCATACAGCATGATAAGTGCAGTTATTACACTATAATCTCTTACCATAAGAGAGTCAAAGAAAAGTCTTCCCATTCCAGGATAACTAAATATGGTTTCTACAAATATAGAACCACCTAAAAGTCCTGTTATGGTAAATCCAAAGAATGCTGCTATAGGCAACAGTGAATTTCTAAAAATATGATGAGTATACACCTTACTAATAGGTACTCCCTTACTTCTTGCTGTTTTTACATAATCTAAAGATTTTGCATCAATAATCTCATTTCTAAGATATTGAATAACTCCTGTAGTTGCTAAGATTGCATAAGTTACAGCCGGTAAAATCATATGATGAAGTCTACTTAAAATATAAGCTCCTTTCGAGTGCGTAGCCTCAATAGCTACACTTCCCGATGTAGGGAACATATTTAACTTAAAGCCGAATATTAATATCATTATTAGATATAGTATAAAGGAAGGCATTGCATAACTTAAAAAGTTATAAAGCACCACTGCCTTATCAAATTTTGAGTTATTATACCGTCCTGCCATGACTCCTAAAGGAACTGCTATTGCATAAAGTAAGATAGCACTTAATAACGACAAATAAAAAGTATTTTTAGCTCTTTCCCCTATTAAATCTATTACAGGTCTTTTATAAGTATAACTACTACCTAAATCGCCTTTTAGGGCATTTTTTACCCATCTGGTATATTGTACTTGTATAGGATCATTTAAACCTGCTTTTTCTCTTAACATTTCAATTTGTTCAGGCTTTGTTTGAGGAGTTATAAGTCCTGTAAAAGGATCTCCCGGCATAGCTTTCGCCAATAAAAATACTAACATACTTAAAATGATTAGCTGAGGAATCATAATTAAGGTTCTTCTAAAAATAAATTTCCACATTAGTTAGTTCCTCCCTTCATTGCAACTAAATGACTATCGCTGATTTTAACCAAATCATAAGGGCGTCCTTGACTATTGTAATAATCTTTTTCTAAGTTTTTAAATTCATGCTCTACTTCTATTCTCTTTTTCGTCATTTCATCTCTTTTGCTTGGATTTATATCAGGTATTGCAGAAACTAATCGCTTAGTATATATATGTTGAGCATTTCTATAAATATCTTCTCCTGTTCCTGCTTCTACAAACTTTCCTCTGTGCATAATATATATATAATTACACATATGTTTTACTACTCCTAAGTCATGAGATATAAATATATAACTTAGATTAAATTCTCTTTGAATATCCTTCATATAATTTAGCACCTGAGCTTGTACAGAAAGGTCTAGTGCTGATACCGGTTCGTCAGCTATAATAAGTTTCGGCTTACATGCAACCGCTCTAGCTACCCCTAATCTTTGCCTTTGTCCACCTGAAAATTCATGAGGATACTTATATATAGAGTCAGAAGGCATACCTACGATTTCTAAAAGTTCATATACCTTTGTTAGCTCTTGTTTAGGTGTCAAATTTTCAAAATTACGTATTGGTTCTGCTATAATATCCTTTACCCTTTTTTTAGGGTCTAAGCTTGACATGGCATCTTGGAAAATCATTTGCACATCATAATTATAATTAATCTTTTTACGATCAGATTTTTTCGTTACGTCATGGCCTTCAAATACTATACTTCCTGATGTGGCATTTTCTAGTCCCACTATAGTTTTTCCTATTGTTGATTTACCAGAACCTGACTCCCCAATGAGTCCGTAGGTCTTTCCTTGTTCTATCTGCATGCTTACTCCATCCACAGCGTAAACATGGTCTACAACTCTATTAAAAAATCCACCTTTAATAGGATAATGTACCTTTAAATCTTTGATTTCAAGAAAACTCATTTTGTTGCCTCCTGTTCTTCTCTAAAATAAAAATCTTTCCAGCAGGTACATCTTACAAAATGTCCCGGCGATATTTCATGAAGTTGAGGGTCATTTTCATGATTTTCTTCTGGAATCCATGGGATTCTGGATGAAAATCTACAATGCTCTCGTGGAAGATTTTTTAGAGAAGGTACTACCCCTTCAATAACGTGCAAATGTTCTGCTTCTACATCATGTTGAGGTATAGAGTTTAATAAACTTCTTGTATACGGATGTTTCGGATTTTTAAATAATTCATCTACCGGAGCTTCTTCAACCACTTGGCCAGCATACATAACACATACACGATTTGCCACCTGAGATACAACTCCTAGGTCATGAGTAATCAATATAACTCCTGCATTTATCTCTGATTGAAGAGATTTAATAAGGTCTAATATTTGAGCTTGAACTGTAACGTCCAATGCTGTTGTAGGTTCGTCTGCGATTATAATGTTAGGTTTACATGATAGTGCAATTGCAATAATTACCCTTTGTCTCATTCCACCTGATAACTGGTGTGGAAACTGTTTTGCAACTCTTTCAGGATTATTTATGCCTACCTGATTTAAAAGTTCCAATACCCGTTTGCTACGTTGCTCCTTAGTCATATCTGTATGATATATTAGACTTTCTTCAATTTGATTTCCTATTCTTTGTAAAGGATTTAGTGCTGATAAAGGATCTTGAAATATCATTCCAATCTCCCCCCCACGAATCTTGTTATATTCTTCCTCTCCAAGCTCTACAAGGTTCTTCCCATCATAAATAACCTCACCCTGTATTTTAGTATAGTTCATATCATGAAGTCCTACTATGGTGGTTGCTAAAGTACTTTTACCACACCCTGACTCTCCAACGATAGCAAGAATCTCGTTTCTATATAGAGATAAATTAACATCTTCTACGGCATCAAAATATTGACCTTTTATTCTAAAGCCTGTATGTAGATTATTTATATCTAATAACTTTTCTCCAGTTTGCAAACCATCCTCTCCTCCTTTTTACAATATTTAATTTAATTTATTAATAATTTAGTAACAAATTAATATTCTCCTATTCTACATTAATATTGGCTTTTTTTCAACTACAATTTGAGAATTTGCAAGGTTTTTTAGGTTATCTAACATTATTTATACCTCTTCGTTCCTTATAATATTTTAGCTTTAGTTTTAAACTTTAAATATCTTAATAAACCAAAGTATATCTTTTAGAGTCAAGGTTTCCTTTACATGCCAAACAACCAAAGGCTGAAGAGGAGTTCTAACCTTTGGTTGTTTGTATATATATAGGAGTTACGTAGAACACAAATTATTTTTTAGCCCAAAAAACTTTTTAAGTTTACTATTTAGCTGTTTACAGACCGATTTCTGCTTTATCCTCTAACTTTAATGATAGGTCTACCTTTTCTACTTCCTCTTGCTTTTTAGAATTTTCCAAGTAAACATCTTTCTTATCAGGTTTTATAACCGAGTTTTCTTGCTCAATTGGTTTGCTTTTTTCTATCGATTTGCTTTCTTCTGTTGATTTGCTTTCTTCTGTTGATTTGCTTTCTTCTATTGGTTTTATAGATTCCAGTTCCACAGTTGATTTTACCACTTCAGACAAAAGTTCTTCTTCAGACAAAAGTTCTTCTGATGACATAAGTGATGTCATTCTTATTTTTGAAGATTTTATGTTTCCCCTAGAGTCTATTATTATAGTTAATGTATCATATCCATCTACCTCTATAACTATAGTATTATCTTTTCCATCTTCTAAAGACTTAAGTGAAAAATCCAAGTAAGCTGTATATCCCTGTTGTTCATTATTACTTATCTTAAATTCACTTGTTGCTGATGAAATTGCATTAACCTTCCTATGTTTCTTACCATTAACAGACACGGAAACCTCTTTCCCCTTTGTTGCTAAATAGCTTTCAATAAGCTTTTGACTCTCTGGAGTGCTATCATCAAATGATATTCTGTTGAATTCCTCTGATAAAAATACTTTAGGAACTTTTTCAAACTTAGTTACTGTAGGAGGTTTTACTTTGTATTCTTCTTTTTCAAGATTTATACTTACGCTCTTAGGAACTTTTGGAAACTCACCATCTTTATTAACCATAAAGCTTTGACTTTCATATCCCTTAGAAGTTATAATTATTGTCGTATTCCCCTCTGGCTTAAGCCCTCCTAAAGTATAGTCAATATACGCTTCATATCCTTGGGATTCTTGCTTTGTTATTTTAAACTTATTTTTATCTCCTCCACTAAAGGACATTATAGATTTTGTATATTCAGTTCCGTCTACAGTCAAACTAGTTATTCCATTTAGATATTTCTTTAGTTCTGCCTGATTTGCTCTATCTTCATTAAAGAATATACGATAGTATGTGTCCCCATAGAACTGTGGCTTAATCTTTCCAGAATTTAATACTTTTGGAGCTACAAGTTCACTAACTATAGGTGGAATTGGAGTATCATCTTTTTGTATTTTAAATTCTACAGTTTGATTTGGATAATCTTCTGACTCCAACACTAAAGTATAGTCCCCCTCTTTTTTAAATAAGCCTCCCTTTAGAGTAACATTGGTAGTTCCATTTACATACCAATCATTTTGGCTACCTCCTCCTACATCTTTTGTTAGAAGCTCTCTTCCATTAAGAGTCACTTTTTTTAGATGTTTGAGAAAGTCTCCCTTTGAATTATTTATGTTAACAATTACATCTTCATTAACTTTATAACCTTCTTTTGCTAGACTTAAACCAACATCTTCTGTAATCTTTTGATAATTTATGTTTACTGCGTTTAATTTATACCCCGTCCCATGAATGTCAATTTTATTGTTACCAAGCTTTAATTCAGAAGCATTTATTGTCAGAGTTTTCTTTACAAAATCTATAGAATATTTATTAGAATCTAGTGGCTTCCAGTTTCCATTTATATATATTCCAATAATAGCCTTTAGATATTCTTCTGTGCCACCTTCAAACTCTGGATCAGTTCCTTCAGCTATTGTTGTTTCTCCATTAATTAGTTTTAATTCAGGAGGCGTTGTCCCCTTATATTTTCCACCAGTTTGAGCCTCTCCCAAAAGGTTATCTTCTAACACTGCCTTTACTTGACTAGGTCTATTAAGAGTTTTTTCTGAATCTGAACTATTTTTATAATCTAGGAAAGACAGGTATTCACCATTAAGTTTTTTATCTCTTACCTTATCATTGTAAGCTGTCCAAGTATAAAAATCATTACCTTTTTCATCAAAAACAGCATCTTGTATAACTGTTGTGTACCAACGATCAGCTATGGCAATTGCATTAGCGTTATTTATTTTAAGCGAGTCAATAATCAAGGCATTAGTTAAAAGATCCACATTGAATAACAAATCTGCCGTTGTATTTACTCCACCTGAACTACCTCCTGAACCTTCAGTCCCTCCAGAACTTCCACCTGATGTGGCGCTGGATATAGCCTGAACATCTCCTTTGTTTGTAGTTGTTACAGATGAATAAGATGAAGTTCCCCCTCCTATTACTTCAAACTGTTTCGTCATTTTTTTAAATCCATTTGACTCAACAGCAACTGTATATACTCCATTTTCAGAAATATTATTGCGTCCATTTTTAGAGTTTACATCATTATATAATACAAATAAATCTCCTATTAAATACCAGTCTGTTATCTTTTCAAGATTTCTTTCAGCTCCTGACGGTGTTTTCAGAGTTACTTTTTCTATTGGCATTGTAATCCCATAAACCATATCTGATACGATAAAATGTATATTTTGACCTGATTGTATCGCTCCAGATTCTTTAATCTTCATTGAAGGAGCTTTTTCATTCACTATCACAATTGGAACTAGAGCTGTCTTGTTTCCTTTTGATTTCACTCTAACATAATATCTTCCATTTGAATAAAAATTACTCTGTCCTAAAGGTATTGTTAATACTCCTGTATTTCCTCTTTCATTAGTCACTACTTCTTTTTTATATTTAAGCTTATCATTAATAGTCTTCTTATATTCATCATAAGAAACCAAAGCTAATCCATCACTAGATTCAATATTATTAAACCATTCCATATCTTTAGCTTCTTTATAATTAAACTTAATTTGAACTTCCCCTGCTACTCCATATTTATTTGACGAATCTTTTTTCAACTCTGCTACAGGTGAATAACTTTTAATTATATTTGAGTTTTTCACTTCTCCGAAAGTTGTCTTGCTTGGATGAATCCTAACATTGCCATTATCATCAAAATTACTTAAATGATAGTCCCAAACAGGAATAGTCCCATGAGTTAATATATATTGAGGAGAACTATTTTTAACCATCTTAGGTTTTGTTGGGGAAGTGTTCTCACTTAGCTTTACCTCTTGTGTTTTTCCATCTCTAGTAGTTATCTTTAACTTAGAAGGGTTTAGATTTGTTAATTCCCATTTTGCAATACTACCACTGTCAGTAACATTTACTACTGCTTCTGTAATATCTATCCCATCTACTTCTATTGTTGTGTTTTCTTTGTTATATCCATCAGAAAATGCTATAGACACAAATTGTATCCATCCTAAGTCAATAATTTTAGTCTGATTTTCATAAACAATAACTACATCGTCTTCTCCTTCCGTACTAGGACTTGTCGGTTCTCCTGTACTAGGATTTGAACTTCCTCCTGTTTCTGGATTCTTATTGCCTTCGGTACTAGGATTTGAACTTCCTCCTGTTTCCGGAGTCTTATTTCCTTCGGTACTAGGATTTGTACTTTCCCCCGTTTCCGGAGTCTTATTTCCTTCGGTACTAGGATTTGTACTTCCTCCTGTTTCTGGAGTCTTATTGCCTTCGGTTCCTGAACCACCGACGGAACTCCAACTGGACGAATTGCTAGTAGCTGCCTTATTTTCACTTGGTCTAATTATTTTTGGGGTCAAATTATTAACTTTAGTATTTTCTCCATTGTCGTATAACGTAACTAATTTCCCAATACCATCAAACTCAACATTTTTTATAGTCTTTCCCGTTGTTGCATCAGTTACAAAGCCATCTATAACTGTTTTTACATTACTCCCATAAATATTAATATTACCTATTTTAGAAATAGTGTCAATTTGCAAATTCGAGTCTACTCCTACAGGGTCTACTATTACTGTAGTAAATTCTCCTGATAGTTTTAATTTTCCATTTGGCTTTGAGATTTTTATATATTTCGCCTTTCCTCTAATTATACTGTCCGATGTTCCTTTAGATAAATTTATATTTTCTATAACTGAATTTTGACTTATATTTAAGCTTACAGCCTCTCCATTTTTTTCCATACTTACATTTTTAACCTTAACATTATTTAGATTAATAGAGTTAGAACCCCCTCCTCGTACTATTAATCTTCCGTTAATCGTAACATTTTCTAAGGTCACATTTCCATTTCCCACACCTTCAGAAACTATTACATCTTCCTTAACTATCTTATCTTTTATGGAGCTATTCCCCCCTTTAAGAATGACTGTTCCTGTACTTTCTCTATCAAGAGTTCCTCCTGCTGTAACTAAAACATCAAAGGCGTTTGATAAAATTTGAGATATTTCTCCCCTTGTGATAGAGCTTTTAGCATTAAACCTATTTTCTGTATCTCCTTTTACAAGACTTGCCTTTACCATCGCTTTTATATATGGTTTAGCTTCCAAGCTAATATTTTCGTCATCTACAAACTCTGTTTTCGACAAGTCACTTAAATCTAAATTTAATGTCTTTGCTATAATAACAGCTGCATCTTCACGAGATACTTCTACCTCAGGTAAAAGTTTATTTTCTACAGGGACAATAATCCCAGCTTTAATACTTTTAAGAAAACCATCTGTATACCACTGACTATCGTCTAAATCTAAGTAAGTATTCTCAGCAGAAACTTGGTAGTCCATAATAGTATTTATCATAGCTATAAGCTCTGCCCTTGTTATAGATTTATCTGGCTTAATACTCCCATCCGGATAACCATTAATAACCTTATATCCCTGCCATTTTTTAATTGCTGGTGCTGACCAATGTCCCGTTAAATCATTCTTTATATTTTCTGCATTGATTGAAATAGCATTATTTGATAATACTATAGTACCTGCTAATACTAGAGAAAATATTTTCTTCTTCATACATACCTCCTAAAATTATTTGTGATAAACTATTATTTCAGTTGCTAATATTTAGTTATGTATGACTAACCTATCTTTTAAAAAACAGCTTGACTTCTTTAGTGTGGTTATGTGAAACTAACCTAGTCACAAAAAAAATATCAAGCAGGTTATTTCTAACTAACTATATTTCATAAAAAATTTCCCTACTTGGGAAATATTATCATTAACAACAGGTTAAATATAGCATGACGAAATTCTTTTGTCAACTAAAATTATAATTAAAATATATAGTACTTGCGTGTTTTTTACTTAAAATCCTTTATAAAATTTTGATGATAGTAATCCCCAATAAATTATAACTTAATAGCTTAGTATATAATCTGTTACACTATTTTTATATAGTTTGTTTCAACATATATTCCACTGGACTTGAGTACCCAAATTTTTGTTTTGCTCTTTTGTTATTATAATAATTTATAAGCGTTTTAAGTTCATAAAAAGAATAAAATGTATTCCCATGATATATTTCTTGTTTCAAAATACTAAATAAATTCTCCATTATAGAATTATAAAGACAGTTCGCTTTGCCAACATACTTTTAAATATTCGATTACTTTTGAGTTCTGAATAATATGATTTCATTTGATAAGCCTCTATCTGAATAAAAGGTTCTTCTGTATTTACAGTCCGATGTAAGTTGTATTGCGTGATTTAATATTGTCATCATGCCATATTAAACTTAGAAACTACAGTATTTTCAGTCAACATTTTATTAAAGTGCGCAGTTACTGGTGTACAATAATGTTATAGTTCCCTAATACTTTTCGGTATGGTATAATACAATATGTAAAGCTAGACGTAAGAGAATTGTTATAGTTCCCTAATACTTTTCGGTATGGTATAATTTTGTTTGTGGTTAATCAAACGGAAGGGGAGTTATAGTTCCCTAATACTTTTCGGTATGGTATAATGGGGAAGTGATTAAGAAGGCAGAAAATCAGGTTATAGTTCCCTAATACTTTTCGGTATGGTATAATTAAAAACAAAATAAGTATAATATCAAGAAAGTTATAGTTCCCTAATACTTTTCGGTATGGTATAATCCACCTAAAGAATTTAAAGGTGCAAAAATAGTTATAGTTCCCTAATACTTTTCGGTATGGTATAATTTAAAAACAAAATAAGCATAATGTCGAGAAAGTTATAGTTCCCTAATACTTTTCGGTATGGTATAATAATACATTAACAATTCAGGTTTATCCTGTTGTTATAGTTCCCTAATACTTTTCGGTATGGTATAATTCCGACATCAATATAGAAATTCGATTAGAGGTTATAGTTCCCTAATACTTTTCGGTATGGTATAATAATGATGGAAGTTCTAACAGTAGTGTTACAGTTATAGTTCCCTAATACTTTTCGGTATGGTATAATTTAGCTTTTGGTACGTTTGAAACGACGAACGTTATAGTTCCCTAATACTTTTCGGTATGGTATAATATTTCTTGATAAGGTTATGTTTGAATATGCGTTATAGTTCCCTAATACTTTTCGGTATGGTATAATTTATTGTTACAGATATAGATTATCGGACAAGTTATAGTTCCCTAATACTTTTCGGTATGGTATAATATCAAATATCTTGACAATTACTATGGTGTAGTTATAGTTCCCTAATACTTTTCGGTATGGTATAATTAAATCATTCATGAGTTCATCTACGCTGTAGTTATAGTTCCCTAATACTTTTCGGTATGGTATAATTTTATTAGAGCAAAAAGCTATGTTGAAGAAGTTATAGTTCCCTAATACTTTTCGGTATGGTATAATAAAACCCCTTAACGAAGCAGATGAAAACGCGTTATAGTTCCCTAATACTTTTCGGTATGGTATAATACCCACCATAAGCGTTTGAATAACTTTCGCGTTATAGTTCCCTAATACTTTTCGGTATGGTATAATATTTCTTAATCATTGATGTAGATAACGGAAGTTATAGTTCCCTAATACTTTTCGGTATGGTATAATAGAGAAAAGAGTTTCCTAAAGATGCTCAAGGTTATAGTTCCCTAATACTTTTCGGTATGGTATAATGGATTTAGATAATCCACCACTTTATTGTTGGTTATAGTTCCCTAATACTTTTCGGTATGGTATAATCAAATGGTACAGAACCTGTAAAACGTTGTAGTTATAGTTCCCTAATACTTTTCGGTATGGTATAATAGAGAGCTTTCAAAAACCCAGTTAATCTATTCTGTTAACTGGGTTTTTGAGTATAATTTTCAATTTGTTTTTTCTAAAAAATCAAATTTTCCCTATGATATTCTACTTTTTTATTTATTTTTTTAAAAAATACTCAACTGTTCAAATTTAAAAGGCTTTTCCATTTTGCTCGGCTTCCCAAGCAAGATTGCTATGTCTTGATACTGTTTTTCTGTTACAACAAGCATTCTTATAGAGCCATCGCTGGGTATTACATGTTCCAATCTTTTAGTATGTTTATTGACCGCCTCTGTCCCATTACATACTCTTGCATATACAGAATATTGAACCATATAATATCCGTCATTTAGCAAAAATTTTCTAAAATTAGTTGCTTCTTTTCTCTGTACCTTCGTTTTTACAGGTAAGTCAAAAAATACTATAATCCTCATATATCTACTCATACTCGTGAATTTCTAAATTAACAATGTTAGCTAATGCCAGCTTTCCCTTATCATCTACCAAATATATATATCTTAGGCTTTGAACTAATTTTTCTATTGAATACGATAAGCTATGGACTTCGCCTTCTATTTCCATATTATAATTTATTATATTGCATATATTACGTTTATTTTCTGGGGTTAACCCATCTTCTATGAACTCATATATATTTTCCTTTACATATAAATCCACCAACGGTCTATATATTTCCAATAGGTCATCTGACAAATTAAATGAATTGAGTTCATTTTCATGAAATACTCCTAGTGCCGTTTCAAAACCATAAGCGGCTAAAGTCCTCGATATAAGACCCCTTATTATGGCATACCCATAGTTTAAAGCACTGTTAATTACACATTCTTTGCTACGAGTAAAACCTTTACCATATAAAAGCTTAAAATATTTGCGTGCTGCCGTCGCCTCTGCATTTTTCGAGTCCCCTGACCTCACTTCCTTTGCCAACTGTTCTAAATAATCGTCACCATAAATTTCTAATATATTAAGCACCTTAGCCTGATTTTTTATCTTTTGAGTGACAATGGTTTTCCAAATACCTTTTTCTGTGGGTTTTTTCAATGATAATTGGGCCTTTAACATTTTATATTTTCTACTATGGCTATTATATCCCAACAAAACAGCACAAGGCATATGCTTCGAATCGCAAACATAGGTGCAAATTTGGCATTCTGCCAATCTTCCCATTAGCATAGAGGTTATCTGAATTTGTTGGCTTTCTAAAACAATGGTGTCTATATCTTCAAGGGGAATTTGGTATTCCTCGTGAGTTGATATAATTAGATTATTATTTCTTGTACTTAGCTTACAAGGCGAACTTATCACTATGTTTCTATATCCCATAAGCTACCTCTTTGTTGAATTTTGTATTCGTTTTTCTATTCCTATTTTTTGATAATTTCCTAGGGTATCTACGCTATATTTTTCTATCAATGTTAGTGATTTTATACCCAAGCTATTTACACGATAACTATTATCATGAGTAATAACAGAAATTGAAGCTGTCGATATCCCTGCTTTTATATAATATAAAAATTGTTCCTTCACCTCTTTAGTCTCTGGGAGATTAGCTTCTAATGATACAACCTTTAAATTTATTCCACTTTTGTGAATCACTCTAATTAAATCATTTTTCTTTAAACTAAAAATAAAATTTTCATCCTTCATTTCTTTCCAATCTTTATATGCTTTATTTGGAACCACTGCTTTATTTGGAAGCAATGGTTTTACCAAATCCGATATATATATTGGTACAAAGTAATACCCTTCTTTTTCGACATAAAAAACATCTATTCGCACCATGTTTCCATTGGCGGTAATACCTCCATTAATATCCACTCCTAATCCCATTTTTTTTATTAATTTCACACTTTTAACCAGTGGAGCTTTTCCTCCTTTTGGCGCTGGCTTGTAGAACGGTTGCTCAAAAGCTTTTTTCCCATCACCTCCATGGGCTTTTAACTGCACTTTTAAGGCTTCATACAATTTTATATCGCTCTCCTTATTGTAGTAGTCTTTTATCTCTCCATCTTTCTCTATTTTCAACTCTTTTATTGATTCTTTTGTTATAGAATAAAGAATTCCATCCTCCTCATATTTTCCTCTTACAGTTTCTTCATGAGCTTCCCCTCTTCCTTTTCCCACTGGCATTCTTGATACAAATGGAGATTTTATCCCTGATAAATCTTCTAAGTCTGCATAGTTTGCTAAAGGAGTTTTTATTAAAGATTCCACTGGATGAAGGCCTAGTCTTATGTCTAGTTCTCTTGAAAATTCATCCCAAGGCAAAGGAAAATGTCGTTTAAAGTTTACTTCTCCAGTTTCTTGGTTTGTAATATACTCTTCTTCCTTATATTTTATATACTTGGTAACCTTTTGAATTATACCTGGAGTTATACACGCTACCACTATGGCATCTACTGCATGGTGCAAATCTCCATTTTCTCGTATTTTATTTATACCCCATCTCCTTCTCATATAGGCAGTTACTCTACCATTTACAGTGGTCACTCTTTCTTTTTTTGATAAGTTTTCATCAAACATTAAATTGTTTTTTAGGTATTTAGCAAAAAAACTAGTTATATGCTGAGTGTCCTGAAGATTTCGTTTTTTCATTTCATTTTGTTCTTCTTCACTAAATTTTTCCTTTAGTAGCTTGGCTCTTTTATCTTTATCCTTTATTTGGTTTTTTACCCATACCGTAAACTCATCTTTGTTTTTAATATACTGCAAAGGAAGTCGATTGCCCTTTTCTCTATTTGCACTAGTCAAAACTAAAATCTTATTTTTGTAACTATCGTCGAAAGATATGCTATATGGTATGATATGGTCTATTTCACAATACCCATTTTCAAATAAACGCTCAATTTCGATTGATTTTAAGGTATACGGGCATTTCCCATCCTGTTCTTGCCATAATTTATGTTTTAGTACGTCTAAAGCTCTCGGTATTTCCAAACCAAAATCTTCCTGTAAATTTTGCTTGGCTTTTTCATTGTTTTTCCTATTTTCTTCTTGAGTTTTTTCTATTTTTTTTCTATCAGTAAAATTTTTAGACATTTCCCTTGCTAATTCTATATTTATTTTAGCTGGTTCGCCATATTTTTTAATTATTCCATTTACAACCTTTATTGCTTGGCTTATTGCTCTTTTCACTACTGGACTTGATATTTCATACAAATCAATTGGTAATGGAGGTAATAACTTCGATTTTTGATTATTTACTTCTCCCCTAAAATCAAAGCCCGCTTTTCCACAGGCCTCATTATATTTTAAACCTTCCTCCAGAAAAGGAATTATTTTCTTCATTGCTATAATGCTAAGGTTACCCACTTTTTTAAAAGCAGGCATGGTATCAATCAATGTATCAATTTCTATTTTTGAAAAATCTTTTTCCGTCAAGTATGCACTTATTTTTTCATCGGTCTTAAACACAGTAAAAGCATAACCTATATGATCTTTTTTCCCCGTATTCAAGTTATTTATATAGGATTTTGATATTTTATCAAGAGCAATCCTCATCTTATGATAGGCCTGTAAGTATTCAAATTTAGCTTTTTCTACATCATCCACCTCTTTATTTCCGTATGTCAATGCCCCAAAATATTCATCTTCTTTTAATTCTAATATCTTTCTTATTTTTTTATATGTCAAATCTGCACTTTTATATGCTAATTCAATGACTTTCTTCATTTCAGATGGTTCTAATCCTCTCTTTCCATCCCCAGAAACTATCATCATGTTATTAATATTCGTTAGCAAATTAAAGTATTCAAAAGTATGTGTCGCTTTTGGTGCTCTACTTTCTTCTTTTATAAAAGTGCATTTTCCTATCATCTTTTCTATTTGGTTTCCACCATACTTACTCTCTCCACCAGGCCCCTCGTCAAAAGCTCTTTGGCTTGTATATATGTCTATATATTCTTCTTCCAAGTCATTACTAGCCATATCATTTCCAAATTTTCTTTGACAGTCAAATATATATTTGATTTCTTCAACTAGCATACTTCTATCAAATGTCATTGAATAATCTTCAGCCTTATTTCGTTTATGTTCTGCAAATTTATCGTCTTTGTACAACATTTCTCCGATTGTTCTGTATCCTTTTTCATTTAATAGTTTTTTATTGTCGCTGACTGCTGTGAGCAACTTTCCGGCCTCTTTATCACTTATTTCTAATTTTCTATTGGATTTAAAGCCTCTTCTTTGTGCAAGATGTATTAATAGTCTAGCAAATTCTTCATTATTTATAGCAGCACTAATCGCTCTATTTCTTATCTCATATATATCGGAAAGCTCAGATACATTATAGATGCTTTCTAATTCATTAAGTTTAATTATGTTTTTTCTTTGAAGAAGTTTCTTTATTCTTTCCATCCTATGCTTATGTCGTCGATTTCTTCTTCTTGCTCCACGAGCATCTCTCCTAGGTTGAGCTAAAGAACCTCCAGTCTTCGGAATTTCTGCTGCATCAAAAATTCTCACCCCAAAATCAACTATTCTTTTGGGATCTCCATCATTATTTAATTCTAAAGCACTCCAACCCACAGAAGTTATTCCTATATCCAAACCTATTTCGTACATATATTTACCACCTTCCTTATTCATCTGTTTATAATATCCATCTTTATTGCAAAAAGATAACACCCTACTAAATTAGCAAGGTGTTAGAGCTTTACGGCATCTGTTTCCAGAGCCTTATTATAGTAACCTAATATCTTTCGGTATGATATAAGTTACTATAATATTACCCTTTTTTTGCTAACTTGTCAACTAATTTTTATTAATTTTTCTTATTTAAAGTCCAATTTTTTGTACTACTCCTCCCTTCGTCTCATATTTTCTAAACTTTCTTCCATTTTTCCTATATAGCCTTCTACTGCTTCTTTGGGGCCTAGAATTTTTGCTCTACTTCCAAAATACAGCATCCAGCCATAAAATGTTGGACTTAGTGCCACATCTACCCTAGTTCTAAAGGTTGGTTCTCCGTCTGGGGTCAAAGTTTCTACTTGCTTTTCTATTCTTACATCGTTTCCAAACTTGTCTCTCACTACCCCTACCAGCCCTTCGGCAAATTCTAGCTCAACTGTGGTGGTATCTTCTGCTCCAAACATAGAAAATACTGATTTTGAGTAGGTAACTATGTCAAAGTCCTTCTCTTTTTTGGTTGCCTTTTGTTCTAAGATTTCTACGGCTTCCATCTTATCTATCCTAAAGTTTTTTATCTTATGGTCTTCATGGTGATAGCCTATTAAATAATATGTTTCGTTTCCCCAGGTTAGGGCGTAAGGATCTACCGTACGCTCCTTTTTGTGGTATTTTTTCTTCCAATTTGTGTCTATATCAAAGTATTTAAAGGTTACCTGTCGTTTGTTTTCGATGGCTTCGTGTAGTTTATCTATGTTGTAATATATGCTGGTATTGGTGGTTTTAGGCCTACTAGCCACTATAATCTGACGTTTTAGCTTTTTCTCGTCAATCTCGTTAGTCAATTTGCCTATTTTTGCAATCAATTCCTTTGATTTTTTCTCGGGTATAAAACGTGAGGTAGCTACTGCATCTACCAAAAGCTTAAGTTCTGCCAATTCAAAGTCCCTCACCCCTATGTAATATCTATTTTCTTTTCCTTTGGCAGTTATTATGTCCATACCATATTCTTCTAAGCAGCCCATATCATCATAGACAGTTTTTCTCTCAACTGCGATGCCTAAGCTCTCCATATGCTTTATTATATCTTGCACGGAAAGTTTGTTCTCTTCGTTACTCTTTCGTAATAACAAATCTCTCAAATACAATAATTTTAGTTTTTTGCTATCTTTCATCATTAAAGTCCTTTCTACCATGTCCAAAATTTTGTATATTTTAAGTATACAATTAGTTTTGTCCTTTTTTTTGTACTATTACACACATAGTACCACTTTTTTTATATTTTATACAAATTTTATATTATTAATCACTACTACTATTGTATACACTAATATAAAATCTTATTTTTACCTTAAAAGTAGCATTTAAATTTTTTGATTAAAATAATTTCAAATAAAGCTAGTAAGAAATCTTTTTTCCTCTAATTACTACAAAAAATATTTTATTCTAAATGGTTAATTGCAAAAAAAAAGCAACTAAGATTATTAGCCACTCTAAAATTTTTTCCTAAATTATTTTAAACAAATCTCGTGTATTTTATGACAAAAAAAAGCTGAAAGACACCGACCTTTCGTCAATATCCCCCAGTTGATGGCGGAGAAGGAGGGATTTGAACCCTCGCGCCCGTTAACCAGGCCTACTCCCTTAGCAGGGGAGCCTCTTCAGCCACTTGAGTACTTCTCCATAAAATATTATATCCTTTTTCTGGCAGGGGAAGCAGGATTTGAACCCACGGCATTCGGTTTTGGAGACCGACGTTCTACCACTGAACTATTCCCCTAAAAAAATACCCACCGATAAAATGGTGGGCTTAGCAGGACTCGAACCTGCGACCTCACGCTTATCAGGCGTGCGCTCTAACCACCTGAGCTATAAGCCCTCATGCACTTGAGCAATCAAAACTGCAAATTCTAGTTTAAAAAAATGGTGATCCATCCGCGACTCGAACGCGGGACACCCTGATTAAAAGTCAGGTGCTCTGCCGACTGAGCTAATGGACCAGACTAGTTATAAATACCGCTATCTTAATGGAGCGGGTGAAGGGGATCGAACCCTCGCAACCGGCTTGGAAGGCCGGGGCTCTACCACTGAGCTACACCCGCATGGCAGAAAATTATTGGTGGAGGAGAGTGGATTCGAACCACTGAAAGCACAGCTAACAGATTTACAGTCTGCCCCCTTTGGCCACTCGGGAACTCCTCCATATTATTTTGGTGGGAACAACAGGGCTCGAACCTGTGACCCCCTGCTTGTAAGGCAGGTGCTCTCCCAGCTGAGCTATGCTCCCAGAAAAAGCTTTAATTGGCTACGACCTACTCTCCCAAGCCCCTGCGAGCTAAGTACCATCAGCGATGTAGGGCTTAACTTCTGTGTTCGGGATGGGAACAGGTGTATCTCCTACTCTATAATAGCCATATAAATTAAAATCTTACTTAACCTCTCGCCATAAAAGCAATCAG
>JBOFZL010000058.1:0-15541 GCA_051655155.1 Filifactoraceae bacterium
ATATGGCTCTATGTAGCTCGTCACGCTCTTTCTCTTTTTTAGTATCCATCACCATTATAGCCTCCATTTTTTAATTCCATTTTTATGAATAATTTTCATAATATAGTTTAGTTTGTATTATATTAGTTATATTTCCTTATCAGACTTTTATTTTTCTTTAAAATTATCTGTTTTAAAAACTACATATATTAGGCTTACTGCGAAGATTATCATACAAACTATAAATAATAAAATTTTAACATTGACATACATCATTCTTTTCTATGAATACTTGTATTCCCTATTTTTGTATTATCAATTTGTCACAAAGAATTTCAAGGTCATCTTTAATTACTTCAATTTTCTAATTCTAAAATTGATTTTATACAATAATCATATTTTGCATTATTTTCATTTAATCTTTCTTTAACATTGGAATACATCACAATATCAGGAGAAATAGAACCATTGGAGATTATTCCTTCTTTTTTAAAATCTAAGTTATCACTTATAATGAGTGCATCATATAGCCTTAACATTAGTTTTGATTTTGGTAAAATATACATAGCTGGATCAGTTCCTATACATTCCGGCGATGTAGTGCTTCCCACTACTGTACCTATTTTTCTATCTTTTACAAATGCGGAAAAATATCCAGCACTACTACCTGTATTTTCGTTTATCAAAAAATATATTTTACCCTCATACTCTATAGAATCTTTATTTTTTATAACCTCAGTATCACTATCATAATAGTACTTATATTTATCCATTATATAATCAGAATAATTACCAAACCTAGTTTTTATCAGTTTCTTTATCTCTTTGTTTTCGCTTATTTTTTCTATTCCTTTTATATTCGCTTTTGCCGGTGTATTATCTCTAATTAGTGAATAATACTTCATTTGCAAATTTTCTTTAACAATCATTGGTAGGAACATATCAGTAAAATACGTAGAATCTCCTCCAATGTTATTTCTTAAATCTATAATCAATGTTTTATAATTTTTAAATGTATTTAAACATTTTTTTACCTTTTCTCTGTCCATATCTATATTAGGGTGAAATAAATTTTCAATACTAATATATCCAACCTCGTCTTTTATTATCGGAAAATATATAAAGTTAATATCACTTGCCTTAAAAGAATACAAAGAATTAACTTCATTAATTTCAGTATATTTAGATATAACTTCTTGTTTTTCAAACTCGTCTATTATATATCTAAACCTATTTTTATACTCTGGCGTTTCATTAAACATATATTTGTATGCCTTGTACAAAGCATAACTATCTATTTTATTATTCAACATTGTATGCGGAGAATTTAAACTATTAAGAATAACATTTGTTTCTTTTAAAAATTCTTCTTCATTTTTACAGTTTTTTATTTTTTCCAGATATTTATTTTTATTTTCCCTAAAACGCTGTTCATCTTGAGGTGTTACAAAAGGATAAGTATCAATTATTTTGTCATACAAATAAATAAAATCTTGTTGATAGTCAGTATATATTATTTTTTTGTAATTTAATACTAACAAAGTTACTATAAAAATAATTGCTACTCTCATAAAGGTTTTCATATATCTCCCTCCAAACCAAAACCTGCTTTTACTCACCTTCTATATAGAGAAAATATTTGACTTACTTCTTTTAAAACTCCAATTTAGTTCCATTCAAGAACGGGTTAAACTCCCTCATATAGTCTACTATCTGACTTTCTTCTATTACGTTGTTTCCAAATATGGGTTCCATCATCTCTACAAAGGGGCTAATTAACAATACTATAATAGTACTTATTATTATGGCCTTTGCTACCCCTACCAATATGCCTGCAAACCTATCAAAGATGCTTACCTGTGGTGCCCAGCCTATTATTATCAGTCTAAGGAATATTAGCATTGATATGAACATCAGTAGGTTAAGTACATATCTGTCTATAGGGTACATCTCTATAAGATAAAACTTCTTTGGTAATATATCCTCTAAAGCTTCTTTTATTCCCCCTTCATAACGATAATACCAGTCTGTTTCTAAAAGCTTTGGCATGAAAATCTTATATGCCATCCTTGTTGTTCCATATGCTAAAATATATTTAAGACTATGATAAATAGATTTTTTATAGCCTTGTGTGAATCCTGTTATAATCTGAATTCCACTGATTACTACTAAAAAACAATCTAATTTGTTAAAAGTCATTATTTGATTAAAGATTTCTTGCATTTTTTACCTCCCTACCTGCGTTCAAACTTCAGCTCTCCCTTTGACACTAGAACTACTGTATTTTTCATTGGGATTACCTTTATCACAGGTTTTGTTAATTCT
Source organism: Filifactoraceae bacterium (assembly GCA_051655155.1). GTDB lineage: Bacteria > Bacillota > Clostridia > Peptostreptococcales > Filifactoraceae > JBOFZL01. The sequence continues at coordinate 2,305 of JBOFZL010000058.1, forward strand.
TTTATATCGTTTTTATAAAAGGTTCTTGTATCACTATAATAAAATGGTTCTCCATTAGAAATTACCATTCCATTTATGCTTTCTGAAAATCTTGATTCTCTTTCCACGTTATAATCTTTATTTATTGTGGAAATCCCGTTATCCTCATCTAAAGTAAATATTTTATCTCCAAAAATCTCCATCTTTTCATATGGATTGTTATTCTCTATCTTTACTTTACTTTTATATGATTTATTTGTTATATAGATTTGATCTATGTCCTGCCAAATATAATCGTTCCCTTTTATTTTCATATCTGTTAAGATCATATTATCTATTTGGTTTGTATTTTTTAATTTTCCTTTTGAGCTATATTCATAAATTAAGTTGGTTAGTTTCCCTGCATCTCGATATAATCCTACAACTATAACTCCCCTGTTTATAGACGGTTTTATCATAGTTATACTCACTTTAGGATATGAATATTCTCCTACACTTTCTCCCTTTCTATTGTATATGGCTATTCCTTCTTCTAAGGTGTCTGTTAAATAGTGTATGACAAACCCTCCACCAGGCATAGCTACCACACGTTTAGGTAAATACTTAGATACTACTTGATTAACTACTGCTCCTGTTTCATCTATTATAAAGGTGGTTCTCCTAGCAATATCTGTTAAGTATATATACTCTCCTTGTGTATCCATGGAAAAATTCTCTGCAGTTATCTTTATGCTTAATTCTTCGTTTCCTGCTTCATTTACAAATCTTAGGTTATAGCCATCATATACTAACACTCTATTTTTGAAATTTTCTATATAGATTTTATTTGTGTAAATATATTCATAGTTTTTTTCTCCTATCTGAACATTTTCCTGCCGTTTCTGACTTTCACCCTTATCTCCACATATTATAAGCACTGCCATTAATGCTATCAACCCCAAGATGATAGCAACCATTCTACCTGTAGTAATTCTAATTTTCCGTTTTCTCCCATATACTGTATCATCTTCATTTTGTCTGTATATTGTAGGTGATTTCTTCATGACTTCTCCTTTAAGCATTTAACAATAGTTCCAATAAATTTTCCAAATCCTCTTCGCTATAGTACTCTATCTCCAGTTTCCCACCATTTTTGCCTTCTTTTAAGGCTACCTTAGTTCCTAAATTTCTTTCCACTTCTTCTAATGCATTAACTAAGTACTTATCTTTCTTCTTTGATTTATCCTCGCTAAGCTGGTCTTTGGCATATTTCTTCTGTATCTCCAATGTTTTAAGTTGCTTTGCTACACTTTCGCTTTCTCTTACCGTTAGGTTACCCCTTTTTATTTCGTCTAAAAGTTTAGCTTGCTGCTCCCTTGTTTTAAGACTTAGAATTACCCTCCCATGACCTTCTGTTAAACCTTCTTCCATAGCTCTTTTAGTATTATCATCTAAGTTCAACAATCTTACCTTATTGCTTATATAACTTCTAGTCTTTCCCAAGGCTCGTGCCACTTCTTCTTGAGTATATCCCTTTAGCTTCATTAAATCTTCTATCGCCTTAGCCTCTTCTAAGGGGTTTAACTCTATTCTTTGGATATTCTCTATTAACGCCAGCTCTTTATATTCACCCTTATTTATAACATGACAAGAAATCTCTTTAAGCCCTGCCATCAGGCAAGCTCTATATCTACGTTCACCTGCAACAATAATATACCTATCCTTATTGGCTTCTCGTACCACTATACTTTGTAAAAGACCATGTAGGATTATAGATTTTGTTAAGTCTTTTAATCCCTCCTTGTCAAATACCTTTCGTGGTTGGTCTTTGTCAGGTTCTATTTTTCTTATATCTATAAGCTTGTGCTCCATAGCTTCCTCCTAAAGTGGACTCTTGCTGGGACTTCCTGATTTTCTTGGGTAGGTTTTAGGCGTTGACTTTACCTTTTTAATAACCACTATCTTATGGTTTAGCTCTGTATATGGAATATCCACATCAATAATCTCTTGAATTTCACAGCCTAAAAGGTTCAAGGCTCTCTCTGCCTTTTCTACTTCTTCAAAAACCATAGGACCTTTAAGGCAAATTAATCTTCCTCCCACCTTTATATAAGGGGTACAATACTCCAACAAGGTAGAAAGATTGGCAACAGCTCTGGAAACACAGATATCAAATCCTTCTCGTAGTTCCTTCTTCCTTGCTCCTTCTTCTGCTCTGGCATGAATATAGGATATCTTATCTAAATTCAGTTTCTCTCCCACCAATTTAAGAAAATTAACCCTCTTATTAAGACTATCTAGCAAACTTAGCTCTATATCATTTCGCATTATCTTAAGTGGTAATGAAGGAAAGCCCGCTCCTGTTCCTACATCTATAACCTTTGCATTTTTAGGAATGTCCAAGACCGCCAAGGGTGATATGGAATCCAGAAAGTGTTTCTTATACACTTCTTCCTCATCTTCTATGGCTGTAAGGTTCACCATCTTATTATATTCTAAAAGTATGTCCTTATAGCTTTTAAACTGTTGAAGTTGTATAGGGCTTATGGAAATATCCCACTGTTTCAGCCCCTCTTCCAATATTTGGTTTAGCTTTTCTTCCACCTTATTCTCCTTTATTTTCAGGCTTATTTAACGTCTGTAGATAGATTAGTAATACTGATATATCTGCTGGACTTACCCCTGATATCCTGCTGGCCTGTCCTATATTCATAGGTTTTATTGCATTGAGCTTTTGTCTTGCTTCCAGCCTTAGACCACTTATTAGACTGTAGTCAATATCAGAACTTAGACCTCGCCTTTCCAACTTTCTATACTGATTTACCTGCTCCACCTGCTTCTTAATATAGCCTTCATACTTTGCAGTAATTTGACATTGGTTTATAACCTGAATAGGCAAATTTCCATCTGCTTTACCAAGACTTATAAGCATTTCATAGTCTACCTCAGGCCTTTTTAGAAAATCATATAGGCTCATTGTACGACTAAGTGGTGAGCCTCCCCTTTGTTCTAGGGCAATATCTGCTTCTTGGCTGTTGATTTTCTCTTCCTTAAGTCTTTTTATTTCTCCTTCAATGGCTTCTTTTTTCTCTATAAACTTACTATATCTTTCCTCATCTACAAGGCCTATTTCTCGCCCTAGTTCAGTCAATCTAAGGTCTGCATTATCTTGTCTTAGTAAAAGTCTATACTCTGACCTTGAGGTCATCATCCTATAAGGCTCATTAGTTCCCTTGGTAACTAGGTCATCTATAAGCACACCAATATAGGCAGTTGCCCTATCCAGTACCAATGGTTCCTTGTCCTGAAGTTTTAACACTGCATTTATAGCTGCCATAAGCCCCTGCGCTCCTGCCTCCTCATAACCACTGGTACCATTCATCTGTCCTGCACTATAAAGATTCTCAACCGTCTTAAATTCCAAGGTAGGTTTAAGCTGCAAAGGATCAAAACAGTCATATTCTATGGCGTAGGCAGGTCTTATAAGCCTCGCATTTTCCAAGCCCTTAGTAGTGTGATACATCTGTAACTGAACCTCATAAGGCATAGAACTACTATAACCTTGAATATAATACTCCTGCGTATTAACTCCCTCCGGTTCAACGAAGAACATATGAGTTTCCTTATCAGCAAACCTTACCACCTTATCTTCTATGGATGGACAGTACCTAGGCCCCGTTCCATCTATCATCCCTCCATACATAGCCGATCTACCAAGGTTTTCTCTTATTATCTCATGGGTTTTTGGTGTGGTTCTAGTTAGGTAGCACACCACTTGATTTCCTCTATCTAAGCTATCATTTAAGAAGGAAAAAGGCACAGCCTTTTCATCCCCCTCTTGAAGCTCCATCTTGCTAAAATCAATACTTCTTGCATGTACTCTAGCAGGAGTTCCTGTCTTAAACTTCCTAAGCTCCAAGCCCATTTCTATAAGTGAGTCACTTAGGTGCATTGCTGCTTCTTGCCCTAAAGGTCCTGAATTAAAGGATACCTCTCCCATAAAGATTTTTCCTTTTAAGAATACTCCCGTAGTTATAATTATTGACTTAGCTGTATAATGGCAGTTTAATCTTGTATAAACTCCTTTAACTCGCTTAACTCCATCTACTTCTTCATAATCTATCTCCACAGCCTCATCCATAACTATATCCAGATTTTCTTGCTTTTCCAAGGTATGTTTCATAGTATATTGGTAGGCTGTCTTATCTGCCTGAGCCCTTATTGACTGTACAGCAGGCCCTTTTGAGGCATTTAGGGTTCTGGATTGAATATAAGTCTTATCAATATTCTTACCCATCTCTCCCCCAAGAGCATCTATCTCACTTACCAACTGACTCTTTCCCGGACCGCCAATAGCCGGATTACAAGGCATATAGCCTATGGTTTCCACCGATAAGGTTATAAGTAGGGTGGATTTTCCCATACGAGCTGCTGCCAAAGCTGCCTCGCAACCTGCATGTCCCCCTCCTATTACAATAATTTCATAATCGCCGGCAAAAAATATATTATCTTTTTTCATAAATTTCCTTCCTATTTTCCTATACAGAAGTTTGCAAATATAGTATCCAGAAGATTTTCTGTAACTGTATCCCCTGTAATCTCCCCTAGAGCCTCCCAGATTCTCACATAATCTGTTTCCAACAAATCCAAGGTTACATTCATATCTAAGGCAGCTCTTGCATCCTCACAGGCTTCCTTAGCCTTGACCAAGGCATCCTTGTGCCTAATATTAGTTATCATGCTATGGTTTTCGTCCTCTAGCTCCCCTTCATATACCATGGTCTTAATCAGATGCTTTAACTCCTGTAACCCTTGACCTGTAGCTGCCGACAGAGAAACATATTCCCCTATCTTCTCATCCTCAGGCTTCCATAAAGCTTCTAAGTCCAATTTATTAATCAAAACTATACGTTTCTTATCCTTAGTTTCTTCCAAAATAAGTCTATCTTCATCTTCAAAAGCTCTGGAGCTATCTAGCATAACCATAATCAAATCTGCTTCCTCTATCAAAGCAAGACTTTTCTTTACCCCTATTTGTTCCACAACGTCCTGAGTTTCCCGTATACCCGCTGTATCTACAAGAGTAAGTGGAATTCCTGAAAGGGAATAACTCTCCCTGATAACATCCCTTGTAGTCCCCGGAACATTAGTTACTATCGCTCTGTTTTCCTCTAACATTCCATTTAGAAGAGAAGACTTTCCTACATTGGGCTTTCCAACAATAACCGTCTTTAGTCCCTCACGAAGAATCCTTCCTGTTTCAAAACTTTTAATTAACTTATCCACAGCATCCACAGTTTCTCTAAGCCTTAGTCTAAGCTTATCTGTGGTTATCTCCTCAATATCTTCCTCAGGAAAATCTAAGGCAACTGTAATCTCTGCTAAGTCAGCAGTAATACCATCTCTAATGGTCTTAATCTGACCTGAAAGACTACCACTCAACTGTTTTTGCGCAACATTATAACTCTTCTCGCTCTTAGCATTGATAACATCCATAACAGACTCTGCTTGAGAAAGATCTATCCTTCCGTTTAAGAAAGCAAGTTTAGTAAATTCACCGGGTTCTGCCAATCTAGCACCTTTTTTTAGCACTAAAGAAAGGATTTTTTCCACACTAATATAGCCACCATGACAGTGGATTTCTAAAACATCTTCACCTGTATAGGTATGAGGTTTAGGCATAAAACAGCAAAGCACCTCGTCCACCAAGGTTTCTTCTTCAAAAATATGCCCGTAACAAAGTAGCCTTGGACTATCCCCCAAGTGCTTTCCCGTCTTAGAAACAAATATCTTCCTTCCAATCTCCAAAGACTTATCACCGCTAAGTCTTATAATCCCTATGCCCGCAGGCCCTGGAGCAGTTGCAATAGCCCCGATTGTATCACCCTTAACCATATCCTTCTCCTTAAACATCCTTATCCTTACTATTTTACCCTAAAATATGGTCATTAGCAAGATTTCTCACTACATAGCCAGCCATAAATAATCCTGCCACAGAAGGTACAAAACTACAGCTCCCCGGAATCTCCCTTTTCATATCTGAAGAAAGGCTGACACAAAGCTTAACCGCCTCCTCATCAGAATAGACCACCATCAAATGTTCTATACCCCTCTTCCTTAGCTCTCGCCTTACCACCTTAGCCAAGGCACAATTATTAGTCTTTGCTAAATCTCCAAGCTTTATCCTTGAAGGATCTAGCCTATTGCCCATTCCCATAGAACTTATCACAGGAATACTTTCACTTACACACTGTTCCAAAAGATCCAACTTAGACGTTACAATATCTATGGCATCAACAACAAAATCCAAAGACTTTGAAAGACCAACCCTGTTTTCAGAAGTATACTTATCAGAAAAACAATTAAGTTTAAGCTTAGGATTAATAGCCAAAAGTCTTTCTTTCATAACCTCTACCTTAACCCTACCTACACTAGAATCATTGGCAATAATCTGTCTATTAATATTACTAAGTTCCACCTTATCAAAATCTATAATACTCACTTCACCTACACCCGAACGCACAAGGGCTTCCACCGCAAAGCCCCCTACACCTCCAACTCCGTAAATAGCCACGTGAGAACCCTTCAGTTTCTCCATTCCTCTATCGCCAATTAAAAGTTTAGTCCTTAAAAATCTATCATCCAAAATCCCTACACCCCTTTAAAATCAATAATAACTATTCTATCATAAAGTATAACAAAATAAAATCTTAAGAATAAAGATAGACAAATAAAAACAGTAAGGCATTTTTAATTTTGCTCTCTATATCGTATATTAAGTTAAGTGTAGTATTGTCGATAGTATATATGCGTGAGAACTTTAATCTTCTTTAGTATTATTGTAGTTGGAAGTACCGTAGGTTTTATTTAACAAATTTATAAGTCTACGGAACGTTTATTGAAAAAAATGAATTTGTCATGTACTATTAGCTTTAGGGGGTGATGGTATGCAAAATACTTCGGTTGGAAAAATTATAAGAAAAATAAGATTAGAAAAAAATATGACACAAAAACAACTTGCAAACATTATGAATATTAGTGACAAGACGGTTTCTAAGTGGGAGCGTGGACTTGGTTTACCTGAAATTTCACTTTTAAATGATTTATCAGAAATATTAGGCGTTGATTTAGCAAGTCTTTTAAAAGGCGATGTGTCAAACGAAGATTTTGCAAATGGAAATATGAAAAAAACAAAATTCTATGTTTGTCCAATTTGTCATAATATTTTACTTTCCACAGGAAATTCAGAAATTTCCTGCTGTGGACGGAAGTTATCAGAACAAAAATTACAAAAAGCAGATGATAATAATAAATTAATAATTGAAATTATTGAAGATGAATGGTATATAACGACTAATCACGAAATGAAAAAGGAAAACTACATTTCTTTTGTATGCTTTATATCAGATAACAGTTTAAATTTATATAAAACATATCCTGAATGGGAGCTTGAACTGCGTATGCCTAAAAAAAGATTTGGTATGCTCCTTTGGTATTCCACAACAAAAGGACTATTTTATAAATATTTTAAATAGAGAAAGTAAAACCAAATAAATTACCGAGTATAATTGTTAAGTCATATACTAAAATTTTTATATTCTGTGGTAAATGGACATCAATACTTATCTCCACATTAATATCCATTAATTCTTGTAATTTTACAATACTATTAAATTTTTAATTCATATTTTTATTTTACATTATTGTCATGATATAATATTCAAATATTATTATTTTAGGTAGGATATAAATATAAAAATTTTATAAATGGAATTTTGTGCTTAATTATGATTTCAGGTCCATAGATTACTGGGAATAATATTGTCTTTAAAAATTAGGTTGGTCAATTTAATAAATAGAAAAGGTTGTGATAATATGCCAAAAACTTTAACTAGCCTTGTTTTCAGAATAGTATATTTAACTGTTATATTTACCATTCTAACTCTTCGTTCAAACGAACCATCGTTTTTATTAGTTACTTTATATGTTTCAAGTATTATTACTATGTTGATTCTTTTCTATAAAAAAAACCAGAATTAATGGTTAGTAATCCATGGATTCAGCCAGAAATAAGATATGCATACTAATATTTCTTTAGAAGTGATGATTTGAGTGTAGCGTTATTCCCCTACTTATATTTTATATTATTAATTACCTTTCTATAGATAAGATAACCTATACCTCCACCGATGGTATTTGTAATTAAGTCTGTCACGTCAAAAGCACGATGTTCTAAAAGAAGTATTGTCATTATTAACTGCGTAATTTCTATGGCTAAACTAAAAACAAGAGTGGTTTTAATCACCTTTATTATCTTTAACCCATTATCTTTATTATAAAAAGAGTACATAAAGCCAAAGGGAACGGTCATCATTATGTTAAAGATAACTTCCTTAATGGACCCTCTTCTACCTAGTAGCAAATCATTAAACGGCTTAATATTTCCATAAGAATATTCTATTTTATATCTCCATTTTGGGTCAAACGTAAAATCTATAGGAAGTATAGTTAAAAATAATACAAAACATATATATAAATACATTAAAGTATTAATCAATAGCATATTTTTTTCTAGGTTTTTCCACCTTTTACAATACAAAAAAATATATATTAAAACTAAAAATATAATTTGCAACAACAATATATCTTCCTCCCATCTATTTGACATTTCCTTCCAACCCTGTTTATTCAACCTAAACTACTCCAAACATACGTCCAATAAAATATAATAACAAAATATGGAGAGGGTAAAATAGATAAAATAAATGTTTATAGCCCTTGCCCTTAGTTCCATTATACAAACAGATAACAATTAAAGAACTTAGCATCATCCATTGAGGTGCAATTAAAATACTTGCAGGATTATTTAAGTCCATAGGATTTACCCCTATAATCTGTGCCATTATAAAATAAACTACCTCTGAACTCTCGCCTAAATTCCTACCTAAAACAAATAGACAGTTAGTATTCATTACAAAAACTTCAGTAATCATAAAAATGAAAAATGAAAAAACAAATTTATCCTTTTTATCTCTGTATTTATACATAGTCAAACCTAGGATTACATAAATTAATCCACCTTCAATATTTACAAAACTGACACATAATGTATTAAAAAAATTAATAGCCCCTAATCCCAATCCCATATACTCCAAAAATAAAGAGCTAATAAGTAATAATGATTGAGTAGCTATAAATAATAGCATCTTATTATTTTCATGTATATGTATGATGATACATACAAAAAGCAATGTTCTTATAAAGTTAAACTCTATATCTAGAGAAAGGTTAATAACTCCCATAATAACATTTAAAGCGTATAACCTTAGCATATATCTTTTTTTACAGCTGGTGTTATAAAACCCTTCAGTAGCAGCAAAAAGGAATAAGGGTGCTGATATCCTTCCAATAATTCTAAAAATAAATGGCATATTAGGAATAAATGCTCCTACATGATCCATAAACATAGTTGCAAGTGCAATCAGTTTAATTTTTGTTATATTAAGAGAAAAATTAGAATATTTTGGATTAGATATCATATTAACCCCCACCTCTTAATTATCTTATTAAACTTATAATGAATAATTAATATCCTCTTAATGCAATAAAATCCACATTATTTTTTTTAGCAAGATCTTCTACCAACTTCTTCTTATCATTAAAATCATCTTTTTCACTTACAAAAATATATCCATTATTTCTCACTTGATTATAGTTAACTATAAATTCTTTTGAAAAATCTGCATTATCCTTTTTCAGCTCATCAAAATATGGCATTATAATAGTACTTTTTAAATCTGTTTTCGAAGCGCTTTCATCTAACTCTAAGCTTTCTCCCTCTTCAATAAACCCAGCCACATAACCCTTGCAGTCTTCAAATAAATATAAAAAGTTTATCTCATCACCTACATTATAGTACTCTTTAAATCCACTACCTAATATCATAGGAAACTTATTGCTTGGAGCAAAATCACCTTCAGCAAACCAATTTTTACCAATAAATTTTTGTGCTTCTTTACTTATCTGGATAGCATTAACAGGCGTTATTGTAAGTTTCTTTCCATTAAAATCAATTTCCTGATCAGTTAAGTCTTTCTCTCCATAACCATTGGCAAGCTCTTTAGGTTTGTTCCATTTTCCCTGTACTTCAATAGACATAAATCCTATTTCCAAAAAGTTTAAATCCTTATTAGCCTTTAAATCTTTATTATATGAAATTAAATTATCTATAAATTTCTCATCACTATTTATTTTATCCAACTCTTCTTCCGTATAGTTTCTAGAATAATAATTGTCTACAACCTGATAATATGTTTTATCTAATCCTTGGGAACTATCCTCCCTATCACAAGATGTAAATGTAATAACACTTATAACCAGTAGTAACAATATACATTTTAACTTACCTTTACCATTAATCTTTTTCACTTTTCTCTCCCCTTACTATTTTTAATAATTAAAAAACAACTAATAAAATTGTTTATGGTTTATGGTTGCCATCTAATGTTGTACTTACTTACAGATTTAGGTTTATAATTGTATTTACACTAACATATATATTTTTTATAGTCAAATTTTTTGCAATATTTTATCATATTCTGAAAGATTAAAAATCAGTAGACTTTTAATTCTTAAAGCCTTATAATGTTAATCTATACTATTAAATAATAGGTTATCTCTAAACAGATTACTTACAAATACAAACCTAGGAGGGTTATTTATGAAAAAATATAAATTGGCAGCTATTTTAATGTTAATTCATGGCGGTCTTATGGAAATAGGTGGCAGTCTAGCTCTTGTTCCCACTTTAATAGGTTATAATAAGCTTGATCTAGATACCTATTTTTCTTTTATCGTGCCTTACTTCCAAGAGAATTTAATCATGATGGCTATAATGGGAGGTTTATATGGTATTGTTCGGGTTATAGGCGCAATTGGCTTACTAAAAAACAAAATGTGGGGATTTGCCCTATCTATAATAAACTGCGTCATTACAATGGCATTGATGATATTTATGCTCCCTGCAGGTATAATAGATGGAATATTAGCTTCTACAGCTTTAATCCTTATGCTATTACAATACTTCGGCAATAAGAAACTCCTATAAATATACTTCTTATCCTCTTGTGGCAAGTCAACTTGAGATTAAATCTTTTATTGTCCTATTCTAAATATATATATTTGAAATTTTCCTTTCTATTAGTTATACTAGGACTAAGTTAAACAAAAAGGAGTAATTATGAAAGTATTAGGAATAATAAGCGAATACAATCCCTTTCACTATGGGCATAGGTACCATATAGAACAAAGCAAAAAATCAACCTCTTGCGACTATACTGTGGCAGTGATGAGTGGCCCTATTGTGCAACGTGGAGATTTTGCTATACTAGAACCTCATAGAAGAGCGAAGACTGCCATAGAAAATGGAGTTGACCTTGTTCTGGAATTGCCTGTTTGCTATTCTAGTCAGTCAGCAGAAATTTTTGCCTATGGTAGTATAAATATCTTAAATCGTCTAGGTTTTGTGAATAACATATCCTGTGGTTCAGAAACCAACAACCTAGATGACATAAACAAGATAGTTCCCCTACTTACAAAAGAAAGCATATCCTATAACCTTTCACTTAAAAATCAACTTTCCAAGGGACTATCCTTTCCGAAGGCCAGAAGCCAAGCAATTCTGGAGCTTACAGGAATGAATCTTCAAAATACTCCTAATGACATCCTTACACTGGAATATGCAAAGGCCATAGAGAAGCTAAATAGTAGCATAAATCTTACTACCATTAAACGTAAGGGACAAGACTATAATTCCCCTCTTATAGAAGGTGACTTCCCCAGTGCTACTGCCATAAGAAAAGCCTTTAAGGAAGGTTGCTTTTCACCTGCATTTAGTCCTGAAACGGCCCTAGAAAGCTACGGTAAACTTATTGATAACTTCAACTTCCTAAAACTTCTAGTCTTTAGAGAAGATTTAAAAATAAGAGATACCTTCGACCTAAACGAAGGTCTGGAAAATAGCATCATAGCCAATATAAAAAAAGCAAACTCCAAGGAAGAACTAATAGACCTTCTAAAATCAAAACGTTACACCCATACAAGAATATCAAGAATACTAAATAATATCCTCTTAGGCTTGGATAAGGCTTCAATGACAAAGGTAATCTACTCCCAAGAAAAGCCCTATGCCAAAATTTTAGCTTTAAACAGCAAAGGTAGGCAATTGTTAGGACAAACGGATAAAGAGCAGATAACTCTAATAAATAAGCCTGCTACCTTCATAGCTGAAAATCAGCTACAACAAACTCTATGGCATTACGATACCATAGCCTATAATATGTACCTAAGCCTAAGCAAAGAAAAATATATATCCCAAAATCAAATCTCTCCTATAATTTTATAAAAGTAATACATCCAAGAAATTTATTGAAAATTATAATTTCAAAAAACAATTAATACAAGAAAAAGTACAAGTTAAATCGGGATTTTTTATAGCTTCCCTAAAACTTAATGTTCTATTAACCAGCTTTTGTGTATAACTCATATAATTCCTTTTTATACACAGCCTCATATTGATTTAGTGATAGATAACCACAATGGCTATGTATCCTTACAGTGTTATAAAACGCTTCTATATATTGAAATACCAATCTATGTGCATGGTTATAATCAAATATTTTAAATCGATTAAGCCACTCTCTTTTTATTAGTGCATGAAATGATTCTATGCATGCATTATCCCATGGATAAGCTTTATTTGAATAACTATTCATAAAATTCTCTGTTGCCTCTTTGTATGCTGCACAAGTGTTATGCTTGTTAAATATACAAAACCCTCATAGGTCCAAATATAAGTAATATCTGAACACCATACTGCATTTGGCTCTGATGGATTAAACTCCTCATTTAAAATATTCTTAAGTTCTAAACTAAAATCTGAATCTATAGTTGTAATTGTGTATGGTTTAATATATTGAGCTCTTATCCCCATTTCTCTCATATAGTTTACCCACAGTTTTTTCTGATATATTTTCCCTACTCCCATTTAAGATTTGCGTTATTTTAGGAGCCCCATAATTTTGATATGATTCATCATATATTCGCTTGATATCCTCTTTGATAGCTGACTTTCTCTTAGCCATATCAGAAGGTAGTCTCTTCTTGAAAGCGTTATAACCGCTCCTTGAAACGCCTAGTATTCTCAGCACTCCGCTAACATTAAGGCAGCGTTTACCTTCTTCACCCAACTCATCTTCTTTTACAGATGTTTCAATGAAAA
>JBOFZL010000059.1:0-43412 GCA_051655155.1 Filifactoraceae bacterium
TAAAAAATGGAAAGTTAACACACCATGGAGAACCAAAAAAACTCTTCACCAAAGAATTTATTCAAGAAGTATATGGTGTAAATTCTAGTATTTTGACTGACAATTACGGAAATGTTGTTATAAGCTACCATTTTTAAAATTTGCCAACTTCCTTCATAATATTATACACGCAAAAACATCCACAAAAGATATAACCTATATCTTGTGGATGTTTTTGTTTAATATAACCCCTATTTTGCTTTAAGCTTCATCTTCTTGGTAATATATAACCATACTGGACTTGCAATGAATAAAGAACTATATGCTCCTACAGCTATTCCCATCAACAGTGGGAAGGTAAACTCTTTAATTGACTCCACTCCCAAAACATAAAGTGCAAATATTGCAATCAATGTAGTTAATGAAGTATTTATGGATCTCCCCAGAGTCTGTTTTATTGAGCTTATAGCCATTTCTTCTTCTGAATTTCTTTTAGCATTTTGCATATTTTCTCTAATTCTATCAAAAATTACAATAGTATCATTTACAGAATAACCCACAACTGTAAGCATAGCTGCTACAAATGGACTATTTAGCGGAATTCTAAATATAGCATATACTGCAACTACGAAAAGTACGTCATGAATTAAAGCTACTATAGCTGCAATTCCATATGAAAGTTTAAATCTTACAGAAATATAAATTAACATAAATATAGAGGCAATAAAAACGGAAATAAGTGCATTACGCTTTATTTCTGCACCAACAGCAGGCCCTATTTGTTCTGCTCTTGTAAAAGCACTATCTTCAAGTGAATATTTAACTTTAAACTTATTAAATAAGTCTAATCTTTCGCTATTATCTAGATCTTTTTGTGTTTTAATCTGAACAGTAGCTTTATCTTCCCCTATAAATGTAATATTCACACTCTTATCAACACTATCAGTTATAGTCCTAACCTCTTCTCCAGATATAGCTTCTTTTAATTTAATCTCCATAACCGTTCCACCAGAAAAATCTATACCTTGATTAAATCCAACAAACATAGACATAACCAAACCAATTACTATAAACGCCGTTGATATAATAGGTGCTACTTTAAACAACTTTTTAAAATCTATTTTATCTATCATTACTAGCACCTCCCTTAACTCCAAATAATTTTATATCTTTAATATTAAAAACATCAACAATTAACTTTAAAATCACTCTCGTAACTATTTGTGCTGTAAATAAAGATGCAAATATACCTATCATCAATGTTATAGCAAACCCTTTAATTTGTCCTGTTCCAAAATAATAAAGCACCATCCCTGCAATAAATGTTGTTATTTGCGAATCAAGTATAGTTGATAGAGATTTTTTAAAACCAGACTCAATAGCAACTCTTATAGTTTTCCCAATAGCAATTTCTTCCTTAATCCTTTCGAAAATAATTACATTAGCATCCACAGCCATACCTACTGAAAGTATAAGTGCAGCTATTCCAGGAAGTGTTATCGTCGCACCCATAATTACATATATATAAGCAACAATAAGTATATATCCAACAAGAGCAATATCAGCTGCAATTCCAGGTAATCTGTAAAAAATTGCCATAAAAAGCATAACTAAAATTATACCGATGGCTCCACCTATCAGAGACTTAGAAAGTGCATCTACCCCTAATGAAGCTGTTATTACAGAACTTTGAACCTCTTTAAACTCAACTGGTAAAGCTCCTGACCTTATTAATCCTGCTAACTGTGCTGCTGATTCAGCTGTAAAGTTACCTGTAATTTGTGCACTCCCATTTACAATTGGATTTTCTACCGCCGGTTTAGAAATAGCTTCTCCATCTAAAACTATAGCTAAAACTCCTTTAGTTGGCGCTAGTTCTGTAGTTGCATCGGCAAACTTCTTAGTTCCCTCACTATTAAACTTAAGAGAAACTATAGGTAGGTTTGTCTGACTATAAGCAAGCTTTGCATCTTCCACTTCGCTCCCAGTAGCTGCAACTCTTCCATCCGGCATAACAAACTGAAGTATAGCCGTTCTACCAATCGTATCTATAGCCTGCTGTACATCTGTTACACCAGGAAGTTCAATCCTAATTCTCTTTTCTCCTTCTTTTACAATAACAGGCTCAGTAAGTCCCATACCATCTACTCTTCTTCTAAAAACCTCTATGGTTTCATCAATTATTGCTGCCAAGTCTGCTCCTGTCTTATCTGTTTGAGCCTCATATACAACAAAAACTCCCCCTTTAAGATCTAGCCCCTGTTTTATGGACTTCCCAAGTGGATCAATATTTAAACCTCCCAAATTCATTCCCATAGTGGCTGTAAAACTAAAGACAGCAAGAATAACCACTATTAAAAATAAGGTAAGTTTATTAGAATTTTTACCCTTCATTTTCGTCTCCTCTACCTAATATATTTTTTTGAATTTTCAACATAGCCTTTAGCTGACTTAGAAATTGACTTTATCTCTTCATCAGTAAGAGGCCTTATAACTTTGACAGGTGCTCCCATAGCTAAAACCCCTTCAGGTATAACCTTTCCTTGAGGGACAAGGGAATTAGCGCCAATTATAGTGTTTCTCCCTATGTTACTCCCATCCATAAGAGTACTTCCCATTCCTATAAGTGTATTATCCCCTACAGTAGAACCATGAATTATGCAACTATGTCCAATTGTAACATCAGCACCAATTATTGTTGGAACTCCTCTTTCTGAATGTATTATTGTAAGATCTTGAATATTAGTTCTTTCACCAATTTCAATTTTATCCATATCTCCACGAATTACAGCCTTAAACCAAATACTTGCATCCTCTTTAATAATTACCTTTCCAATAATATCTGCTGACTCTGCAACAAAAACATTGGGATTTATCCTTGGACTAATACCTGAATAGCATATAATCATAAACATTTCTCCTCTCTTAAATTCCGCTAAATATTATACCATATTTTACTATAAATTATCAAATTTCTTTTAAATCACAATCACTTCAAACCATAAACACTTTATAATTAAACTAGATTAATTGATTTTAACAACTTTGGAATTGCTCTTTCAAAGCAGAGTCCATAACGTCTTTCCTGCTTTGCAATTACAGTTTCTTTGATTGACTCGTGAGTAAAATCCACAGCAACTCTAACAGCTTCATGTAATGGTTTCCCATGTAAAATAGCACCTAGCAAAGTGCTTGCAAATATGTCCCCTGATCCATAGAAAAAATCTTCAAACTTTGTACTCATAACATATTTTATATCTCCAGTATCAGAATCATAGCAAGCTGCTCCCAATTCGTTAGAGTCAAAGCTAACGCCTGTAAGTACTATTTTCTTAGCACCTAACTCTGCCAATTCCACAAGTAGACTCTCAATATATTCTTTATCATAGCTCTCTCCAACATACTCCTTATCAAGCAAAAAAGTAGCTTCAGTAAGATTTGGAACAATAATATCTGCCATCTTGCAAAGTCTCACCATTCCTTTTGCTATCTCCGGCGTATATGTTGAGTAAAATTCACCATTGTCTGCCATAACAGGATCTACCATTAAAATAGTGTCTTCCTCCTTAAACATCTTAAATATATTGCACACATAATCAATTTGTTCATAAGACCCTAGAAAACCACTGTAAAGAGCATTAAATTTCAAATTAAGACTCCTCCAATGATTCGCTATAGGAATTAAATCTTTAGTTAAATCTCTATAAGTAAAATCCTTAAACTCACCTGTATGAGTTGATAAAACTGCTGTAGGCAAAACGCTTGTATCAAATCCAAAAATTGACAAAATAGGCAATGCCACTGTTAAAGAACATCTACCCACACAACTTATATCATGAATTGCCATTATACGCTTTTGTTTCTCCATAAAAAACTCCTATCCTCTATCCAATTATCTCTTTAAAAACTCTAAAGAAATTTTTATACTTTAGTTTTTCTAAATCTTCGCTAGAATATCCTCTCTCTTCTAGCTTTCTTATTATTAGCGATACACTTTCAATACTATAAAGTTCATAATCTCTATTATGAAAAGTATCTGAATCATAACCAAGATCCTCGTCTAACATATCACAAAAATCAAATCCAAAACCCACGTGATCAATCCCCACAAGCTTAACAATATAATCCACATGATCAATTAGTCTTTTAACATTTTGCTCCTCCCCTTTAATTCCCACAAATTGTCTTATAGAATTTATTCCTATTACTCCACCAGTATTACCAATCGCCTTAATCTGATCGTCAGTAAGGTTTCTTGGAACATCACATAAGCTTCTTGAGTTAGAATGAGACGCTATCAAAGGCTTTTTCGCTATTTTAACCACATCCCAAAATGAAGTATCATTAAGGTGAGATACATCAATTACCACCCCTAAATCCTCAAGCTTTTTCACAGCTACTATACCCAATGGCGTAAGTCCTCTATCACTTCTTCCACCTATACCAGTAGCTAAAGAGTTTTCTTCATTCCAAGTAAGTCCTACATGACGGACTCCCTCTTCATATAGTTTATCTATCAAATTTAACTCTTCTCCTATTCCACAAAGCCCCTCTACTCCTAACATAACCGCTAATTTATCTTCATCGATCGCTTTATAAAAATCATCAACAGTATATACAATTCTTAATATGTCTTCATTTTCTTTTAACTCTGTTATTCCTTCTTTCCTTAAAATAGCTAAACGCTCTTCATTAGCAGTTTGTAACTCTTTAGGTTCTGTCCATAATACAAATATACTTCCTGTTACTCCAACTTGTTTATACCTATCAATATAATCTGCTTTTAAAATGTTTCTTTTACCTTTTAATCTTTTATTAGTTACATCTACTAATACATCTGCATGACAGTCAAAAATCATACTATACCTCCTAAATATACTCACCATTCTCAACATAATTTTTAGGAATCATATCTATAAAACTGCTTACTCTTCCTGACGAACTAATATATAGTTTTTTCTTTGCCCTAGTCATCGCCACATAAAAAAGTTTCATTTCCTCTAATAATTTATTATCCTTCACACTTCTATATGATGGAAAAACATTCTCATTAACAGACGCTAAAAATATATAATCATACTCCAATCCCTTAGCTTGATGAACAGTTATTATCGGAATTTTTTCCTCTTTAACCGCCATTATATCCATCTGGCTATTAGAAAGAGTAGTGTATTCTAATATTTTACCTATAGCACTATTAGCATCATAATTCCTATCATCTAAATTATCTACTATCTGGATAAAACTTTCCAAATTTTTTAACCTAGTATCGTCCTTCTTAAAAATCTCTCTAAAGTTTCCTACATCATAAATCTTTTCTAAAAGACTCTTACCCCTTAACCCTGAATCCACCAAAATACTATAAGTATATGCTATATACCTAAAATTCGGATAATACTCCATATAAATTGCCTTTCTCTCAGCCTTTCTTATATCAATGTAATTATCCATAAGATGAACCAGAAGCTCTCCCGTAGCCAAAATATCATTCATAGCATTATGATCAGGAATATTCTTTAAATTTAAAAATTTAACTAAATCCCCTAATCTATAACTTTTTAAATCTAAAAAACGTCTGGCAATCTCTAATGTATCGTAGTAAAACTTAATATCTAAATTCTCCAGACCAAGTCTACTAAGATTTACCCTCATTATTGACAAATCAAAAAATACATTATGGCCAACTATAACAGTTCCTTTCGTAAATTTCAGAAAATCCTTTAAAACAACTTCAGGTGCTTCTCCCTTTGTAGCCAAAAAAGAATCAGAAAAACCATGAACCTCAACTGAAGCTCCTACACTTTTTCTTGGAACTAAAAACCTTTCAAATCTATCAATTTCATTTCCTTTTCTATCCATTTTTATAGCAGCTACTTGGATTATATCATCAAAAAACACATCAATACCTGTAGATTCAACATCAAAAATAACTATACTCTCATTTTTAAACCCTTCTTCTAAAAACCCATAATAATCTCCCATCACCATTGAATCCTTATGAATTAAATCTGTTATTCCTATACCTAAAGCTCTAACTTCATCAGACATAAGTTTATCTAAAACCTTAGCCCCAACCCTATAATCTACCGTCTTTAATATCCTCTTTAACGCCTTTTCATCCCTAGAGTTACGATATAATCTTAAAAAATTGATAGCAAGCTTAATCTCCTTTCGCCTAAATAACTTAAACTCCTCAGCCAAGAAAAAATTAACCTTCTTATTTTGATAATACCTATCTGCCATCATAAGCTTACCAACCTCTTGGCTTATCCGATTATTTTGAACATTTCCTCTACAAAGAATAGCCACCCTAGATGTACTTTGTAAGTCTAATCTTTTAATCTCTTCCATTATCCATCTAGCTTCCCGAAAACTATCCCCATGATTAGAAATAACAATCTTATCTCCCCAATCCAATATACCTTGCGAATCATTAAACTCCTCAGTTAAATTCTCCTTATTTAAAGCACTCCTTAAAAATCCATTTGCAGCCTCTAAAATAACCTTTGTACTTCTGTAATTTTTAGAAAAATTAATGGCTATAGGAGTATATTTATCTTCATATAACTTTAAAATCTCTTTGGGTCTAGAACCTCTCCATTCATATATAGCTTGACAAGGATCTCCGCACATAAGTATCTTATTACCACAAAAAAGCTGTTCTATAAGACTATACTCAAAATAACTAACATCTTGCATCTCATCAATATGAATAAACTTAAATCTCTTACGATAATAGTTTAGAATGTCTTTATTCAAAAGAAGTCTATAAACATAGATTATCAAATCTGTAAAATCTACAACATTTTCCCTAGCTTTATACTCCTCGTAATAATTTGCTAACTCCGGCAAATTATCTCTTAGAAACAGATAAAAATTATGATAGTAATTGTATTTATCATCCAAACAAATCTCATTTCTGATTTTATAGTCCTCATTATCAAAAAGCATATGTGCCTTAGAATAATTATTTTCAGAATAAACATCACACTTAGACATCATCTCCAATACCATAGCAATCTTTGCTAAATACATTGGAGAAAGATTCTTCTTATACTTTTCTGCAAATATATCAAGCAATAACTCCTTCACGTCATCCTCATCTAAAATGGAAAATCCCGAAGATAAATTATTACAGTAATCTATTTGTTCCTTAATTATATCCAAGCAAAAACTATGTATAGTCCTTACTACCACTCCCTTGCCCTCTATCCCTAAAGCCTTTTCAACTCTTTCCTCCATTTCCTTTGCAGCCTTATTTGTAAAAGTTAAACAAATGATCTCCGACGGTTCTGCCTTCCCTTTCTCTATGATATTTTCAATTCTTACTCCTAAAGTATTAGTTTTTCCTGTTCCAGCAGGAGCAACTAACAATATATTTTTATCTAAGCAATCAACGACAAAAGTTTGTTCGCTATTTAATCTCTCCAATAATATCCCACCTATTCCGCTTTAATTATATCTAAATGGCATTAATAATAATCATTGCTATTTTAAAAGAAAAATGATAAATTATTATTACACTCCATAATATACTTAGTAAATACACATACTCTCTAGACTATTATATGCTCAAAATATAGCATAAGCAAAAACAAAAAATCTGATAAATATATAGCAAAATATTTACCCTCAAGCTAATTATAACAAATTTAACAAAATATAAGGAGATATTTATGAAAAATATTAAAAAGATAAGTATTTTAATGGCCTCTCTATTACTGGCAACAGGTCTGGCTGGTTGTAGCCCAATGACAACTGAAAATTCATCTGACAGCAAGGATCAAGCTAAATCTACCATGAATATAGCTGTTCTAAAAGGTCCATCAGCTATGGGAATGGCAACCTTAATGGATCAAGATGAAAAAAATGAAACTAAAGTAGATTATAACTTTCAAATACTTGGTGCTCCAGATGAAATCATCGGAAAAATTTCAACAGGAGAAATTGACGTAGCTGCTGTCCCAAGTAATCTAGGAGCAACACTAAATGTAAAAACCGAAGGTAATGTAAAAATGTTGGCAGTAGAAACCCTTGGCACTCTTTACATTCTTGAAAGAGGAAATAGTATAAAAAGTATTTCCGACTTATCTGGAAAAACTATAGTAAGTGCAGGACAAGGCTCTACACCAGAATATCTTCTTAACCACCTTTTAGCAGAATCCGGACTTAAAGATTCAGTAAAAGTAGAATTTGTTGCTGAACATACAGAAGCAGCTTCAAAACTCCTTGCAGGAGAAGCTGATGTGATTATGGTTCCAGAGCCATTTGTCACTCAGATAACTAGCAAATCACCTGAAACTAAGATTGCTCTTGACCTTACAAAAGAGTGGAACACTATAACCAAAACAGAACTCCCAATGACTGCAATAATCGGGAGAGCAGACTATATCACAGAAAATAAAGAAGCTATTGAAATATTTAGAAGTGAAGCCGGCCAAGCTGTAGATCAGCTTCAATCAGACCATAAAATTGCTGCTAAATTAATCGAAAAATTCGGTATAATGCCTGCTCCTATAGCTGAAAAAGCTCTACCAAATTGTAATATAGTGTTTATAACAGGATCTCAAATAATACAGCCTATGCAAGCATACTTTGAGATTCTATTTAAGTCAAACCCAAAATCCATAGGAGGAAAAATGCCTGCAGAAGACTTTTACTATGTAGGATAACAATATATGAAAGAGCATTGGTTATCAAAAAAAATATTAATAATCTGCCTTTATTTAGGAGTGTGGCAAATAATATATCTAACTGTCAACCAAGAGATACTTATAGTATCTCCTCTTTCTGTATGCAATAAAATACTTGAATTATTAGTAGACAAAAACTTTTATTCAAGCATCATACATAGTTTTTCACGAATATTAGCAGGTTTTTCTCTAGCAATCATAGTAGGGATATTCATAGGATGGCTAACCTATCGCTCAAAACTGATATACCAATTCCTAAGTCCTGCACTTATCATAATTAAGGCTACCCCTGTAGTCTCCTTCATCATATTAGCCTTAGTATGGATGTCAACAGATTTTCTTACTATATTTATTTCATTTTTAATGGTTCTGCCATTAGTTTGGAAAAATATCCACCAAGGTTTTGTAACCACAGACCCTAAACTATTAGAGATGGCAAAGATATTTGACCTAAACCAAAAACAAATCTTAAAACAAATCTTTATCCCTAACATAGTGCCTTACTTTTATGCCGCAGTAACCACAGGCCTAGGTTTTGCATGGAAATCCGGTGTAGCAGCAGAAGTTATTGGTATTCCAAAATCTTCCATAGGTACAAATCTCTACAATGCCAAGATATATATCGACACTGTGGATCTCTTCGCTTGGACAATAATCATAATACTATTAAGTATGTTAATGGAAAAATTTATAATTCTTCTTATGAATAAATGGCTAAGGTCAGGTGATGAGCTATGATAAAACTAAATAATATTTCTAAAAGCTTTAACAAAAAAATCATCTTCGAAAACCTAAGTTTAGAATTTCAACCTGGAGAGCACTATGGACTCATGGGTAGTTCAGGCTATGGCAAGACTACACTAATCTCCATAATATCAGGTCTTATAAAACCTGATAGAGGAAATCTAACAGTCAAAGGAAAAATATCATTAGTATTTCAAGAAAATAGACTACTAAATCAACTCACTTCCTTAGAAAATCTAAACATAGTTTCTGCCAACCAAGATAAAAATATATCTATTCTAAACGCCTTAGGTCTAGGTGATGATCTTCATACACTTATCCCAAATCTAAGTGGAGGAATGAAACGCCGTGTTGCCATCGGTCGTGCCCTAGCCTTTAAACACGACATACTAATCCTTGATGAACCATTTAAAGGTCTTGACTCTCAAACCTTAGAACAGACCATAAACCTCATCAGAGACTTAGAAAAACATAAAACTCTCATCCTAATCACTCATAATTACGAAGAAGCCAAAAAACTTAATTGTAAAATAATAAACTTAACTTAGAAAATATACCCTTAAATATAACCATTCACTATATTCGAGGGTATATTTTAATCTTCATACATATCTCAAAAAAGAATTCTCTATACTTAAGAGACCTTCTTCTAAGCATACATTCTATCTCTTGCTCATCAACTTATCTCTATTCACCTTTACTAACCTTAAAAAGATTATATTCTTATTATCACATAAATTTAAAATTATTGCGTTGCATAAAAAAACATGTTATGATACTAAAATATAAATAAACCTAACATAAACTGGAGACAAGATGAAAATTATAATACTAAATGGAAGCCCTAGAAAAAATGGGGCAACTTCCAAAATATTACAGGCTATGGGAGAAGAACTAAGTTTGATAAATGATGTAAATGTAAAGTATATTAATATATCAGATCTTAAAATAAATTCATGCACAGGTTGTTGTAGCTGCTATAAAAGTGGAAAATGCTATATTGAAGACGATGCTGAATCTCTTTCCGACGAAATTGCCATGTCCCATGGAATAATAATAGGCTCCCCTACTTACGCAAGTAATATTTCTGGGCAGCTGAAAACATTTATTGACCGTGGACATTTTGTTATTGAACAGCTTCTTCATGGAAAATACGCCATAAGCGTTACAACAGGGGAAAACTATGGAAATTCTGATACAAGCAAGATCCTTAATAAATTACTACAGTATTCTGGTGCAAAGTTAAGTGGAAAACTTATATATACCTTACCTTTTAACGGCAATCCAATCGATGATAAAAAACTTAAAAGACGTATTCACAATTTGTCAAAAAAACTATATAAGGAAATTAAAGTTAATAAATATCATCCTGTACAGTCATTAATCCATAGAATAATTTTTCATGCAGGAATCAAACCCTTTGTTTATAAGAAAGGTGAAGCATATAGTGGTGTTCTACATCGTTGGAAAAGTGTAGATATCCTAAAATAATATTTTTTTACTATCGATTTAATATTCATATTAGAAAGTTGAAAACTTCACATGTTCATACAATAAGAGACAGCTCTCCGAGCTGTCTCTTATTTAAAACTTATCGTAAATAATATATTTACACACTTTCTAGTTAAGTTCTACATATAATAATTAATTAAAATCATCTTAAAATATTTTTAATAGTCCTTTCTATCTGAAGGACTTATTTTCTTATTCATCATTCTGCTATTACTTTAATGATACTCTTTAATTTTTATAAGTATATTTTTTGTTTTCATGATGTGCCAAATTCTTCCCTAATAACCTTTAATACCATAGTTTCCCGCTCTATTATTTGAGTATTATTTAAAAGCCCTATTTACGACTTCCCATCTTATCTCCTACAATCCAAAAGTCGCACTTGTCATCTCCATTAGCCAACGTACCTTCTCTAATTAACTTGCCTTGTCTTGACCCTATTGTAAGGTAATCTAATTCACAAAATATATGTGTATATTCTTCAAAATCATTATCTTTAAAAAATTTATCTATTGGACATTTTGTAAAATAATAATAGCAACCATCTTTATGCTTATCATCAAAATTAAATTCCCAAGTTTCCGGATAACTATTTTTATGTTTTTCTGCCCACTGAGCCCTTCTAATTATAGCCCTCTTAAACTTCTTCATACCCTTCTCATTATTTAAGTCCATACCTTTGATAGCTTTAATAAATGGAGACTCTATTATACTTTTCATCATATCTCTAAGCATATCCTTAGATATCAAATCTCTATTTGAATTTAAAAAAGAAAAAAATAGCAAACTAAAATATAAATTAGATGCCATAGGATTATCTGACCCTATATCATCTGCCTTTGATAATAATAACCTATATTCTTCTTTCGCTTTCTTGAAAATAATTTTAATAGTATACTTATCAAAATTCTTACTTAAATATCCTCTAATAAAAGGTTTTAAAACAATCCAATGACCAACTTTATATTTCATCCTTACCTATGCTTTCTAATCCAAATTGTGTGGAATTATCCTTTTTACTTTTCAATATTAACACAATATATATAATTACTAAAATACAAGTTAATATGCTTACTAAAAAACTGGCCTCAAAACCATATATGCCTCCATTTAAATATTCTTTTCCCATTATAAGTTCTGTTATTATAAGACTAGTCGGTAGATTTATACCACTGACATTTACTCCTAATATAGGCCCTAATATAAAATTCCATCCTGAGTGAAAGCCACTCACAAGCCACAAGTTATCATGATAGTAAAACATCATACTAAAAACCAAACCTATCATAAATGTATTTATTGTACTTATAAATGATGAACCATCATACGCCAAGTGTAACAAAGAAAATATTATTGAATTTACAAATAAACCTGTTACTACTCCAAATTTAATAGATACCTTAGTCTGTATCAACCCTCTAAAAATAAACTCTTCTGTAAAACCTTGAAAAATAAAACCTATAAACATAATCAAAAAAGCAAGAATTTTAATTTCTTTATTTAACTTAAAAGTTATA
Source organism: Filifactoraceae bacterium (assembly GCA_051655155.1). Taxonomy (GTDB): domain Bacteria; phylum Bacillota; class Clostridia; order Peptostreptococcales; family Filifactoraceae; genus JBOFZL01. The sequence continues at coordinate 12,446 of JBOFZL010000059.1, forward strand.
CCATTAAAAGCAATGTTAATTCCCCAAATTATCAACAAACATATTGCTGCTATTAACCAACCAAATAACATTCTTTTAAGTATATTTTTATTCTCCATTCCAAGAGATTTTAAAGTTCTTTTAGAAACCTTAATAACACAAATTACAAACACTGATATGGATACTATCCCCATGCATAGACTAAGTAAAATTGAATTTATCTCAACATCTTTTAGTAGATATCTATAATTTACTCCTATAAATACTACTAATCCAAGAATATATCCCCAATTTACTGAAGAAACCCTATCAGCCTCTTTAATAGTTTCATTCCACGATAATATTTTATTCATTATAATCTCCCCTCTAGTTGGCTATTTATACTATCATAGCCCAATATTTGTTGTCAAGTTTATTAAATTATAACATTGCCCTACAATATTGTTTTATCACAATTGACGAAAATCACAATATATGCTACACTTAATAAGTATCTAGATATTATACTAAATTAAATATTCATTTTATGTTCCAGCTTATAGAGATTATAAATCAAGTATCTTTAATAGACTGGCTAAGAGGGAAGTTGGGTAAAATCCCACACGGTACCGCCGCTGTATGCAAATTTCTATTCTAACGAATAGCATTTTTATTGTTACCACTGAGTTAAAACTTGGGAAGGTCCTTAAATAGTTATAGTTTGCAAAGTCAGAAGACCTGCTTAAAATGTAAAGTACACCGACGGTTTATCGGAAATGCTTTGTCCATATAAGATAATATATGGTTTTTCTACAGTAATACGGACTGTGCTTCTTAGCATAGTCCTTTTTTATATTTAAATTCCCTTTTAATTGAATTATTTACTATAATTCAATAATGATGCTTTAATTAAATTTTATATGGAGGAATATTACATGAAAAAACTTTTAACTACATTATTATTACTTTTATTAATCATCTCTTCTACTCTGACAGGTTGCAATATAAAAGACGAAACAGCAGCTAATACTAATAAAGATAATATAACTATAGGGATGTCTTGGGTCATATCTGAAGTGGATCCAACAAATGGCAGTAATGCTTGGTCACTTACATCTAACGGTGTATCTGAGTACATTTATATGCTTGATGAGTCTGGAAATCTATATTCCCGTTTTGTGGAGTCACTTACACAAATCAGCGAACTTTCATGGGAAGGAAAGCTTAAAAGTGGCTTAATGTTTTCTGATGGAAGCCCAGTTGATAGTAAAGCCATATGTGATTCACTAAATACTATACAAAATAAAAATCCTCTTTCTAATGCTTCTGCTGGTAAAATAATATTCACCGCTGTTGATGAATCTACTTTTAAGGTGGAAACAACAAGACCTACAAATGTGCTAAAATCAATATTAGGAGAATGGACAAATGTAATTTTTAAAGCTACAGATGATGGTTCTTTTGTATTTACAGGTCCATATGTAATTGATAGCCTGTCCCCTAAAACAGAAGTAAAGCTTATTCCTAACCAATACTTTGACGAAAATTCCAAAAATAGGAAGCCAATAACGATTAAGGCCTTCTCAGACTTAAATACCTTAAAACTTGCTTTTGAATCAGAAGAAATCGACATTGCCTTTCCTATTTCTACAGAAAGCAAAGATTCTCTTGTTAATGCCGGAAAAATCATTAAGTCTATTGATGCTGGTTACCAGTACTTTGCCTTCGCTAATTTAAAAAAATCACCTATGTCTGATAAAAATATAAGAAAAGCAATTGACCTAGGTATAGAACGACAAGATTATATTAACGCCCTTAAAGGTGGTAAAATTCCAACAGGTATATTTGCCTCCTATTACCCTTTTGCTGGTGATATTAATCTTCAAAGAGATGTAGAAAAAGCCAATTCCCTTTTAGATGAAGCAGGATGGAAAAGAGATTCTAATGGGATAAGAACAAAAAATGGAGAGAAACTTTCATTAAATTTAGTTACCTATCCATCAAGACCTGACCTTACAATTATTATGCAAGTAATGGTATCTCAACTTAAAGAACTAGGAATCGAAGCAACAGCTTCTGTACAAGATGATATAAATTCTGTTTTAAGTTCTGGAAATTATGATATCGCTTTATACGCACAACATACTGCCCCTACAGGTGAACCTTCATTCTGTCTTAATCAATTTTTTAGAACTGGAGAGTCCAAAAACTATACTTCGTTTTCAGATAGTAACATAGATAGTCTTCTTGACAGCATAGGTAAGGAAAAGTCACAAGAAGCTAGATATAAAATTGCAAAAGACATCCAAAATCATATCCATGATGAACTTCCTATCTTTTTTCTGGTTGATCCACAGTGGAATATGGGAGTTTCTTCTAAACTTTCTGATTATCAACCTTACTGTGGCGACTATTATATAGTAAATAGTAAATTAGGTTTATAGTCATATAAATTAACTTTTAATATCAAAAGAGAGGTATAATATGAATTTACTTAAAACATCTTCTAAATGGTTTTTCTTAATTTTCATTGCCTCTCTTTTTGCATTTTTTATTGTACGACTCACCCCTGGTAATCCTGTAAATATGTATCTTGAATTGCTAAAAGTCCCTCCAACAGTTGAAAATAAATGTTTAATTTCAACAAAATTTGGTCTAGATAAACCCATATACATTCAATATATAAAATGGTTTACTAATTTCATAAAAGGTGACTGGGGTAATTCTTTTTATTGTAAAACTCCCTTAAAAACTGAATTTCTTCGCTGTCTTCCATACTCATTAGCTATTGGAATAGGAGGAATTTTCTTTGCGTCTATCTTTTCATTTTTCTTAGGTTATGCTATTGCACTTAAACCATTAGGCTTCCTTGATAAACTTTCAAGATTTTTTTTACTTTTAAGTCAAACTATTCCTACTTTTGTATTAGCTATAGTATTAATTTATATAATTGCGATTAAATTCAAATTTTTTCTAATTTTCACTGGAACATCTACATCACGTGTTATTCTTGGTATTATACTTGTTTCACTATCTCATATAGGAACTTTGTCAAGAATAGTTTATGAACATTTCAAAAATGAATTAAAGAAAACATATATTAAATCATATATAGTTAGAGGAATAAATCCTCATATAGCTTTGATAAGGTATGGGTCAATCCCTGCTATCTACGGTCTTATTGCTGGAATTATAGAAAAACTCTCGTGGGCAATCGGAGGTACAGCTGTTGTGGAGGTATCCCTTAACATCCCCGGAATAAGCAATTTTATGGTAAGTAGTATAGCATATAGAGATTATTTTGTTCTTCAAGCCTATATTTTTATTATGGCTCTTTGGATGTTTTTTGTTCATATCACTTTAAATTTTTTATTATATATTATAAACAGGAGAAATTTTTATGAAGAATAAAAAATATATTTTTATAACCATAGTGAGTCTATTTATACTTCTGATTATTGCTCCTTCTCAGGATATTTCTATTGTCAATCTTAGTAATACATTTTCACTCCCAAGTTTTGATAATTATCTTGGAACTGATCACCTTGGTCGTGATATTTTATCTTTATTAAAATTTGCTTCCATAAGAACTATGGAAGTTATATTAATTTCATCTGTGATCTCTTTATCTTTTGGTCTGATTCTAGGTATTCTTTCAGGATATTATGAAAATAATGTTGAAACTTTAATAACTTTATTGATTGATGTCATAATGATTATACCTTCATTTATGGTAGCACTCATATTCTCTTCTATATTTGGTCTTCAACCTTTTTCTTGTGGATTACTTTTTGGTATAACTGGTATAGGAAATTATATGTATCAAACTGCTGCCTTGACAAAAAAAATAAAAAAAGAAGAATTTATAATATCACAAAAACTCCTAGGCTTCTCTGATGTATATATATTGAGAAAACATATTCTTAAAAACGTATCTCCCCCTATTCTAAATACATTCGGTTCAAAAGCCTGTAATGTAATTTTATCATACGCTTCACTTTCGTTTATAGGCTTAGGAACAGATATATCTCAACCAGATTGGGGTGCTTTATTGTATCAATATAGGTCTTATATTATAGAACACCCTATATTGATCTTATGGCCAACCTTAGGAATTTTTCTTATCGCTACTTTATTTCATGTACTGTTTGACTCTAATAAAGAACAATATTTAAAACCCAAAAATGAATATGTAAAATCATCCTCTTGTAATATTGAAACAACTAAAATATTGCAAGTTAATAATCTATCTGTTAATATTATGAATTCTAATATGCCTAAACCTATAATAAAAAATATCTCATTTTCTATAGATGAAGGTGAAAAATTAGCAATTTTAGGCGAATCCGGTTCAGGAAAAACAATGTTAGTATCAGCCCTAGTTGATTTAATAGACAAAAGCTATATCAATGTAAGTGGCGAAATCCTTTTTAATTCTAAAAAAACTAACATATTGAGCTTAAAAGAAAAATATCGTAAGTTATTAATATCTAAAAATATTTCATTTATATTTCAAGATTCTATAAATGTTCTAAACCCTTATTATAAAATATCTTCTCAACTTTATAAGGCTGCAAAAATACATAGGGGTTTTACAGGTGTCGAAGCTCAGGAATATATATCAGAGCTTCTCAACAGTCTTAGCTTTAATCGTCCAGAAAATATCCTTAATAAATATCCTCATGAATGTTCTGGCGGAATGCTACAAAGAGTTGCCATCGCACTAGCCTTAACTCAAAATCCTAAAATCATAATAGCTGATGAGCCTTCATCTTCCCTTGATACCATAAATAAGGAACGATTAGATCTCCTATTATTTAAACACTGCGAAAAATTAGGTATAGCACTTATATATATAAGTCACGACATTAGCGCTGCAACAAAACTCTGTCAACGAATCTTAGTTCTTAAAGATGGAGTTATTGTTGATGAAGGTCAGTCTGATATGCTAATTAAAAAATCAACTAATCCTTACACACAACAAATTTATAAGGCATCATCATTTTTATTAAATAAAAACATTAAGCCTAGTTGTTATAATTTACAGCAAGAAAGCTCCCAGACGCTTCTCCATGTTACAAGCCTTACCCAAAAATATATCAATCATATAGAACCATCTCTCAAAGATATATCATTTACACTTGAACAAGGGGAAATCTTAGGTATTCTTGGAAAGTCAGGAAGCGGTAAAACAACACTTTCCAGATGTATTATAAACCTTTTAAATTACACCGGAACTATAATCTTTGATAAAAATGATATATCAAAACTTGATAAATGTGAGATGAAAAATTTTAGAACTAATACTCAAATGATATTTCAATCCCCAATAAACTCTTTTGATCCAAAACAACAAATTAAAGAAGCCCTGTTAAATGCCCCACTATATCATGGTCTATTTTCAACTACTGATGAGGCCACTAAAAAATTACTATACTTGCTAGAAGAGTGTGGACTTAACAAAACTCATTTAAACAGATATCCTTGCGAGCTTTCTGGAGGACAACTACAACGAATGTCTATTGTTCGTGCGCTTATGCTTAACCCTAAATTGCTTATCGCCGATGAATCTCTTTCTTCACTAGACGTAGTAACTCAAATACAAGTTCTTTCTCTTTTAGAAAAAATAGTACGCGACCATAAGCTCTCATTAATATTTATATCTCATGATCCAAAACTTATATATAAGCTTTGTTCTAGGGTTATGATAATAAAAGATGGAAAAATAACAGAAATTGGAGATACCCAATATATATTCCAAAATCCCCAAACCCAATATACATCAAAACTTCTATCATGTTCTTATTTCAATTGCTAGTTTAAATTATCATATTCAACTAAAAACTCTAATAAATTATATAAGTTATAAAAACTTATATAATTTTAAAATACAGCAATTTTATTACTTCCAAACAAATTAAAGGTTGATAGTGAAATAAACCATCAACCTTTAATAATCAACTAAGCATATTTAGCCTTCTGCCCCACCAAAAATAATATTCACAGGTTTTGCCAATAAAGCACCAATAACCCAAACTATCCATGTTCTTCCCCAGTCATATGTCATAAAACTCCAACCTAAATATATTACAGTAACTATACTCCAATAAACAGTTCCAACTGCCCAGTTATTTGAATTCTTTCTTATTTCCTTCTCTCCTAATAAAACTTCATAGGCTTCTTTCTCTCCTTTACCTATAGTAAGGATAATTATTCCTATACTTATCATAACTAAAAGTAAAACAACTAACTCTGAAGTCAAGAGATCACTTGCATTAAAAAACTGAGATACAGTTAAAGGAAGTATGGAAAAAATTAAAAATGCCATAGCCAACGCCTTAAACTTCTTACCTTTTAAAATAACTCTATCCACCTCTTCATTAATGACTCCTTTGACTCCAAATCCTAAATCAAAATCCCCATCCTTAATATATCTAAAAGAATATAATGACCGCTTCATAATAAGTATCCCTATTCCCAAAACATTCAATACCAAAAGTAGTATAATTCCTATGGCGTTACCTATATTCTCGTCTATAAACTTCTCTTCACTTAAGGCCTTAACTATGATTAATGGTACTATAGAAAGTACAAAACAACTTACGGCTATTGCCTCCTCAAAAGCATCCTTCCTATAGGCTGATATGAATTTTTTTGCATCCTCTAAAGATACAAGTTTCCCACCAACAGTCTCATCGCCTGCATACTCTAGTTTTTCAACCTCATCTTTTAATAGATAGTCTGTACTTACACCAAAAAACTGTGCCATAGCCATTATCTTACTTATGTCCGGTATACTTAAAGCCCCTTCCCACTTAGATATGGATTGTCTTGACACACCCAACTTTTCTGCCAATTCCTCTTGAGATAGATTGTTTTTCTTTCTTAGATATAAAATCTTATCTGCAATTATCATAATATTTCCTCCTTTAAATTTTAGTAAAATTTTCTAAGAGAATATTACCAAAATTATACCTTACATTCTACCAACTCTACTTTAAACTTTCGCAACTTTCAGTTGCAATCGTGTAATTTCAATATATTTAATAGTGCCTCTTTATTATTTTCAACTTGGTTATTAATAACCATCTTTAATAATTGCTCTAAATTTTCACCAATTTTTATCCCAGAACTTACACCTACTTTAATCAAGTCGTCTCCGTTAATAGCCAAACCATCTAAAGAAAAACAGTCTCCTCTTTCTATAATCTTCTTACCAATAGCTTCCAGGTTTTCAATATATTCTATCCTCTTTCTTGCAAAACTTGATTTAGCAATACAATCTGCCTTCTTAACCTTTATTAAATCAAAAAATAAAGAGCTTCCCAAAGAATTAAGCCATTGCTTAATACAAATCTCCGAACACTCTATAGGTGAATCATGATACTTTATCAAAGTAATAACTTTTAGCTTTGTTTTCTTATCCAATTTAATAAAGTCTAAAAACTCACTTGCCATATCAACGCTATATTTACCATGACCTTTAAAATGATCTACCCCATTAGCATCAGTTGTATGAGCTTTAATCTTTCCAATATCATGAAGTAGCATAGTCAACCGAAGATGAAAAATAGGCTCGATACTTTCGACTGCCAAGGCCGTATGCTCCAATACATTATATATGTGGTACTTACAATTTTGGGATACATTATCCATAAAGGCTATGTTAGGTATAACAAAATCCAAAACTTCCTTATATCTAACAAGCACATCCTTAACTCCTGCTCCTACAAGTAATTTCCTTAACTCTCCAAGCTTTCTTTCTGGTGATATATTTTTTAGCAAACTCCTACATCTAAACATTGCCTGCTCTGTGTTTTTCTCTATAACAAAGTTCAACTCACTTGCGAATCTTAGCCCCCTAAGTATCCTTAATCCATCTTCCATGAGCCTTTCCTCAGCGTTTCCAACTGTCCTTATCAATTTATTTTCTAAATCTTTTTGACCTCCAACATAATCAATGATTCCCTCTTTAGGATTATAACCAAGAGCATTAATCGTAAAATCCCTCCTTAACATATCGACTTGAATATTAGAACTAAAACTTACACTATCAGGATGCCTTTTATCTTTATACTCTCCATCAACCCTATAAGTGGTTATTTCCACTTTAACATCTTCTAATATAACTGTTATAGTCCCATGCTTAATCCCTGTTCTTATAATCCTATAACTAGCAAAAATATTTTTCATATCTTCAGGACGTCCATTAGTAGCAATATCTATATCATAAGAGTCCCTACCTAAAATACTATCCCTAACAAAACCTCCCACAACATAAGCCTCAAATTTATGTTTTTCGATTATATCAATAATTGCTAATACTTCCTTTGGAATTTCCATTATCTCACCTCTAACTTATAATATCATAAAAGCCTTTAGAAAAAACAATCACATTATAATGTATTTTTATTTCGTACTTCACATACATATTCATAGGTTGCTATTTATCTAACTTTATCAACATCTAAACATTACGTTTACTTATTATATTATATATCAAAATACAAAAAGGTTATTTGCATTTATCGCAAACAACCTCTTTTTTAAGTTTTACAATTATTATCACAGCTTTAAACTCATAATAATATTCTAATATTTTTATATTTTTCCAGTTTTTATCCAAGTTTCTTTAGTTTTTTCATTTTTATAACTATGATTTTCGGATGCTTCATATATTCCATAATATGCCCAGTGAGATTTATTTAAATCCATATATCTCTTCATACTTCCTATATTATCATCTATATACCTCTCATCTGACTTTCTATTCAGCATATTATTTATTATTGTAACAACCTCTGCTCTTGTGATATTTTGCTCAGGTTTGAAGCTTCCATCTTCATATCCTACTACCCAACCTTTTTTAGCACTTAATAAAATATATGACTTTGCCCAATGGTCTGTGGTTAAATCATTAAACCTATCTATTTCTATAGGATCTAACTTGTCAAAATTCGCTGCAATTGCTGCAAATTCTGCTCTTGTAATTGGTGCATTCCCCCTGAATTTTCCATCTGGATAACCCTTCACTATACCAAGTTGCTCCATATAACCTAATCTGCCTATATACCAATCGCTTTTGTTTACATCACTAAAGCTTGGTACACTTGCTTTATTTTCCGTATAATAATCTTTTAATATATTTGAAAATATTGTTATAACTTCTGCTCTTGTTATATTGGCATCTGCTCTAAAGGTTATATCCTTATATCCTGTTACATAAGCCTTATGCTCTTCTTTGTCTAACTCTACATTTCCAATAGGCTTACCACCTTCACCTGTGTTTCCGCCTGTATTTCCGCCTGTGTTTCCGCCTGTGTTTCCACCTGTGTTTCCACCTGTGTTTCCACCTGTGTTTCCACCTGTGTTTCCACCTGTATTTCCACCTGTGTTTTCACTTGCCTTTTTGTGTAGAATAACTTCTATACTAGCTGGTGTAAATTCGAACCCAGATTTATTAAAAGCTATCTCTAATAAACCACTTTCTTCCCAATCTCCACTAACTGCCATTGTATATCTGCCATTCCCCAAGGATTTTAGCTCTCCTTTAGCAATATTCTTAATTTTATCGCCTTTAGAGTTTATTATTATATCCTCTATACTCAAATTCACTATATTTGACTCACTGGATAGTTCAATTAGTAATTCATTTGTTGTTTCCTTATCTAAAATACCATTTGCTTCTACCTTAACAGTATTGATTTTCGCTTGTTTATTGTGTAAAACCACCTCTCTTATTGATGGTTGAAATTCAACTCCAGGTTTACTTAGAATAACTTCCGCTAATCCACCTTCCATCCAATCGCCACTGATTGTAATTTCATATTTACCATTTCCTAAGTTTTTAACTTCTCCTTTATTTAATGTGACAACTTTGTCTTTTCCTTTTAGAGTAATATTATCTGATACTAACTCACTTGATGCAGGCATATTAGTAAGCTCAAGTATAATTTTTCCTGTAGCAGTTTTATTTTCTTCTCCGTCGGCTGAAGCATTTATAAAATTTGCATCCAATTTAGTTGCACTAAAATTAGTTGTGTAAACAGAGTTTCTTAGCTCTCCTTCAGAAGTTTTCGCCTCAAGCACATAGTTTCCATCTTGGGTTAATTCACTTCCTGATATTTTCACCTTACCACCTGATATAGTTGGCGTAACTTCTTTCAATGTGCCATCAGGCAGTTTGAGTGTATATACAAAGGGTGAACCATAATTAGGAAATTGTTCATAAGCCGGTATCCCCTCAAATTCAAAATCATTATAGACTTTTGCAGTCTCTGATATATTAAACGTTGCTGTTTGTCCAGAAATATCTCGGTTGTATTCATCAATGCTTGTTACAAAGTTATATACATTTTCAGGCACAGATGTAATATGATTTCCATACAAATACAGTTCCTTCAAAGTTCCTAAATCAGTTAAATTAGTAGGAATTTCTCCAGTTAATTCATTATTACTTAAATTCAATTTTTCTAAAAATGTTAGTTTATCTATAGTATCAGGTATATTCCCACTTAATTTATTATTATATAACTGCAAATCTCTTAGATTAACTAAATCTCCTATACTATCTGGTATTGAACCAGTTAATTCGTTTTTAAATAGATATAATTTTTCTAGGCTTTCCATATATCCTATGCTATTTGGAATATTTCCACTTAATTTATTATTATAAATTGTCATTTCTGTCAAATTTTTTAAGTCTCCTATGGTATCGGGGATACTTCCACTTAGTTGGTTATTAGATAAATATAACCATTCTAAATTTTCCAATTTTCCTACACTATCAGGTATAGAGCCAGTTAGCTGATTATTCTGCAAATAGATGTTTTCTAATGATACTAGATTTCCAATATTTTTAGGAATTTCCCCCGTAAACTGATTTCCATTTAGGTACATGGCGTAACTATTAACAAAATTTTCAATACCCGCTATGGTACCAGTTATGTTTTGATTGGATAATTGTATTGAACCATTTAACTCTAAGGCTCCAGCCTTTGTAGCATAACCATTTTCGTTTAGTACCTCTGGATAATTTTCTACTATTTTATCATTTAGTTTTTGGCTATCAGCTGTAAAAGCCCAATCATATGGTGGAACAGCCTTTAATGGACTCAACAATTTATCTTCCGCTATACTTTCATCAACTATTATTTCTGATACATTTATATCTTTATTTTCACTTTCAAAAGCAAATGTGCTTATAGGTAATATAGTAGTTATAACCACCCCTGATAAAAATAAACTGAAAATTCTTCTCTTTGCTTTAATTTCTCTTTTCATCAATTTCTCCTTAATTAAAATTCGTCTTATATAATATTATTAACCTTTTAGTATCAATAATAATACAAATTGACACGGTAATTATTATATCCTATATCACCTTTTTTGTCAACTATCCTTTGGTTATCCGATTCTTTTCTGTTTATAAATAAAAAAAGGATGCTTTTAGCATCCTATTTTTATTTACTCTTCTCTCATTTTAATAACTGCTTTTCTTGAAAGCTTCATTTTTCCTTGTCCATCAATCTCTTTTAGAAGTACTTCAACTTGATCTCCTTCTTTTAGATAGTCTTCAACTTTTTCTACACGCTTGTTGTCTATTTCTGAAACATGTAGCAACCCTTCTTTCCCAGGAAGTATTTCTACAAAAGCACCAAAAGCCATAAGTTTTGTTACTTTTCCTTTATATACAGTTCCCACTTCTGGATCTGCTACTATTCCCTTGATTATTTCAATGGCTTTTTCTCCCATAGTTCTTTCAACTGCCGCAACAAACACTGTTCCGTCTTGTTCAATATCAATTTTAACCCCTGTTTCTTCTATTATCTTGTTTATAACTTTCCCACCTGTACCTATCACATCTCTTATTTTATCAGGATTGATTTTTAGTGTTGTAATTAGTGGAGCATATTGCGATAGTTCTTCTCTTGGTGTAGAAATGGTTTTTTCCATCTCCTTTAGGATATGCAATCTTCCTTCTTTTGCTTGTGCTAAAGCTTTTCTTAATATTTCTTCATCTATTCCTGCTATTTTTATATCCATTTGTATTGCAGTTATACCATCTTTTGTTCCTGCCACCTTAAAGTCCATATCCCCTAAGAAATCTTCCATCCCCTGAATATCCGATAAAATTGCTAATTCATTTTCTGATTTTATCAATCCCATAGCTATCCCCGCTACCATGTCTTTTATCGGTACTCCTGCATCTAATAGTGATAGCGTTGATCCACATACTGATCCTTGGGAAGTAGATCCATTTGATGATACTACTTCTGATACTACCCTAATTGCATATGGAAATTCTTCTTTTGATGGAATTACAGGTATCAGCGCTCTTTCTGCTAAGGCTCCATGCCCTATTTCTCTTCTTCCTGGCCCTCTTGACGGTCTTGCTTCTCCTACAGAGTAAGATGGGAAGTTGTAGTGATGCATATATCTTTTTTCTACGTCATCATCTATTCCATCTAAAGTTTGAGCCTCTCCCAAGGTTCCTATCGTTGTTACGCTTAAAACTTGAGTTTGTCCTCTAGTGAATATTCCTGATCCATGAGTTCTTGGTAGTACTCCTACTTCCGTCCATATAGGTCTTATTTCTTCCATAGTTCTATTGTCAGGTCTTATTCTATCTACTAGAATTAACTCTCTCACACCTTCTTTAGTCATCTTGTATACAGTTTCTGATACATCTGACATATTTTCTGGATATATGTCAGAAAAATGTTCCATAATTTCAGCCTTAACTGCATCCATGTTCTCAAGTCGCTCTAACTTATCAAAAGTTTTAATTGCAGTTTTCATCTTGTCTTTTCCATATTCTTTTACTGCTTCTGCAACCTCTTCATTTACTGTAAATTCAGCAAATTTTTCTTTTGTCTTTCCTACTTCTGATTGAATTTCTTCTATGAAAGCTACTATCTTTTTAATTTCTTCATGAGCAAACATTATAGCTTTAAGCATTGTATCTTCATCTATTATTTCCGCTCCTGCTTCCACCATCATTATTGCGTCTTTTGTTCCCGAAACTACTAGGTACATTTTCGATAATTCTCTCTGCTCATTATTTGGATTAATAACAAATTCTCCATCTATTAATCCTACTGATACTGAACCTGTTGGTCCGTTAAATGGTATTGAGGATATTGATAGTGCTACTGATGACCCTATCATCGCCAATACATCTGGGTATACCGTTGGATCTATAGACAATACCGTAGCTACTACCTGTACATCATTCCTAAAACCTTTTGGAAACAACGGTCTAAGTGGTCTATCCATAAGTCTTGACGTTAATATAGCTTTTTCTGAAGGTCTTCCCTCTCTCTTGATAAAACCTCCCGGTATCTTTCCTACAGAGTATAGTCTTTCTTCAAAGTCGCAACTTAATGGGAAAAAGTCTATCCCTGGTCTTGGCTCTTTTGAGTTTGTTGCTGTTACAAGTAACATTGTATCTTTACATCTTACTAGACATGCACCATTTGCCTGTTCAGCTACTCTGCCTACTTCAACGCTTAATTCTTGTGAACCTAGTTGCATAGTATAAGTTTTACGCATTTATTCCTCCTAATTTTTCTCTTCTTTGTTTATATAGGTTATATTAATTAATATTTAAAAAAAGGAGCTGGACATTACAGTCGCAGCCCCCAGCTGTTTAATGATTATTTTCTTAGTCCTAGCCTCTTGATTAGTTCGTGATATCTATCAAGATCTTTGTTTTTTAGGTACGAAAGTAAATTTCTTCTTCGTCCTACCATTTTAAGAAGTCCTCTTCTTGAGTGGTGATCCTTAGCGTGTACGCTTAAGTGATCATTAAGCTCTAAGATTCTTCCTGTTAAAACAGCTACTTGAACCTCTGGAGATCCTGTATCTCCTTCATGGATTGCATATTCCTTGATTATTTCTTGCTTTCTTTCATTAGTCATTTTTATTTCCTCCTTATAATTATTATCACCAATAACCAAGACTATCGTGATATCTCTCGGAGACTTGCGACAATCCTAGTCCTTGGTTTAATCCTTTATATGATAGCATATTAACTAAAATTAGTAAAGGATTATTTTATTATACTCTCTCTTATAAGATTTATATCATCTTTCAATTGTTGCTGCAATTTCTCTTTTGAGTTAAATTTTACTTCGTCTCTTATTTTTTGACAAAAATATAATTTAATCTCTTTACCATATATTATTTCATTAAAATCTAATATATGAGTTTCCACAGTTCTTGTTTTTTCTTTAAAGGTTGGTCTTATTCCTATATTTGTTGCTCCATTATATTTTATATCTTCTATTTCCACTATAGTTTTATAAACTCCATTTTCAGGAATTATAAGGTTTGGCGCAATATCTATATTAGCAGTTGGAAATCCCATTGTCCTTCCTATAGTTCTCCCATGGATAACCCTTCCTTTAATTGAAAATTCTCTTCCTAAAAGAAGGTTAGCTTCTTCAAATTTTCCTTCTCCTATTAATTCTCTTATATAGGTGCTGGATATCCTTAAACCTTCTATTGTTACCAAAGATATTATGTGAACCTCTATCCCTAACTCTTTTCCAATTTTATAAACACCCTCTGCTGAACCTTCTCGTCCTTTGCCTAGATAGGAGTCTGCCCCTATTACCAAGTGTCTTATTCCTAATTTTTTAACGAGAATTTCTTCCATAAATTCTCTACAGGTCATAGATTTTAGCTCTTCATCAAAGGGTACACTTAGGACTCTATTTATTCCTCTTTCTAAAATCAACTCTTCACGATGAACATCATCTGTTAAATATTCTATGGATTTATTGTAAATATAATCCATAGGATGATTGGCGTAAGTGAAGGCGATACTTTCCATATTAAATTTTTTTCCCAATTCTACTGCTAAATCTATTAATCTCTGATGTCCTATATGCACTCCATCGAAATTTCCTATGGTTATAATCTTATCTCCATAAAAGTTTAGCTTATTAATATACTCTAAAAAAGTCACCTTATACTCCTTATAATACCTGATATAATGTCTTTGATTTTAAACCCCAATTTCCATCTCTAACAGTTGCTTCTCCTACACCTAAGAAGTTTTTATTGTTATAAACCTTTATTTTTCCAACTGGCGGATTGTCTAACTCTATGGCTTTTTGAGATAGTACAGCTCCATTTATATATGATTTTAAAGCGGTATCCTTAATTTCCAGCATACACATTTTATTTAAAACTTTATCAACATCTATGGTCACTAAGTTATTTTCTAAAATCTGTTTTTCTAAATCCTCTAATCTTGTAGAATCCTCTATATTCATAGAGCCTGCTTTTGTTCGTATCAAAAGACTTAGAATACCTACTAACTCTACACCTATTCTTTCTCCAATTCTTTTGGATATATCAAATGCCAAGGTTCTTATATATGTCCCTGAAGAGCAGGAAACCTTTATTAATATCTTAGGAGAATTATATTCCAATAACTCTATATCATGAATTACTATTTTTCTAGCTCTGATTTCAGGCATTTCTTTTTCTTCTCTAGCTAGTTCATATAGCTTTTTACCATTTATTTTTATTGCTGAATATTTTGGTGGAATCTGATGGCTTTCACCTCTAAATTCCTCTAAAACTTCTTCAATTATTTTAGATGATATAATTGGAACTTCTGTTTTTTTTACAATTTTTCCGTAACTATCTAAGGTAGTTGTTTCTACTCCGAAACAAATTTCTCCTATATAAGTTTTGTCTTTTTCCATTATATAATCACTAAACTTAGTAGCTGCTCCTATACAAATAGGCAATACTCCCGCTGCGTTAGGATCTAAAGTTCCTGTATGCCCAACCCTTTTAACCTTAGTAAGATATCTTATTTTTCCTACTACATCATGGGAAGTCATTCCACTGGGTTTTAGGACATTTATAAATCCATTATACATCTTTAATAAACTCCTTAACTTCTCTTGATATAATTTTTTTTGCTTCTTCTAAGTTTCCTTGTACAGTACATCCTGCTGCCATTAT
The DNA here is from genome assembly GCA_051655155.1 of Filifactoraceae bacterium. Classification (GTDB taxonomy): domain Bacteria; phylum Bacillota; class Clostridia; order Peptostreptococcales; family Filifactoraceae; genus JBOFZL01. The sequence goes on from JBOFZL010000059.1 coordinate 28,391, forward strand.
ATGGCCACCTCCACCTATTCTTTCTGCTATTTTAGCTACGTTATAGGTTTTTGATTTTGAACGTAAGGATACCTTAATTAAATCTTCTTCTTTTTCTTTGATAAAATATCCTATGTCTATACCTTCAATCTCTACTGCATAATTTACTATAGATTCTGTATCATTATAGTCTACACCTGTTTCTTTCAGCATATCTTGGGTTACATACATATAAGCTACATTGTTTTCGATTTTTAAAGTTGCAAATACCATTCCTAAAAGTCTAATCATTCCCACTGACCTATTTCTATATAGCCTTTCCATTATTAGCTCTTTATTAGCTCCTTTAGTCAATAAAAATGCAGCTATATTCAAAGTATCAGCCTTAGCCGAATCATACATAAAATTTCCACTATCTGTAACTAACCCTGTATAAAGACAGGTAGCTACTACTTTTGATATTTTTTCTTTGCTTACTTCCATTAAAAGCTCACATACCACCTGACAAGTTGATGAATAGTCATCTTTTACAAGATTATACTTTCCAAAACCTTTATTACTTACATGATGGTCTATATTAATTGTGATAAAAGCGTCTTCAGAAAGCTTTTTTTCGCATTGTAACCTATCTGCATCTCCACAATCTAAAGTGATTAATATATATTGTCTACTATTTATCTTTTCTTTTACCTCTGCTGAACTTAAATATCCACAGGTTTTATACAAAAAACTTAAATTTTCAGGAAGTTTTTCCTCCATCACATAGTAAGCTTCTTTTCCCACCTCTTTCAGGTAGTTCACAAGCCCACATGAGGAACCAACATTATCTCCATCGGCTCCTACGTGTGAACTTATTATAAACAAATTTTCTTTTTCTAATAGTTCTTTTATCTTAATACTATCGTCAAAATTCATGGTTTATTCACCCTTATTTAACTGGTTTATTAGCTTTGACATATTCACTCCACGCTCTATAGAGTCATCCATTTTAAAAACTATTTCTGGAGTATGTCTTATATCTATTTTACGTCCAACCTCTGTTCGTACAAAGCCTTTTCCATGATTTAACCCATCAATCACAGGCTGTGCTTCTGCTCCTAATACACTTATATATACATAGGCATAAGATAGGTCATTCACAACATCCACTGCTGTTACAGAAATTAATCCCTTACAGTTTAGTACATGATGGTCTTTTATCTCGCCTTCTATAAGCATCTTACTTATAATTTTACGAATTTCTTCATTTATTCTTCTTGTTCTTTTGTAAGCCATATTTCACCGTTTCCTAATCTCTTTTAATTTCCTTCATTACAAAATTCTCTATAATATCTCCCTCTTTAATATCATTAAAGTTTACAAGTCCAATACCACATTCATATCCACTTGCCACTTCTTTGACATCATCCTTAAATCTTCTTAGAGAATCTATTGCACCTTCATATACCACGATACCATCTCTAACCAATCTAACCTTAGCGTTACGAACAATCTTACCTGATAAAACATAGGAACCCGCTATCATAATTCCTGCACTTGGTACTCTCATAGGAACTCTTATTTCTGCTGTTCCTAATAGCTCTTCCTTAAATGTAGGTGCTAACATTCCTTTCATAGCCTTCTCAATATCTTCTATCGCCTCATATATTATTCTGTAAAGCTTCATATCTACCTTTTCTTTTTCAGCCAATGATACTGCGCCCTGAGTAGGTCTCACATTAAATCCTATTATAATGGCATTAGATGCAGATGCAAGCATTATATCTGATTCTGTTATAGCTCCTACTCCACCATGGATTGCCCTTACTAAAACTTCTTCGTTAGATATTTTTTCTAGTGAACCTTTAACGGCTTCTACTGAACCTTGAACATCTGCTTTAACAATTAGGTTAAGCTCCTTCACTTCTCCTGATTGCATCTGAGTAAATAAATCTTCAAGATGGATTTTTGAAGTTGATTTCATATAGTCTTCACGTTTTTTTACCTTACGTTTTTCACCTAGTGCCCTTGCATCCTTTTCATTATCTACTACTACAAATTGATCTCCTGCTTCAGGTACTTCATTTAGTCCCGTTATTTCTATAGCTGTAGCAGGACCTGCCTTTAATATCTTCTTACCTTTCGTGTTTAACATAGCTCTAACTTTACCAAATGAAGATCCTACAACTATTGGATCTCCTACTTTCAAAGTACCGTTTAGCACTATCATAGTTGCTGTTGAACCCTTTCCTTTATCAAGATTAGCTTCTATTACAGTTCCTACTGCTTTTCTATTAGGGTTTGCTTTAAAATCCTCAACCTCTGCAAGAAGTAATATCATTTCCAATAAACTATCTACATTTGTGCCTGCTTTTGCTGAAAGTGGTACATCTATTGTATCTCCTCCCCAAGCTTCCACAAGAACGCCTTTATCTGATAACTCTTGTCTTACCTTATCAATATTAGCTGTAGGTTTATCAATCTTATTAATAGCTATTATTAGAGGTACTTTTGCTGCTTTTACATGGTTTATTGCCTCAATAGTTTGTGGCATTATTCCATCATCTGCTGCTATTACAATAATTGCTATATCAGTAACTTGTGCTCCCCTAGCCCTCATTTCTGTAAAGGCTTCATGTCCAGGAGTATCTAAGAATACTATCTTCTTTCCATCAATATATACCTCTGAAGCCCCTATATGTTGAGTTATTCCTCCAGCTTCACTTTCTGTTACATCTGTACTTCTTATGGTATCAAGTAAGGTTGTTTTTCCATGGTCAACATGACCCATAACTGCAACAATAGGTGCTCTATGAACTAGATCCTTCTCATCATCTTCTTCTATAATAATATCTGCTTCTTCTGCCTCTTCCTCTTTCAAAGTTAGGATTACTTCATATTTTTCAGCGATTTTTTCTGCTGTTTCAAATTTAATTTCCTGATTAATATTTGCCATGATTCCCATCTTTATAAGATCCATTATTATATCTGAAGCTGGTATATCTAATAATTTTGCAAGAGTTGCCACCACTATTGTTGACTCTATTACAAAAATACCATCTCCTGCCTTACCATATTGTTCCATAATTTTTGTTTCTTTTTCAACCTTCTTTGTGTTATCCTTTTTATGCTTATTTTGAGTTTTCTTTTCAAGCATTAACTTTCCTGCCGATGGCCCATCTACATATTTTTTTGTCTTCTCTTTTTTATCCAATTCTTTCTTAACTGGCACAGCTTGTCTTGCAAAAGGTTTGCTTGGAAGAACTTCTATTTTCTTATCTTTATCTACTGGTTTTTCTTTTTTACTAAACCTATTTTGTGGTCTATCGTCACTATCTTTATCCTTATTAAAGCCTCCCTGTGGCCTATTGTTATTATAACCTCCTTGCGGTCTATCTCCCTGTGGTCTATTGTTATTATAACCTCCTTGCGGTCTATCTCCCTGTGGTCTATTGTTATTATAACTTCCTTGCGGTCTATCTCCCTGTGGTCTATTGTTATTATAACTTCCTTGCGGTCTATCTCCCTGTGGTCTATTATTATTATAACTTCCCTGCGGTCTATCTCCCTGCGGTCTATTGTTATTATAACTTCCTTGCGGTCTATCTCCCTGTGGCCTATTGTTATTATAGCTTCCTTGTGTCTTTTCTTGGTTATAATTTTTTTCGAAAGTTTTTTTATCAGAGCTCTGATTATTATCTGACTTTACATTTAAATTATCATTTTCCTCTTTTTTTATAGCCGGTTTATTTATTTGATCTTCTGATTTTTCTTCTCCTGAAATTTTATCTTTTTTCTCCACTTTTAATTCTTCCTTTTTTTCTATTTTGTCTTTCTGTTCATCTTTCGTTTTCCATCTTGCATAGAGAGTCTTTATAATCTTAGCTTCTTCATGCGTTAATGTACTCATATGGTTACTAGCTTTTACTCCTATTTCTGACAACTTTTGCAATAACTCTTTGTTGCTTATTTTCAGCTCCTTCGCTAACTGGTATATTCTGATAGTATCCACTATCATCACCTCCTAAAATTTCCTTCATCCGCTTTGCAAATCCATTATCGGTAACAGCTAACACTACCTTTTCATCTACTCCAAATATTTTTCCTAATTCATTTCTAGTAAATATGGTGCTTAGTGGAATTTGGTAAAAGGCCGTCTTATCTTTTATCTTCTTGGCAGTGTTTGGCCCTGCATCACTTGCCAAAAATACTATCTTAGCTTTTTTACGTTTAATTTGCTCAAGTGTTATTCCTTCTCCTAAAGAAAGATTTCCACTTTTTTTTGCAAAGCCTAGTAACGTGCTAATTTTCTCCTTCAATTTTCCCCAACTCCTCTTTAAGTGTTTCATATACCGCTCGATCTATCTCTGTCTTAAACGCTCTATTAAGTGCCTTACTTTTTATTGCCTTTTCAAGACATTCCATAGTTTCACAAATATATGCGCCTCGTCCATTAGCCTTAAAGGTAGGATCTATAAATATTTCTCCATCTTTATTTTTAACTATTCTCATAAGCTTCTTTTTATCTGTTCTATCTGAGCAAACTATACATTTTCTTTGAGGAATTTTCTTTACCTTAACCGGTGTACCCATATTAAGATACCTCCATCTATTTTTTCTTAGTATTTCTATTCATTGATAACATAAGTTTTGCAAGAAGTTCTTCTTCATTCATATCCTCAATGGATTTTTCTTCTTCGACTCCTGCCTCTTCTTCAACTGTTTCTTCTTCTATCTTACCCATTACCATATTATATGCAGCGGCCAAAGCATCCATTGACTCGTCAATTTCATCTTCAACAACATCAACCTCCGCAATTTCCTGATTTTTCTTTAATATCTCTTGATATTCTTCATCAGTTGCTGCTTGACTTTCACTTTTAATATCTATTTTCCAATTTGTCAGCTTAGCTGCAAGTCTTACGTTTTGCCCCTCTTTCCCTATAGCTAAAGACAACTGATAATCAGGAACAACTACCCTTGCAGATTTTTCTTCTTCATTTATCAGTACACTTATTACCTTAGATGGACTTAAGGCATTAGCTATATATACTTTCGGATCATCGCTATAGTTTACAATATCAATTTTTTCTCCATGTAACTCGTCTACAACGTTACCTACTCTATTACGTTTTAACCCTACACAAGCTCCAATTGCATCTACTTCTGAGTCTAAAGACCCTACTGCCAGTTTAGTTCTTGAACCTGCCTCTCGTGAAATAGACTTTATTTGAACTATACCATCAGCAATTTCAGGAACTTCTCTTTCAAATAGACGTTTAACGAAACCCGGATGACTTCTTGAAACTAAAATCTGAGCTCCTCCACTAGACCTTTTTATCTCTAGTATATAAACTGTTATCCTTTGACCGATTTCAAAATTTTCATTAGGAGCTTGCTCTTGTGCCAATAACATAGCTTCTGAATTTAAGGTAATTCCATTTTCACTAATTATACTTATATTTAAAGTAATATTACCTTTCGGACTTCCCTTTCCTATTCTTGTAACTTCTCCTACTACTATTTCACTTTCACGTTTATCAAACTCTTGACAGATAACATCTCTACTTGCCTCTTTTATTTTTTGGATTACCATTTGTCTAGCAGTTTGGGCAGCAATTCTTCCAAAATTACTTGGAGTTACTTCTTCTTCTATTACATCTCCCACCTGATAATCCATATTAATTTCCTGTGCCCCTTCTAAAGAAACTTCTCCATCTAAAAGATCACACTCTCTTTTATTTACTACATTCTTTCTTGAGAATATTCTGATTTCACCCTTATCCTCATTCATCTCAATTCTTACATTGTTGGTTGCACCGTAATTCCTCTTATATGCATTTATAAGAGCTGCTTCCACAGCTTCGAAAAGCACTTCTTTTCCTATACCTCTTTCTGTGGCTATTTGATTTAATGCAGCCATAAACTCTGCGTTCATTTCTATTTATTCCTCCTTAAATAATTTTTTTAAAAATCTACCTTTAATTTTATAATAGCGACGTCCTTACGATTGAAATCTCTTATATATCCATTAATATCTATACTTATAATCTCATCTTCAAAACCATTTAAAACACCCTCAAATTCCCTCTGCCCATCTATAGCCTTATAAAGTTTTAACTCTACCAATTTGCCATTTTCTCTCTGAAAATCCCTAGGTTTTTTAAGTGCTCTATCTATACCCGGAGAGCTTACCTCCAACATATATGGATCTTTAATAGGGTCTTTCTCATCTAATATAGTACTTATCTTTCTGGAAATATTAGTACATTCATCTAAAGAAATTCTTCCCCCTAGCTTATCCACCAATACTCTAAGATAATAAGCCTTACCTTCCTTTGCATACTCTACATCAACAAGCTCAAACTCCTTGTCTATTGCTGGTAAAATAAGCTCTTCAATTTTTTCTTCTAACTTTGCCAAAAAAAGACCTCCTTATTCTTACATGTAAAGAAAACATAAAACGAAAGAGTGGGATTCCCCACTCTCTTGAAAATTTTATATTTTGTCTAAGTCATTGTACCATAAATATTCATACTTCACAAGAAATTATTTCATAAAGTTTCTATATTAGTTAATTTCTAAGATATTAAAATTAAAAACCATAACACTAAATAAACTATTCAACTGCTTTTAGAGACTCTACCATATTAATATTTCTAATCCTATTTATCATTAGCAAGTTAACTAATACTGTAAAAATCATAGTTATTATCAGTGATGCCACAAAGCTAAAAACTCCAATCTCTCTTCCAAACATCATGACCTCAACTTCAGATGTGACTATCACAAATAAACATAGATACTTACCTATAACAAGTCCTACTAAAGCTCCCATGAAACTTAAAATTATATTTTCTCTAAAAATGTATGCCGCAGCCTCATTGTTATAAAAACCCAAAACTTTAATAGTGGCAATTTCTCTAATTCGTTGATTTATATTTATGTTAGTCAAAGTATATAGTACTATAAACGACAATAGTGCTGCACACACAATCAAAATTCCCACTATCCAATATACAGCTTCAACATTTACCATTTTTTTCATTTCATAAGCTTTTTGTATAGTGCTTACCCCATCTATATCCAATATAGCCTCTGAAGCTTTTTCCACCGACAATATATTCTTGTCCTTTAAGTTCACAAGCAAAGTATTCCATTTAAGCTCCTCATCTATAAAAACTTTTTTAAAAAACTCATCAGATCCATAAATGTAATGTTCAATATAATTTTCTGTTATATCATCTACTACCAGATTGTAAGAGTCATAATCATCTATCTTAACAGGTATCTGTTCTCCTACTTTTAATCCTAAAAGCTTTGCTAACTTTTCTGAAATTATAACACCCTCATTATTGAGATTTATATCCTTTACATCCTTCCTTTCTCTAAACTTAACATACCTTTTAAACTCTTTCATATCCTTAGGTACTATAAAACTTGCCTCATAGTCATTCTCCCCTTCTATTTTCAAGTTAATCGTCATTACTTCTGTAAACTCTTCTATATTCTTAATTTTTGACAGCTCTCTTATTACCCTTTCCTTTTCATCTTCATCAGATTTTATACTTATACTTATATCATATTTTAAAATATCATTAAATTGAGTGTATACGCCATATGTTATAGCTTCTTTTAATCCAAATCCGACCATTAACAATGCACTACACCCTGCTACTCCTATAATTGTCATACCTGCTCTTAATTTATACCTAAATAAATTTCTTACTGTAACTTTATGTGTGAACTTGAGTCTTGACCAAATAAACTTTATCTTTTCAAATCCTGTGCTTGCTCCAACCTTTGGTGATTTTGGTCTTAATAACATAGCTGAGTTATTCCTTAACGCTTCATAACATACAATCCCTGCCATTAAACAAGTTAAACATATTGAAACCCCAAGAGAATAAATAGCTAAAGGAAAATCAAAAAGATGCTCTAATTCCGGTAATAAATATAAAGATTTATAAGCATAAAATAAAATCTTTGCAAAATAATTAAATCCTAACCATATTCCAACCAATCCTCCAATAAGACTAGCACTTCCTGCATAAAGTAAATACTTACTTAAAATTTGCCAACTTGAATATCCTAATGCTTTTAAGGTTCCAATATACCCCCTCTGCTCTTCTACCATTCGACCTATCGTAGTTAAACATATTAAAATTCCAACAAACACAAAGACCAGTGGAAACACCTTAGCTATTGCTTCCATCCTTAATGCTGCATTTTCATAATCTGCAAAACCTATATTTTTTTGACGGTTTAGAACATACCATTTTACCTCTTTTATATCTTTAATCTCTTCAAAACTTTCTATAAGTTTTTTATTTCCTTCAAACAACCCATCTCCTACCTGTTTCTTACCTATAAGTAAATTCTTTTCACTAAAAACTATCTCTTCATTAGCTTTTAAGAGTTTTTCTTCACTTAATCTTAATTCTTCCTTCCCTTTAGAAATACTTCGTTCCAAATCTGCTTTTCGCTCAAAAATATCCTCTCTCGCCTTTTGTAATTTTAACTTCTTCTCAAAAAGTACATTGTAATTATACTCCAAAGCAGATCCTTCCCTAGAATAATACCCTCCTATCTTAGCCTTATCTATACTATCCTTTATTATATTCATCTGCTCATTTATATATCTTTCATTAGTTTCCAATGTTGATAGAGCTGAAAAAATCTCATTATTATACAATTGTTCTTGTTCATATATATATTCTTCAGACTGAGCAAGTCTTACCTTGGCATCAAAGAAATCTCGCTTTCCTTTTTCATATTTATCTTCAGCCTCTTTAATCTTAGTAGTAGAATCAATCACCACTCTGTTGTAATCTCCCTGGCCTTTATAATACATTTCAGAAGCATTTCCTACAATACTATCATACCTTACCTTAACCCTTTCTTCCCCTAACTTTTTTAGACTATTTTCTAGCGTCTTTGCTTTTTTCTTATAATCATTTCCAAAAGTATCTAATATTTTTCCACCTTCCATAGTGAGATATACCTCATTATATAAAGGCAGGTTAAATTCTTCTTCATTTACATATATAAATGATTCTCTCTTTCCATTACCAATATTGCTATTACCTCTTACTGTGGAAATATAAAGTGGAGAACGTACAAAGCCTACAACCTTCATGGTTTTTGATCTAAGACCATACAAATCCTCTGAATCTCTTTTTGTACCTAAATGAATTATATCACCTATCTTAATATTCATAAGGCGATCTACTTCAACAGCTGCTTCTCCAAATTTTTCAGGGAGACGCCCTTCTATTACCATTGGTATGTTTATATAGTCCTTTCCACTTCTGTATTTTTTGTTAGTCAAACTATGAACACTTACTACAGCAGTCTTACTTTTATTGTATTTAATCAAAGTGTCTATATTATATGCAGGGAAAACCCCTTCTACACCTTCTAATTTTTTAATTGCCTCTATATCCTCTTTGTCAAATCCAACAGTAGATATAAGTCTAAAATCCATCAAATTACACTTATCTAAGTAAACATCACCTGTATACTTCATATCAGATCCTGAAATTTTTATTCCTGTAAAAAATGTTACACTAAGACTTATAATTGCAAGAATTGCTAAAAACCTACTGATAGTGCCCTTTATTTCTCTTATACTATCTTTTAGCAATGTCCTCTTCATTACCACTCTATCCTTTCAGCTAACATTGGATTAGGATTATCTTCAATAGATTCTACCATTCCGTTTTTCATCTTAATAACCCTATCTCCCATAGGCGTTATTGCTATATTATGAGTTATCACAATAACAGTCATCCCAGTTTTCCTACAAGTGTCTTGTAAAAGCTTTAATATAGCTTTCCCTGTATTATAGTCTAAAGCTCCTGTCGGCTCATCACATAGTAAAATTTTAGGATTTTTAGCTAATGCTCTTGCTATTGCTACCCTTTGCTGCTCCCCACCTGATAACTGAGATGGAAAATTATTCAATCTATCTCCAAGACCTACCTGTTCTAAAATTTTTCTTGGATCAAATGAATCTTTACAAATTTCTGTAGCAAGCTCTACGTTCTCTAAAGCCGTTAGATTTTGCACTAAATTATAGAATTGAAAGACAAACCCAATATCATTCCTTCTATATGTTGTAAGTTGATTTTCAGAAAACTCGCTTATTTTACTACCATCCACATAAAAATCTCCCGATGTAGGCTTATCCATTCCTCCTACAATATTTAATACTGTTGACTTTCCCGCACCACTAGCCCCTAATATCAAAGTAAAATTTCCCTTTTTCACAGAAAAAGATACTCCTCTTAGAGCCTCTATCTTTACTTCTCCCATAAAATAGTTTTTGGTTATCTTATCAAAAGTAATAAATTCCAACTATTCCTTCCTCCTTCAAATAAAACCTTAACTTATTTAAGCTTATGTAAAAAGAGCCATAGCATTATGCCATAGCCCTCTGTCTAAATTATCACTAAAAACGATATTGTGGTGGCACATTTCCACCCTTTGGTCTAGATGCCATGTTCATCTTCAATTCCTCATATTTAAGAATTTCATTTGACTTTTCCTCATAATAGAAAGCATAGTCATGGCCTAACTTAAGATTTATTTTTTGCATAGAACACAGTTTTTTTGAAGCCTTTCCTGATTTTATTACAATCTGTGTTTTCCCCAATGGCATTCCAAATTTTTTCTTTGGAGGAGTTACTGAAAGCACTTTACCTTGAATTAAATGTTTTTTACGCTTTGCTGCTAAAAACATTCTCACCAAAAAAGCCCCTAAAAGTCCTGCAAAAATAATAAAAGGAACCTTTATCCACCAACTTTTATAAATTACTATTCCTGCTATAAAGAATACCTCTACCGCTACTATAGCAGCTATTTTTAAATATGCTTTAGTTTTTTCTGACACCCTGTTTCCCACCTTCACTTAAAATACTAGCTGTGTTATTATATCAAAAATTCAGATATATTGCTAGTAAAAATAAAATTATTTATCCTTACATTTGCACATATGAACATCATACTCTTTGTTGTCTTTCATATATGCCACAAGAAGAGAAACTGTTGCACCTAAAGCATCTTTATGAGTTCTTTCATAAGTATGACTAGCATAAACACCAGGACCTATAAGTCCATAACGCACATCGTTTCCTGCGCATAAAATTGCGTTTGCATCAGAACCATAATATACAAGTATATCCTGTTTGTAAGGTATATTATTTTTACTAGCAAGAGCCACCATATTTTTTCTCATGTTATAATCATATGGACCATTGGCATCTTTAGCTGCAATTGTAACACTAAATTCATCTCCATTTTGCCCTATTCCAGGCGCTCCCATATCAACACATAAAACCTCTTCTATTGTTGGGTTCAGTGAATAACTGGCTCCATGTCCAACTTCTTCATAATTACTAAACAATAATTGGATAGTATCTTCTAACTGGAACTTTGACTCCTTTAACTCTTTCACAGCTGCCAACATTGCAGCAACTGCCGCCTTATCATCTAAGTGTCTGGATTTTATAAACCCACTTTCTGTAACTTTAAACCTTGGATCAAAAGCCACAAAATCCCCTACCTCTATGCCTAAGGCCTTAACATCCTCTTTAGAAACAACTCTCTCATCTAAAATAAGTTCCATATCCTCTAACTTACGTACATCATTTCTCGCTTCTTGATGAATGTGAACAGAGGGTTTGTTAAAGTATATCGTTCCCCCATACTCTTTATCTTCCATGGTGATTACAGTTACATTCTCACCCTCTATTGAAGTAAGTGCATATCCGCCTATTTGACTTAATGCCAATCTTCCATTAGACTTTATCTCCTTCACCATAGCTCCTAAAGTATCCACATGCGCCGCAATAAGTTTTTTCGCTCCCATATTCTTTCCGGGAATAGTAGCTATCAATGCGCCTTTTCTAGTCCTAAAAGAAAAAACATCCATATTTTCAAGCTCTTTTTCTACCAAGCTTATAACCCTATCTGTATATCCTCCTGGACTTGGTATATTACATAATTGCCCCAAAACAGAAACCGCATAATCTAAATTCATATCTACCTCCACTAAGTTTATTAATAAAACAATATAAAATAGACCACCTTTTTCTATGGTAATAATTTTATATTTTTCTCCTATCTTTTTCTTAAAATAATCCATGCTTTCATGCGAATTACCAATACTATTATACCCCAAATTAAAGTCTTTCTATTCTAATAAGTTGATTTTCACAGTCAACCCTTGCAATTGCTCCGTACTGCAATAACATCTTAGGATAGGCATGACCAAAATTAACATTATAAACTATAGATATCTTATCATCTATAAGTTTATTATAAATTTCCTTGTACTCCTCATAGTATACTTCATTTTGTGGTTTTCCTACAAGTATTCCACTTACATTGTCAAAAAGCCCTTCTTCTTTAAGCTTTTTCAACATTACCTCCATTCTTTCAGGAGTTGGGCGCTCTTCAGAAGTTTCCAAAAAAAGACAAGCTCCTTTAAGATCCTTAATCGCTTCAAAAAGATTGTATTTTTCATTAATTTGCTTTTCCTCTTCGTACCTTTCTCCTACCAACAAATCATAAATACTTTCTATGCAACCTCCTATTAATCCACCTTGAAAAATTCCATTTCCTTGCAATAGCTCATATCCTTTTTTATCAGTATGAACAATTCGATTTTTCCCCAACTCTTTTTCTGAAAAATCATTTCTCTCCTCATACCAAAGTTCACTTGGTATAAATACAAATTCATCTTCAGTAAATATATTTTTAAAGGCTTCTTTACTATAAGCAAGTATATCCTCACCCATATCTGCTATACATGTTAGAAAACTAAGCCCATAAAAGGTATTCAACCCTAATTTATATAGCATTAGATGATTTATGGTTGTATCAGAATATCCCATAAAAAACTTTGGGTTATCCTTTACTATCTTTTCAACTCTATCATTCAAAATATATGGTGTAAGTCTAAAGGTATCATCTCCTCCTATAGCACATATAATACCCTTAATCTCCGGATCTTCAAAAGCATTAATCAAGTCTTCAGCTCTCTTTTCAGGATGATTATTTAAATACTCTAATCCTTTTAATGTATTTTCCATAAATACAGGCTCTAAACCCAAATCATATAATCGTTTAATCCCAAGTTCCAATTGATGTTTGCAAAAATCTTCACCTAAGATTCCTCTTGATAAACTTACAACTGCAACTTTATCTCCCTTATTAAGTTTAATCATCTTATCCTCCTCAAAATATTTTATAATAAATTCTACTCAACTTTCTTAAATCCTATCATATAAAGTCTATCAAATCAACCTATCAAGCCTTAAAACCCCTTCTTATATTTCTTCCACTATCAACTCATATAAAATACGATAAAAAACATCATAATAAAAATTTCGCCAGGTTGCTTGGTTTTAAAATATGTTATTTTCTTTAACAAAAAGTAGAGCTTCCTTATAAATTATTCGTTTTAAAAACAAGTTCAAATCAAAAAAGGGACTTTTTACAGCCCCCAATTTAACATTATGCATATTTTTTAGCTATATCATTGTTAATTGCATGTCCATAGTATAGTAAGTTAAATTTATTGTCTCCATTTCTTTCCAATATAATACTAATTGGTACATATTTTTTATCTCCTGTATCGGATGTTGATGCATAAAGTTTGTCAAATTTAATATTAAACACATTCTCTGAAACTTTACTTATGCTTTTAATTTCAGGAGTTTGTCCAGAAAACACCATTGTATCATAGTTTGTGTAAATAAAAGACTCTTTTCCTTTAACCTTCACGAGAATATTAACATAATCTTCATAATATTTTCCGTCAAATTTAAACATGTCTCCATCTTCTAATTGAATATCCACCTTCAGCTTTTCCTTTAACCACTTATTCACTTCATTATTTTTGATTTTCCATGGATCTATACCAGCAATAGCAGAGTTATAATCTACATCTAGTCCCTCATCTTTTCTTTCTTTTGAAGAAACCCATGCTCCATATGTTATGGCATGTGTATAACTTTCTCTATTTAGTTTATCGTAGTAAAATCCAGGAAAAATAGGCCATAGCGAATAATTTATAATTTCTTTTATTGTAGTAATTTCCTGTGTTGTTAAACCATTTACATTTATCTCATCCGACATAAGTACCCTTTCATCAATGGTTGGCTCTCTATAACTTTCTATCATTTCATCAACCGTAGGAATGTGGCTAGAGTCTATCAATACATATGAAGGAAATTCATCAGTCGTGGTATAGTATACTTTAGTCACTACATACCAATATGCTTCTTCTCCAAATATATTTGATATAACGTCTATTGGTACCATTGTTCTACCATCTATAGTTTGAATTGGTACATCCAAACTTATATTGGATTTAACCCCATCATTTGTAACTACTATAGTTTTGCTACCTATAGTAAGCTTAGTAACCATATTATTTTTTTTAATTGTAGTCGTTTTTGTCCTTGCATCCCAAGTGACATCTGCCCCCATAGTGTTAGCTATAGTTGATATCGGTACAGGTGTCTTTCCACTCGGAATCATAGGAGCTTCCTCAGTTTCTAAAAATATATTTCGATAAATTACATTGGAATCATCTGCAAAAACAGTCCCAATCATGGATGAAAAAACAATGCATAGAGCCAAGGATAAACCTAACTTCATCTTGAACATTTTAATCTCTCCTTACGTTTTGTATTAAGTTCTAACTTCTAGTTAGTAAAAAGAATATCTTTATTTAAAGTTATAATAACAAACACTCTTGTTTTAATCAAGTATAAAATAAGAGAAGGCTTACGAAATTTCCCCTTCTCTTTCTCTTATATTGCTATTTTCTTATATATTAGATTTATCCATTATGAAAAAATACCTTAACTCTATTATCATACTATAGAATGAATTATCTTTCTTTTAGTTTCCATAAACTCATCACTAAGGTTATAATCTGAATTTTTTAATCTACAATCTACTATTATTTCTTCGGTTATTTGACCCGGTACTCCATTCATTATATATATTCTATCAGAAAGGTGAATAGCTTCATCTATATCATGGGTTA
>JBOFZL010000060.1:0-3328 GCA_051655155.1 Filifactoraceae bacterium
TGTTTTAAAAAGGTTACTTAGAATATAAAAAAAGTATTTATTTTTAGATATAAATGAAGTATAATAAAGACAACTAAAAGGAGCTATGCTTCTAGGAGGGGAGAGACACTTATGAAATTATCATTCACAGGAAGAAATATTAAGGTAACAGATGCTCTTGAAAAAACAATAGGAGAAAAGTTATCAAAGCTAGACAAATATTTTCCGGCAGACTTTCCTGCAAAAGTAACACTATCAGCTCAAAAAAATGTAGCAAAATTGGAAGTGACGTTAGTTGCAGGACATGACTATATTAGAGCGGAGGCGTATAACTCAGACTTAGGGGTAGCATCAGATCTTGTGGTAGATAAACTTTCAAAACAAATTAGTAAACATAAGGAAAAACTAATGCGAAAAGGCAAAGATACCATAAGATTTGAAAATGTGGTACCATATGTACCTATGAAGGATGAAATACCACAAGAAGAAAAGGTTATAGTTAAGAGAAAACAATTTGGATATAAACCTATGAATGAAGATGAAGCTATACTTCAGATGGAACTTTTAGATCATGATTTCTTTATATTTGATAATGCGAAAACTGAATCCATATGTGTAGTCTATAGAAGAGAAGATGGATACTATGGTATAATAGAACCAAAATAAAAAAAGGGCATATGCCCTTTTTTTATTTTATAAGCTAACTTTACTCAGCAAGTAACAGTGATTTTTCATATGCCGCTTGTTCCTCAGGAGTAATTTTCATCTGGAATAATCCTAATGAAGCCATAACTATAGAAACAATTGGATTAATTAAATTAAAGAAAGCGTAAGGTATATAAGCAATAGTTGGTATTCCTAGGGCTGTTGACATATATATACCACAGGTATTCCATGGAATTAAAGCTGAAGTGATGGTACCACCATCTTCAAGGGTTCTAGATAGATTTCGAGGTGAAAGTCCACGTTTTGGATACTCATTCTTATACATTCTACCAGGAACAACTATAGAAAGGTATTGATCTGCAGCAACTGTGTTTATAAATATAGATGTAAAAATAGTAACAGCAACTAGAGAACCTGTACCTTTTACAAAGTACTTAAGCAGATTTTCTGCTACAACTTCTAGAGAACCTGTAGCTTCAAGGATTCCACCAAATGAAAGAGCACATATTATAAGGGCTACAGTACCAAGCATGGAGTCCATACCACCACGAGTTAAAAGCGCAGCTATCATGCCTTGAGCTTCTGTAGCATTGGCAAACTCCAGTGAAAAACCATTGTAAGCAACTTCTAAAATTTCCCCAAAGTTTTGACCTTGAAGCAAGAAGCCATATAACCCACCTATTATAGCGCCGGCAACAAGTCCAGGTATAGCTGGAAGCTTAAATATAACCATACAGATAACTAAAACTGGTGGAAGAAAAATTAACGGATTTATAGTAAATTGTCCGGAAATTATATCCAGTAGTTCACTAATCTTTGCAGTATCTAGCTCTTGTCCTGCATAGCGTGCACCTAAAATTCCAAAAATAACAAGTGCAATAAGATAAGATGGACCAGTAGTGTAGATCATATGTCTTACGTGATCAAATAAAGTTGAACCTGCCATTGCAGGTGCTAGGTTTGTAGTATCGGAAAGAGGTGACATTTTATCTCCGAAGTATGCTCCTGATATAATAGCACCGGCAGCTAAAGGAGCTGGTATACCAATACCTTGAGCTATTCCAATTAAAGCAACCCCAACTGTACCGGCAGTTGTCCATGAAGAGCCTGTAGCTAAAGAAACTACTGAACAAATAAGCACTGTAGCAACTAGATAAATACTAGGGGAAAGAATTTGCATTCCGTAGTATATCATACCAGGAACTATTCCACCACCAATCCAAGTACCTACTAAACAACCAACTATTAAAAGTATTAAACAAGCTTGCATACCTCTGTTTATAGTAGCAAGAATACCTGATTCTAATTCTTGCCAAGTGTAACCTAACATGGTTGTAGCAATAATAGCTGCGAATAAAGATGATAAAACCAGTGGAATATGAGGACTCTTCTCATAGACCTTAATACCTATATAAAGGAAAAAAATAAGTATGACAATAGGCAATAATGCCAATAATAAATTTGGTTTTTTCCTGACGTTAGGTGTTTCGTTGTTGTTACTCATATAAAATTACCTCCTACATAAAATGAATAAAATTATAAAATTATAAAAAATAAAAAATAGATAATAACGTAACTTGCAATCAAACAAAATCCAATGTTTTATAAATTTTGATTTTACATAAACTTGAATATGAATGATATTATGAGAAACACCTCCTAACGTGTATAATCAATAAAATTAAGATTTAGTCAATAAATTTTCATAAATAATAAATTTAATGAAAACGTTTCGTTAAAACTTAAAAAAAGTATAACAAAATCAGAGGTCAATATCAAGTTTTTTTGTTAAGTTTTTGAAATAAAAATAATTTGTTGGTTATATTATGAAATTTGTTTTATTGGACTCGGATATAATTAATGCTATAATAATAAATATTAATGTTGGAATATTAATTACCATATAAGTGGTATACTCTTATAAAATAAGTATAATTTTAAAAGTTAGAAAATTAAAAGTTCAAAAATTTAAAATTAGTGTTGACAACAAAAGTATATCGTGATATATTTAATAAGCTGTCACGTGAACGTGTAGTAACAACGTGTAGCAATTATGGTGCAACAAAAAAACTTAAAAAATCGATAAATTTCTTGTTGACTAGTATGAAAAACTATGATAATATGAGAAAGTATCAAAATCAATATGGCTATTATAGAGTAGGAGATACACCTGTTCCCATCCCGAACACAGAAGTTAAGCCCTACATCGCTAATGGTACTTAGCTCGCAGGGGCTTGGGAGAGTAGGTCGTAGCCAATTGGTATTCCGAAGTAGCTCAAAGGCGGAGCAACCGGCTGTTAACCGGTAGGCTGTGGGTTCGAATCCCACCTTCGGAGCCATAAATATAAGGATGAGCCGAAGTGGCGGAACAGGCAGACGCACAGGACTTAAAATCCTGCGAATAGAAATATTCGTACCGGTTCGACCCCGGTCTTCGGCACCATATATTTTAATATTACTATCGCGGGATGGAGCAGTTGGTAGCTCGTCGGGCTCATAATCCGAAGGTCGTAGGTTCAAGTCCTGCTCCCGCAACCAAAATTAGGCTCCTTGGTCAAGCGGTCAAGACACCGCCCTTTCACGGCGGTAACAGGGGTTCGATTCCCCTAGGAGTCACCAGCATGGGAGCATAGCTCAGCTGGGAGAGCACCTGCCTTACAAGCAGGGGGTCACAGGTTCGAGC
>JBOFZL010000061.1:0-60625 GCA_051655155.1 Filifactoraceae bacterium
TGATGAAAAAAATAATGTTAGTTACTTTGTAATCTTTATAGTAATGGTTTTCATTATATGGATTTTAAAGTTCTTAATAAATAATTAGGGGGTGAATTCTTTGGAATTTGCCCCCTAATTATTTTGTAATATGAATCTATAGGTGTAACGGAAGAGATAACTTTAGTCGGTGAAAGTTTAACGTGTGAGAATCACAGCTAGTAAGTGGCTCTTATGGTGCTAAGATAAATTATCAGTTTTGGAGTGGTCATTATTTGTTGTTTGTTTCACTATTTTTGTGATATATTATAAATCGACTAATATGTTGGTATATAAGAATAGCGGTATATATAAAAATTAACTATAACATATATATAAAAAAATAATTTTACATTAAATATTTAATATAGTATCATATATGTTGCTTAAGGTTAAAATTTACAAAGCTATATTAGAGCGAAAAGAGAAAATGGGAATGAGCAAAATTTTTGTGGAATTTATAAATACTTGACCAAGTTGCGATGAGTATGGATTGCTACTTAAAAGTCTAGAAGAAAAGTATAATGGAAAGATGGAACTTGTAATATACAAAGTTGGTAAGGATTTTGGCTACCTAAAAAAGTATGGCGTAGTTACAAAGGGTACATTGATTTTAAATAGAAAAAAGAAGTTTGATAAGCTTAGTAGGACAGCGATAGAAGATCTTATTGAGGGAGAAATTAGAAGTATTTAATCTGGTTAAATATAAGGAGATATATGGAATTTATAGAAAATATTTTTAATGGGACTAAGGAAATGATTATATCAGCTATAAGCTCACTTAATGGAGCTTCAGGGTGGTTGGTTATAAGTTTTCTGATTGCAGGAATACTACATAATATATTATCTGCAGATAAGTTTCAAACTCATATAGGAAATAAAAAAATATCTTCTATAGTGAAGGTGACTATATCTGGTATGTTTTTACCCATATGTAGTTGTGGAGTAATTCCTATAGGTATAAGTCTGTATTATTCAGGGGCCTATTTAGGTCCTGTATTAGCTTTTATGACGGCAACTCCAATTATAAATCCAATTGCAGTTATTTTATGCTTAGGACTATTAGGAACAAAGATAACTATCATATATGTAGTTTCAGGGTTTTTAATACCGTTTATAGTAGGTTTAGTTGGAAATATATTTGGTGGAGAAGAACTTTTTCTAAAAAAAGACTCTTTGGAGGAAGAAGAATTTATAAGTTTAGAAGAAGAAAGTGTAGATTTATCAGAAAAAATAAAATCTGGTATTAAGTGGGCGTTTGAAGATCTAGCTGTTACAGTAAGCAAGTATGTGGTAATTGGAATGTTGTGTGCAGGATTTATAACTACAATCTTTCCAAGTAGTATCATACAAAAATATCTAGGTAGTCCCAATATGATTTCTCTTGGAAGTATAGCAGTATTAGCTTGCATTATGTATGTGTGTGCCATAGGACACATTCCATTTATAGCAGCACTGGTAGCTAGTGGAGCAGCACCTGGAATGGCAATAACTTTTTTAATAGCTGGGGTTGCTACAAACTTACCGGAACTTATAAATATTTCTAAGGTTATAGGAAAGAGAGCGGCTTTTATATACTCTTTTACTTTGGTAACACTTTCAATAGTAGTAGGTTATATAACTAATATATTAGTGCCTGTTAGCAAGTTTAATATAGATTCTGCTAATATAGACGGTAGTATAAAGTTGGCTAATTTTATGCTTTTAAATATACCGCCTTGGTTTAGTTATATATGCAGTTTCATAATTATAGGTTTCGCTTCTAAGTCAATATTTTTAAAGTTCAGAGAGGTTACGCTAAGATGAAGAAGTTAAAATATATAGCTATATTCTTTTTGGTTGCAGTGGCATTAGGCCTTTCTCAAAGTATAAACCGTCAAGAGTTTAATAAGGATGAAGAAGATAATAATATTGCTATATCAGGTAAATTGTTGGAAGAATATACTAAGAGTTATAGCCAAGAGATAATAAAGTCAGCGACTAAAGACTTGAATATGGATGGCAAGGATGATGGGATTGTAATATATAGAGAAAATAAGAGTAAAAATTTTATGGTTGTTATTGTTACTGACAAGGATAGTTTTTATATAACAGAGCCTATTAAAGCACCATTAGAGAATCAGAAAATTAAGTTTAAGGATATAGATAATAAGGATGAGATGGAAGTTATTGTTTCAGGCGAAAAAAATGGAGCTATAGGCTATGGCATATATAGAATTGAGAATGGTAAATTCAAAGATATTTTTGCAGAAGGAATGGAGCTTTGTTGTTAGTTATTATAATAAATAAATTAAATTGAAATTGAAGGGAGATTATTTATGAAGTTTAGCAAAAGGTTTGGGGCATTATTACTTTGCGTAAGTGTAAGTGCAGGTATGATTACAGCTTGTAGTAAAAGTGAAAAAGAGGCAGAGGTAAAGGATGATTATGCGATAACTGTAGGATACTATAATTGTGATCATATGACGGCAGGACCGGTTGCAGAAGGTGCAGGTATTTACAAGGAGTTAGGCTTGAATGTAACTACAGTAGGAAATGGTAAAGTTCCACAGGCAATGGCAGCAGGGCAGATGGATGCAGGTTATATAGGAACAAGAGGCTTGGTAACTTCAATACCTAAGGGTTCACCAATAGTAATTGCAGCAAACAACCATTTAGGGGGTTCAGAGTATTTGGTAGTTTCTAATGAGATTAAAGATGTTAAGGATCTTGTAGGCAAAAAATTAGCTGTTAATATGGATGGATTTTTGTGGAAGATGGATTATGCTCCTGAAACAGGACTTCCAGTGGAAGCTAGCAATTACCAGCTTGTAGAAATTGATTCTTCTGCAGACACTTATTTGGCTATGAAAACAGGAGAAATACAGGCTTTTGAAACTTGTGATCCATGGGGAACTATTGCAGAACAAGAGGGGACAGGAAGAATTGTATCATCAACCTTATATAAAGATAAAAGCACAGGAAAGCAATATAACTGTTGTTCATTTTCTATGAATACTAACTTTATAAAAGAACATCCACAATTGGCAGAGAAACTTGTATTAGCCCATACAAAGGCTATAGAATATATATATACAAATCCAGTAGAATCAGCTAAGATATTTGCAAAAGCTTATAACGTAACTGAGGAAGTAGCACTTACTACAATCTATAAAAAGACTGTAGGAGAGGGAAGAACTTTAACTTGGAAAGTAACTGGAGATGAGTATAAAAATAACATGGAAATATATAAGGAGTATAGTGAAGGTCAAGAAGTTCCAGAGTTTGACAAGATAATGGACTTAACTAGCCTAGAGAATTGTGGTGCCGATGACTTCGACAAGTTCATAGCAGAAAAGGTAGATCCTGTATTCCCATTGGGAATGGACTATGCTTCATGGAAGGAAAAAGCTTTATCAATGAGCAAATAATATGAGTAAACATATAAAGATAGGATTTATTATGGCATTGATAGTTCTTATTTTATCAGTGGGAATGTTAAATGCACCATCAAGAGAAGCTTTACTTAGGGTAGGAGTGTCTGACGACACTTCTACTCTTGTTATAAACTATATGATGGAAGATTCAAATAATGTAAAACTAGATGTAAAAGATTTTATTCAAAAATACAAAATATCTGATTGTTGATCAGCAACTACTCAGTGGGCACTGAGCAGTGATGAAATGGATATGGCTATAGTGTGCAAAGATATAGCCCAAAGTTATGTAAAGATAAATAAAGATTTTGAAATTCAAGGAATTTTAATAAAGAACTCTGACCTTATATTAAAGAACAAGGCTGATGTAAAAAAAATAGGAATATCAAAGGGAAGAGCATATCAGAAAGAATTAGTAAGGTCGTTATATAAAGAGGCTGAAATAATGGAAGTAATATCAAGTGGTTTGCCCTATTATATGTATAGTGGTAAGATAGATGCAATTTTAGTAGATGGGTTAAAGGCCTTGACCTTGGATGGAAACTTTGAGTATCCCAATATAGAAAAAGATACTTATGTATTGGTTATAAATAAAAAAATAAAGAATACAGCAGAATACAAAAAATTTGTAAAAGACTATAATGAGGCAGTTCAGTTACTAAGTGATAAAAATACTTTGATTGGTGCAATAGAAAGGTATAAAGGGGTAAAACTATCTCAAAAGGACAAGGATGTGATTATTTCATGGAACTTAAAGCTTCAGAAAGTAAGTTGACAAAAAAGAAAAAGCTAGAAATTTTTTATAGAGTAGCACTGCTTATTTTTATAGCTATTTTATGGCAATGTACTGCTCTTAAATTAGGGAGTGAGTTATTGTTACCTATGCCGGGGAAAGTGATAAAAGCTTTTTTTTCCTGTCTTAGAGATCCTGAAATTTTAACAGGTTTATTAATAACTCTTGGAAGGGTACTAAAAGGATTTTTTTGGGCTTTAGCCTTTGGACTTCCCTTAGGGTTTATAATGGGAACATCTAAAACTGCTGAAAATGTAATTTCACCTGTCATAGATTCTATAAGGCAAGTACCTATAATGGCTTGGGTTCCACTGACTATAGTATGGTTTGGAATAGGTGATGGGCCAACAATATTTTTAATAGCTTTTTCAGGAGTGTTTCCCATAATATTAAATACCATACAGGGCGTAAAAACAATTTCTAAAGACTACTACCATGCAGCAAAAAGCATGGGAGCCTCACCTTTTGTTATATTTAAAGATATAATATTACCTGCTTCAATGCCACATATCCTTACAGGTTCAAGGTTAGCTATAGGAACAGGTTGGATGTCGGTTATCTGAGCGGAGTTCATAGCGACGAGTGCCGGTCTTGGCTACTCAATGGTAAGAGCACAGACTCTAATGAAAACAGACTTACTTATAGGGATAATGATAATTGCAGCTTTGGTAGGGTTTAGTATAGATAGAATTTTAAAATATGTAAATAAACTTCTCTGTAACTGGAGGTTTGTAGACTAATGAAACTTAAAATAAAAAATATAGGAAAACAATATAAGAATGAAAAAGAGTACCATAAAGTATTAGAGAATATAAACTTGGAGATAAGGGAAGGGGAGTTTGTTTGTCTTTTAGGGCCATCAGGCTGTGGAAAAACAACCTTACTGAATATATTAGGAGGGTTTTTACAAGCTGATACAGGTTCTGTATTTATAGATGAAAAAGAAGTAACAAAGCCGGGGATAGATAGGGCCTTTGTATTTCAAAATTATGCGCTTTTTCCTTGGAAAACAGTGGGAGAAAATATAATGTTTCCCATGAAACAAAGGAAAATGCACAAAAAGGATAGAGAGAAGAAGTTAAGCGAGCTTCTGGAAATATCAGCACTTGCAGGGAAAGAGAAATTGTATCCTCATCAACTTTCAGGAGGAATGAAGCAGAGGGTTGCTGTGATGAGAGCCTTAGCATGTGAACCGAAAGTTCTTTTAATGGACGAGCCTTTGGGGGCAATCGATTTTCAGATGAGGCAGTCACTTCAAGATGAGTTATCCAGTATATGGATGAAAAATAGAATTACGGCAGTTATGGTTACTCATGATGTAGATGAAGCCGTATATATGAGTGATAGAGTGATTGTAATGTCAAAAGATAAAGGAAAAATTCTTGCAGATATAAAAATAGATATGCCTAGATTAAGAGATAGAAACAGTGACGAATACAAAACTTACAAGAATAAGGTTTCGGAAATACTTAAAGAGGGATTTGAAGGAGACAATAAGTGAGTAAATACAAAAAGTATACTAGGTTAACTGAAATACAAAAAACTATAAGAATTAAAATAATGGACCTTATAATAGAAAAAAAAGAGCCTGTTGACATTTTAGATACACTAAGATATATTAAAGAGACAACAGGTATTGAAGAAAAATATATAGAAGGTACACTGAAACAGTTTATAGATACTAATGTAATGGTAGTAGATGGAGAAAAAATTAATTTTATTTTCCCCGTTTCAGGTCTTGAAACCAACCACAAAATAACCTTAGAAGATGGAAGAACTTTCAATGCCATGTGTGCAATAGATTCTATAGGTACTAGCTATACCTTTAATCAAAATGTAGAAATAAATTCAGTATGCAGTGGAACAGGAAGAAAAATTACGCTAATGATAGAAGATGGAGAAATTAAATATACTAATAACCCAGACCTTAGAGTGGTACATGTTAACTTGGAAAAATATTCAGAATGGGCATCTGGTTGCTGAAATATAATGAACTTTTTCTGGTCAGAAAAAGAAGCATTTAACTGGTTAAGTTCATCTGGTATGGATAAAAATGAGGATATTTTTTGCTTAAATTTGAAAGAAGCAATGAAAGAGGCATATGAAACTTTTCATATTTAGAATATTATATATAGGGAGGAATTTAATATGAATATAAATCCAAGTACTCTATACCTAATTGCAGGAGTTTTAATTATCTTGATAGTTATAGGTATAATAAAAAAAGCAATAAAATTGACTGTAGTAATTTGTATATTGTTGGCTATAAATCTTTATCTAGTGCCGATTGCCAAAGATTTAAAAGATAAATATAAGGTGACATTAGAAAACGGAGTTATAGTTATGTCGGTAGAAGGAAAAGAGATAAAACTTGACCCAAAAGAATGTAAAGAAATAAAAATAATTCCTAATGATGAAGGAAGTTATACCCTACGAGCAGTAATGAAAGATGGAGAAAAGGATGTTAAAATACCAAAGTTTGTGGTTAAGTATGTTGAAAATAAAGCAAAGGAAATTAATATAAAAGTAAGTAAAGAATAACTTATATAAATATAAAAAGCCATCAATATTAATATTGATGGCTTTTTATATTTATATCTCTAATAAGACTATTATCCATTCTACATAAGTGGGGAAAATACCTTTATTATACTCTGAACAAGTTTGCCTATTCCCTTTGCATAGGGCAGATTATCTAGAGTTATTTCCTCTGATAGAGCAAGGGTTCTCTCATAGTCATGTTTCATATCAAGTATAGCTTTATTTTGGTACATCCATGTGGCACATTCAAAGTGTAAGTATAAGCTTCTGAAATCAAGATTAATTGTGCCTATTACAGCTATTTCATCATCACAGACAAAACTTTTTGCATGAATAAAGCCGGGGCTATACTCGAATATTCTTACGCCTGCTTTTATAAGAGAAGGGTAATAGCTTCTTGCTATGGTGTGAACATACCATTTATCAGGAATATGTGGCAGGGTTAAGATAACCTGAACACCACTTTTAGCTGCTGTTGTTAGTGCAGTTATCATTTCGTTGGTTATTACTAGATAAGGAGTATTTATATATACATAGTCCTTAGCTGAGTTTATTATGTTCATGTATACGGTTTCTCCAACTGCCTCATTATCCAGTGGAGTATCACTGAAACTTTGGACAAAACCTTCTCCTACGAAAGGTTCTGGATGATATTTTTGTGGACTATATTCTTTAAGGTCAATAGGTTGGTTAGTATGGAAGCACCAAACCTGCAGGAACATTTCAGTGAGATTTATTACTCCGTCACCTTCTAGTCTTATTGCTGTATCTTTCCAATGTCCATGCTTTTTAATATGGTTAATATATTCATCAGCTAAATTTATCCCACCGTTATAACCTATATAACCATCTATTACAGTGATTTTACGGTGATCTCTATTATTTACTAATATATCAAGCTTTAGTTCTAGTGGATTAAAGACTACCACCTTTATACCCATATCTCGAAGTTTTTGGTCATAATCTTTTGGTAAAGTGCCTACGCAGCCTGCATCGTCATACATAAGTCTAACTTCCACACCTTCTTGAACCTTTTGTTTTAGTATATCTAGGATACTATTCCAAAATAAACCTTCTTCTATAATGAAGTATTCCATAAATATAAAGTGCTTGGCTTGCCTTAAATCATTTAATAAAGCCTGCATCTTATTTTCTCCAAGAGGATAATAATCAACCTTGGTATTGGTATGAGGGTAGGAGTTAGTCATATTTGAAATATAATCAGACTGTCGTTTAGCTTCTTTGGAACTTTCTTCAAGTTTATTTTTAGATTTCAAGTCAAGGGTGGAGGAGGTTACATTATCAAAATATCCGTTTTCTAAAGCCTTTTCCAGTTTTTTACCTGCTTTATTGTTTCCAAAGAGAAGATAGAACACTCCACCTAAGACAGGAAGAAGCATTATAAGTATTGCCCACGCCAGTTTATAGGATGGGTTAATATCTTTGTTAACTACATAAAGTAATACCCCTAAACTTAGTAGCACAAAAACTATATTTGCAAAGAGGTAGTTATCTTTTAGAAATATTATGGTGACTGTTAATATAATTATTTGTATTATGACTGCAATTACAAATAGGAATAATCGTCCTGTTATTAGTTTTAGTATTTTGTTCATTTCTGTGAACCTCCTTATGTTAAGCTAAGTTAAGTATAACCTATTATTTAGAGTTTGGAAACATTTTATCATATTTTAATATAACTTATTTACAATTATGATATATAATGTACATGGAGGGATGTGTATGTCTAAGAAAAAAAGTAAACGATTTTTTACCTATAGTGAGCAAGAAGAGTACTTAAATAGTAAGGGAATTAGATGTAGTAGCAAGGAAGAGAAAATAATTATTCGACGTCTTGGGTATTTTAATTTGTTAAGTGGTTATAAGTGGCCATTTGTGAAAGATACAACAAATAAGGAATCCTATGTATATGCAAAGGGAACTACCGTTGAACAAATAGCCAAAGTTAAAGCCTTTGATGATGAACTAAGAGTTTTATTTTTAAGATATATTACAAAGGCAGAAGATGAGGTTAGGGCAGTTGCAGCTTATAAAATGGATGACTTTAATTTAAAAAATTTTGGAGAAACAATTTCTTGGAATGATACAAAGGCATATGGGTATGATAAGTCAAACAAAGAGATTAAACGACTTATAGCTCGGATGGAAAGAGAGTTGTCGTTCAATAAGACTAGTTATTTAGATGAATATAGGCGTAAGTATGACAAAGTTCCTACTTGGCTATTATTTAAGTTCATTGGATTCTCTACCTTTGTGAATGTTTTAAACTATGTTAAACCAGAAGTTAGGGATGAGTTAAGTTCTCTGTATGGATTTGAAACTAAAGATAGTAAATTAGATAATGAGCTTTTAATAACAGCTCTCCACTGGCTAAGAAAGATAAGGAACGTGTGTGCCCATAATGAACGGTTATATGATACTAATGCGCCTGAAAGGGTAATAGAAAGATATTTTGAGCTTTTACCTGTAGAATACCATGGGTTAAAGGAGAGTAAAAGGATTATTGATGGAGTAATATATCTTAAATATTTTTTAGATGCCAATGACTATGCAGGGCTTATAGGTCAGCTGACGGCTATACTTAAGCATTTACAGGATAATATTATAGATGAAGGCTTTAGTAATGTTATCAGAGATATGGGAATTATTGATATTAGTCATTTAGACTGTCTTTTACAGGATAAAAAAGTGTCGGACTATTTAGGGTTATAGTATTGACTTAGGGTAACAATAATGTTATATTAATTCTTTGTAATAATTAAATTTATTTAAGGAGAATAACATGGATAATAATAAGAGTGTTAATATAGTGAAGTTCTTACTTCCTGTATTTGTAATAATTTTTATTGGTTCACTTTATATTTTTGCACCAGAGAGAATAGGTAATGGCTTAGGTATTTTGACACCAATTCTAGGGGCAGTATTTATTGCTTATTTATTAGATTCTTTTGTGAGAATCTTAGGAAAACATTTGAAAATAAATCGAGGAATATCTGTCTTAATTGTTTATGGAATCTTAGTTGGCATTGTAACTTTATTTCTTTACAAAATAATACCAACCATAGTTACAAGTATTAATGAGGTTGTTGACTTTGCTGTAAATACAGACTCAAAATCGTTTATATCAACGTTACATCAAAAATTTGATTATAACTTTATAGATGATATAGTAAATTGGATAGAACAGTTTGGAAGTGAAATCAGAGAGTTTATTAATTCCACATTAGTATATTTATCTAACTGGCTTATTAAACTGGCTGGTGGAGTGGCATCTAAGATAATTCCAATTTTTAGTACTTTTGTATTATCAATATATATGTTACTGGAAAAAGATGATTTATTGGCAAGGGCTAAAAGAATGATTTATGCTTTTCTAAATAAAGAAAATGCTGATTATACAATGAATGCTTTTGGTCATGGGAATAGAATATTTAAAAGCTTTCTGGTTGGAAAAATTTTAGATTCCTTAGTTGTAGGTATAATAGCTATAATTGTATTTAGTGTTCTAAGAGTGCCACAAGCATTACTTCTTGGAACAATAATAGGTTTTTCAAATATCATTCCATATTTTGGACCGATTATAGGAGCAGTACCAGCAGTTACAATAACCTTATTTATAGCGCCACATAAGGCTATAGTGGTACTTGTATCAATCTTACTAATAGGTCAGCTAGATGCTAATTTTATTGATCCTAAGATTGTAGGCAAGAACACAGGAGTTTCAGCTTTTTGGACAATAACTTCAGTAACCATAGGAGGAGCTGCTTTTGGTTTTGTGGGAGTTATACTTTCCGTACCGACAGTTGTTTTAATCAAGACCTTGATTGAAGAAGGAGTAGAGAAAAGACTAATAGCTAAGGGAATGAAAGACTATGAAGTTAACAATATTAAAGTGATTGGAGCTCCAAAAGATAAAATTAAAAAACCTAAGACAAAAAAAGAAGCATAATGCCTATTAACTGAAAATCAGAGTGTATTTACAGGAGGTAATAGATGTCATTAAAAGATGTTATTAAGATGGCAAGAGAAGAAGCTACTAAAGGTTGTCTAGCTAATTACATTCCAGAGCTTGCAAAGGGCAATCCAAAGGCAGTGGGTCTTTGTATAAAATACTTAGATGGAACTGAGATATGTGAAGGGGACGTGGATTATTCATTTACAATTCAAAGCGTATCCAAGGCAGTAATATTAATGAAAGTTTTGGAAGACAATCCTATAGAAAAAGTGAGGGAGAAGATAAGTTTTTTTCCTACAACAGAAAGTTTCAACTCAATATTTCAGCTAGAAACTAAGAACAAAAATAGACCTTTAAATCCGTTTATCAATGCGGGGGCTATCGCAGCTATATCCATGTTGAAGGGAGATAGCTCAAAAGAAAAGTTTGATAACTTTTTTGAATTTTTTAAGAAGGCAGCAGGGAACAAGGACTTAAAGGTAAATGAAAAAGTATTCCAGTCAGAAAAAGCTACAGGCGATAGGAATAGAGCTTTGGCATATTTTATGAAAAGTACAGGAGTAATTGAAGACAATGTAGAAGAAATATTGGATATATATTTTAGTATCTGCTCAATAGAAGTAACCTGTAGAGATGTTGCAAATATTGGACTTTGTTTAGCTAATAAAGGAAGATTAGATGATGGAACTTTCTTGGTATCAAAGTCTAATGCACAAATTGTAAAAGCTGTTATGGCAATTTGTGGACTTTATGAAGAATCAGGAGATTATATAGTAAATGTAGGTATCCCTTGTAAAAGTGGAGTAGGAGGAGGCATCATGGCAACAGTGCCAAATGTCTGTGGAATTGGAGTAATAGGACCAGCCCTTAATGAACAAGGAAATAGTTGTGCGGGTATGTATATTTTAGAACGTCTGTCTACAATGAATAATTGGAGTATTTTCTAGAAGCACAGTAGCCAATTATAGACTAAATAGCTTAGCAGATTATCTGCTAAGTTATTTAGTCTAATTTATTAGGGGCACAACATTATCCTCTGCTTTTTTAGAATTTACTTTTCTTCATCTTGTTTTATAATTATTGGAATATAGCAACCTACATATAGTGCCATTAAAAAAATGATAATTAAAACAGCTATCATACTTTTAGGAAAATACATATAAAAATTACTATTCACTACCACCAATATTTACTTTTATTGTTTGAATAATCTGAGATATAAAAACACCCTATGAAAAGATAACTAAGTCCAATAAAATAATATATCATTCTTTTTTTCATTTTTTCAAACATCACAAAAAGGTCAACTCTTTGTGTTCAATATATTGACATAGGTCTAAGTTAGCCTGTATAGTGAATAATAGGACTAAATTTGATTTGGGGTGTAAAAAATGATAGGTTTAAAAAGAGGAACAGTGAAACTGTTCAACCACGAAAAAGAATGGGAGCTTGAAGCACAGAGAACAATTTCTCGTTTGCATAAGATTTTAGGTTCTGTCGCAAGAGATATCCAACATGTAGGTAGCACATCTATTATCACGATAAAAGCTAAACCGATAATTGATATTGCAGTTGCCGTAGATAATTTCAATGATGTGCTTGTGCGGGAAAGGGAATTCAATAATTATGGATTCTATTATCTTCCTAATGCAGAACTGGAAGACCAACTTCTTTTTGCCGGCGGTAGCTATTATGACGGTACGGGAGATTTGCAAACCCACTTTATCCATATTGTTTTAAAAGATAGTATGGAATGGATAAACTACATCAATTTCAGAGACTATCTCAACAATACGCCAAAGGTCGCCAAAGCCTATGAGGATTTAAAAATATCACTCGCAACAGCTGTGCCCGTTGACAAAGATAGAGAACAATATCTAAGGGGTAAGCACGATTTTATTGTTTATACTTTAAGAAAAGCTCTTGTAAATTACTACCTTGGAAAAACCGTTGAAATTAAAATTGACCGACCTATAGGCAGCACCCACCCTAAATACTCAGATATCATCTATCCTGTGAATTACGGATATATTTCGGGTGTCTTAGGTGGAGATGGCGAGGAGTTAGATGTTTATCTTCTTGGAGTAGATAACCCCGTAAAAGAATATATAGCTCGTGTCATAGGTATTATTCATCGTCATGACGATGTGGAAGATAAACTTGTAGCTGCACCTGAAGGAATGAACCTTACCCAAACAGAAATCAAAGAATCAGTGGATTTTCAAGAAAAATATTACAAGAGTAGTATAGAAACTATCCCACAATAGATTTTTATTTAAAAAGATAAAGGACGTTGGGGTAATAAAAATACTGTGTTACAGCGACTGAGGGCATAGCAGAAAAAAGATTAGCAAAAAACTGGGATTTTAAAGTTACTGCAATACAAAAGGATAGCGGTTGTGCTATAATTCTGGTATAGGAAATTTTGCAAATAAAAAAGAAAACATATATAGATTAACGGAGGAAATTAAATGGATAACCAAACCTACAATCAAATTGTGAATTTTATCTGGGGTATTGCAGACGATTGTCTGAGAGATGTATACGTCAGAGGAAAATACAGAGACATAATTCTTCCTATGACAGTTATTAGAAGGCTAGATGCTGTACTGGAACCGACCAAAGAAGCTGTGCTTAAGATGAAAAAAGAGCTGGATACTGTTGGCGTTATTGAGCAGACCGCTGGCTTGTGCAGTGCAGCAGGACAAGCTTTCTACAACTCTTCCTCCTTCGTACTTAGAGATCTTAAGTCCAGGGCAAAGAACCAACAGTTAAAAGCAGATTTTATTGCATATCTTGATGGTTTCTCTCCGAATGTACAAGAAATACTTGCAAAGTTTGAGTTTAGAAATCAAATCGACCGTATGATTGACGCAAACATTCTGGGGGCGGTCATTGAAAAGTTTGTTAGCCCCACAGTTAATCTGAGTATTAACCCTATTTTAGACGACAAAGGCGAGGTGAGAATTCCTGGGCTTGATAATCATACAATGGGAGTTATCTTTGAGGAACTTATTCGTAAATTTAACGAAGAAAACAATGAGGAAGCTGGAGAACACTTCACCCCAAGAGACGTGGTAGAGCTGATGGCAGATATGACAATAATGCCAGTAGTCGACAAATTGAAGGATGGCTCTTATCTTGTCTATGACGGTGCCTGTGGTACTGGAGGAATGCTTACCATTGCAGAAGAGCGTTTACTAGAGCTTGCAAAGAAACACAATAAGCAGGTTTCAATCAATCTTTTTGGGCAAGAGATCAACCCCGAAACCTATGCCATAACAAAAGCAGATATGCTACTGAAAGGTGAAGGGGAGCAGGCTGATAATATCAAACTGGGTTCAACCTTATCAGATGACCAGCATTCTACAAAGTATTTTGACTTTATGCTTTCCAATCCCCCATATGGGAAGAGCTGGAAGACGGATATGGAACGCTTAGGTGGGAAAGGTGATATCGCTGATACTCGTTTTGTAGTTTCCCATAAAGACGAACCAGAACTGAAAATGATTCCAAGGTCAAGTGATGGACAGCTACTGTTCCTAGCCAACAAGATCAGTAAGATGAAACACAATACAGAGCGGGGAAGTCGTATTGTTGAAGTTCACAACGGCTCATCATTATTTACCGGAGATGCAGGCCAAGGTGAAAGCAATCTAAGAAGATACATTGTTGAGAATGATTGGCTAGAGGCTATAGTGGCACTACCTGAAAATATGTTTTACAACACAGGGATTGCTACTTTCATTTGGATTGTCACCAATCGAAAAGCAGCACATAGGAAAGGCAAGGTACAGTTGATTGATGCAACATCCATGAAATCGCCTCTTCGAAAAAATCTCGGCAATAAAAACTGTGAATTCACACCTGAAATTAGAACCGAGATCACTAAACTTCTGATTGATTTTAAGGAAACAGAGCAGTCAAAGGTTTTTGATAATAAAGAGTTTGGGTACTCAAAGATTACAGTTGAAAGACCGCTTAGGCTCTCGGTGGACCTATCACAAGCACATTTAGAGGGATTCGAGGCTGTTTGTGGTGTATCAGATGATATGCCGGTTATGAGACTTCTTGAGGAAGTGGCAAAACAGTTTGACCATGGCAAAGTCATGGATTTTAATATCTTTGAAAAAGTCTTAGTCAAGATGGCAGATAAATTGAATATGAAATTGCCGGCTAAGCGTATGAACTTTATTAAAAACCAGTTTGCAGAGGTAGATGAATCCGCAGAGAAAGTAATTAAGAGGATTCTTAAAACCAACAAAGCAGAAGCAAACCCTCTTTACGGATTGTACAAGACAGAGCAGGGGATTGTTGAATATGAACCTGACACCAACTTACGTGATACAGAACAGGTACCTCTATTGCACGAGGGTGGTATTGAAACTTTCTTTAGGGATGAAGTATTGACATTTGCACCAGATGCATGGATTGATTCTACAAAAACACAAATTGGCTATGAAATCAGCTTTACAAAGTATTTCTATAAACCGGTGAAACTTAGAGCATTAGATGAGATTGTTAAAGACATTAAAGCCTTAGAAGCCGAGACTGAAGGCTTGCTGAATGAGATTATAGGGGGCTAAGAAAATGACGAATAATGAGCTTAGACCTTATGAAAACTATAAAAACATTGATTTACCTTGGTTAAGTAGTATCCCATCCCATTGGGAGGTTAGCCGTAATAAAAATGTGATGCTCCAATCCAAATCATTAGTAGGGAGTAATCATCATGAATATAAACTCCTGTCCCTAACACTAAACGGAATTATAGCAAGGGACTTGGCTAATCCAAAAGGTAAATTTCCAAAAGAGTTTGATACCTACCAAATAGTCAATGAAAATGACTTGGTTTTCTGCTTATTCGACATCGATGAAACACCAAGGACTGTTGGAATATCATCAATGGAAGGCATGATCACTGGAGCATATACACTATATAAAGTAAAAAATGCAAATGCGAGATTTTTGTATTACTATTACTTGGCGATTGATAACAATAAACTATTAAAACCATTATATACAGGACTTAGAAAGGTGGTTAATTCTGATGCATTTTTACGTACCAAACTACCTATCCCACCTAGATATGAGCAAGATCAAATAGTTAGGTACCTTGACAGTAAGATTGCTAAAATTAATAAGTTTATTAAGACTAAGAAAAAGCTTATTGAAACATTGAAAGAACAGCAACAAGTTGTTATCAATAAAGCGGTTACAAAAGGTTTAGACTCAACAGTAAATATGAAACCTTCAGAGATTGAAGGGATTGGTGATGTTCCAGACCACTGGACTATATTAATGAATCGGAGAATTTATAAGGAGAACTGTAGAACTTTTAGTAGTAATCAAGAGACAGTTCTATCATTATCGCAAAAAGAAGGAATTATACCGTATGAAAAAATGAAAGAAAGATCCCTTCATACATCATCTTACGAAAACTGGAAATTGGTGTATGAAAATGATTTGGTTCTTAATAGATTCAAGGCACATTTGGGTGTGTTTTTTAGTTCTGAGTTAAGAGGGATTGTTACTTTCCATTACGGAGTTTTTGAACCAATTAGAAAAGTTGAGTCAAAGTATTTCGAACATCTATACCATACAAATGCTTTTAGAGCTATATACGCAGGAAGATCTAATGGAATGACGGTTGGCTTACAAAATTTATCCAATCAGAATTTTTACAAAGTATATACACTACTACCACCATATGACGAACAAGTTCAGATTGTTAAATTTATTGAGGCTGAAATAGAAAAAAGTAATCTAGTTATATCTGGTATTGAAAGAGAACTTAAGCTTGTATTGGAGTTTAAAACTCGCATTATTTCTGATGTAGTTATGGGTAGAGCAGATGTTCGAAATTTAGTTATTGAGGATATAGTAGAAGAATTTCTCGAAGAAATGGAAATAGACGAGGATTCATTAGATGAAGATATTCCTTTAGAAGAGGGTGGTGATGAATAATGCCAAGTAATGTGAAAGAAGAAGGCTTTGAAACTCTTATAGTCAAGCATTTGACTGAAGTTAATGGTTATGAGGAAGGGAAGAGTTCTGACTATAATCGGGACTATGCAGTGGATGAGACGAGATTATTTCGATTTCTTGAAGCAACTCAGCCGGAAAAGCTTAAGAAGCTGGGTTTGGAGATTGAAGCGAACAAGATTAAATTCTTGAATCGCTTGCAGGGGGAGATTACTAAAAATGGTGTAATTGATGTCCTGAGAAATGGCTTTAAGATTTACCCTGTTACTTTGGATATGTACTATATGATGCCGTCAATGCACAACTCGGCTGCTCAGGTGATGTATGCAAAGAACATTTTCAGTGTGACACGTCAGTTGATGTACTCAAAGGATAGTACCAGATTGGCCTTGGATTTTGCTGTGTTTTTAAACGGTCTTCCCCTGATGACCTTCGAACTTAAGAATCGTTTTACAAAGCAAAATATAGATGATGCTATTTTGCAATATAAGATGGACAGGGATTCTAAAGAGCTTTTGTTCAACTTTGGTCGCTGTATGGTCCATTTTGCAGTGGATGACAATCAGGTGGCAATGTGCACAAAGCTGGATGGTAAGAAATCTTGGTTCCTACCCTTTAATAAAGGTTATGAAGGAGGGGCAGGTAATCCCCCTAATCCTTCAGGGATAAAGACAGACTATCTGTGGAAAGAGGTTTTAACCAAGTCAGAGCTATCAAATATCATTGAAAATTTTGCGCAGATTATCGAAGAAAAAGATGAGGAAACCAAAAAACCTAAGCGTACGCAAATTTTCCCGAGATATCACCAGCTATCTGCGGTAAAAGCGATACTTGAGGATGTTGCAGGGAAAGGTGTGGGACATAAATACCTGATACAGCATAGTGCCGGTAGTGGAAAATCAAACTCGATTGCATGGTTGGCACATCAGCTGGTTTCTATGCAGCGATTTGGGAAGCCTGTGTTTGATTCGATCATTGTTGTAACAGACCGTATCAACTTGGATAAGCAAATAAAAAATACCATTAAGGGGTTTATGCAGGTGGCTAATACTGTTGGCCATGCAGATAGCTCAGGAGATTTAAAGAAGCTATTACAAGATGGTAAGAAGATTATTGTAACGATTGTTCATAAATTCCCATACATCCTTGAGGATATCGGGACGATTCATCGACAGAACAATTTTGCTATCATCATAGATGAAGCGCACTCCAGCCAAAGTGGTAATATGTCGGCAAAAATGAATATGACGCTTTCTTCTGAGTACGAACAAGAGGAAGAAGAATCCACAGAGGATAAGATTAATAACATCCTTGAAGGTAGAAAGATGCTGAAGAATGCCAGTTATTTCGCATTTACGGCTACCCCTAAGAATAAGACTCTTGAAATGTTTGGAGTACCGTATGAAACAGAAGGCAAAATTAAGCATAGGCCATTTCACAATTATACGATGAAGCAAGCCATTCAAGAGGGGTTCATCCTGGATGTCCTTAGGCACTACACCCCAATCAACAGCTATTATAAGCTTGCAAAAACCGTTGAAGATGATCCGCTTTTCGATAAAAAGAAGGCTCAGAAAAAGCTGAGAAAGTATGTTGAATCACAGGAAAAGGCCATTGAGCTTAAAGCCGAGATCATGATGGATCACTTCCATGACAACGTGATTTCCAAAGGGAAAATTGGCGGGCAAGCCAGAGCCATGGTAGTGACAAGCAGTATCGAAAGAGCGATTCAATATTATTATGCCATTGAAAATTATCTAAAGAAACGCAGAAGTGCTTATAAGGCTATTGTAGCCTTCTCCGGTGAGTATGACTACGGGGGCAAAAATGTGACCGAAGGCTCTATCAACGGTTTTGCCAGCAGTGAAATTGAAAAACGAATAAAGAGAGATCCCTATAGGATTTTGGTAGTGGCAAATAAGTTCCAAACCGGCTATGATGAGCCACTCCTTCACACGATGTATGTTGATAAAGTACTGACGGATATCAAAGCTGTTCAAACATTATCAAGGCTTAATAGGGCTCATCCTCAAAAGCACGATACGTTTATTTTGGATTTTGCAAACGACACGAAAACCATAAAGGAATCTTTTGAAAGGTACTATATAACCACGGTGCTTTCAGATGTGACGGATCCCGATAAATTGAACGATTTGGAATCAGATATCAGGGCTTATCATGTTTTTACGGACTATCATGTGAATTTGGTGGTTGAACTTTATCTTAATGGGGCGGATAGAGATCGACTGGATCCTATACTTGATGCGTGCGCTCATAACTATGAAAAGGATTTGGATGAAAACGGTCAGATTGATTTTAAAAGCAAGTGCAAAGGCTTTGTTCGCACCTACGGTTTTTTAGCTGCCATTTTACATTATGGAAATGCAGACTGGGAGAGGCTATCAATCTTCTTGAATCTACTGGTTCACAAACTACCGGCGCCGATTGAAGAAGACCTGTCTGCGGGGATTTTGGAAGCGATTGACTTGGATAGCTACAGAGTGGAAGCACAGACTGCTATGTCTATCGTTCTTGAAGAACAGGGTGAATATAACATTGATCCGGTTCCGACTAATGCAGGTGGCGGAAAAGCTGAAGCAGAGCTTGATTTGCTTAGCAACATCCTTTCTGAATTCAATGATTTGTTTGGAAATGTTGAATGGAAGGACATCGACCAAGTCAAGAAACGTATTTCCGAGATACCAGAAATGGTTGCTAAAGACAAGGATTATCAAAATGCGATGAAAAACTCAGATAGGCAAAATGCAAAGATAGAGAGCGACAAAGCCCTAAACAAGGCTATTATCAACATCATGTCAGATAATATGGAAGTATTTAAGCAATTTAATGATAATTCATCGTTCAAGAAGTGGCTGTCAGATATGGTATTTAATTTAACATTCAATACAGATGGTGATGTTTATCAAGGACAGCCGAGAATATAGGAGGTTAATCATGGCAGAAATAAAATATGAAATCAAAGAAAAATTCGGTGTGCTGTCAGAGTCGGCAAAGGGATGGGCGAAAGAGTTCAACCTTGTGAGTTGGAATGACAAAGAGCCAAAGTATGATTTGAGAGAGTGGGATCCTACTCATGAAAAGATGGGCAAGGGGATTACACTTTCCAAAGAAGAACTGGTTAAATTAAGAGATATTTTGAATGACATTGATTTATAGGTGGTCTGGCGGACATCGATAAAGTACACCCATGAAGTTTACAAAAAAGAAATAAATTCGAAGAGATTGCACAAAATACAAACTGCGAACCTATTAGAAAGATAAAACGACTATAAGTTGAAATAGGATGTTGATATTGCAGGGCAAACTACCATTGCATTGATAAAGAACATCAAAAATTATATGTTCTTACTTTCAAAAAATAATTATTCTCAGATGAAGATGGATGGACCTAAGAGTCATGGTAGGTATTTAAGGATGATGGTGAAACTAATCCTATCAGTTGGATTAATCAGGCTGTATTAAAATAGAAAGGAATAAATGTTTCTCTAAACAATGATTTTATAGCGGATTATAATAATTTTTTAGAGGCATATAACAACTACGCAGAATACCTTGAAGGATATGAAGATGGATTGTTTTGGAATGTCATTTATAATAGCACTATCAAGGTGGAGTATATTTTATTTCAGAATAGAGATTTTTTATTAAGATTTAACGAGCAACATGCAGTAGCATTTGAGGACAATCCAAGGGAAAGAGTGTATACGCCAGAATTGGGAAAGCGTTCAGTTATATTTAGGGACAAAGGCTATTGTGTTTTCAGTAAAAGAGATTTGACAGTATTATATTCGTTGTTGGAAGATAACGAAAAATATTTTGACCATATTGTAACATTAAATAAAGATGGAATAAATGACGTGTGTAACATTTAATTATCATGTCAAGATTGTAATTTGAAAAAATTAGATAATAGTAAAACAAGCACATTGTATCAAAGCGCTTATTAAGAGCATTAATGATGTTGTGTAAAAAAGCATATTATCATAAGCGTTCTTAAAATATCATATTCAGATGAGGAGAACTAAAAGTGGCTAATTTTATTTTAGAAGAACAAATTGAAAATGTTATAAATAAAAAAACAAAAGATTATTTATGGGAAGTGATTTCAAGTTATAGGAATGAAAATTACAGAGCATGTATCGTGGTACTTTATACTACGGTTATCTTTGACTTGTTGCAAAAGATTGTTGTTTTAAAAGAAATATACAACGATAAAGGTGCCGAAGAAATATTAAATTACATTAAGACTCAGCAAAGAAATAATCCAAAAAGTCCAGAATGGGAAGGTAATTTGATTGAAAGCGTATTCAGCAAAACTCAATTAATATCAGCAGTTGAAAAAGAAGAATTGCTTCATCTAAAAAGTGAAAGGAACTATGCGGCTCATCCAATCATAAATATTGATGATGATAGATTAGAATTAAAAAATATTACTAAAGAAACAGCTGGTGATTTAATAAGAAAAGCTTTTGAAATTGTATTTTTGCGTGATGTTATTCTGGCAAAAGAAATATCTAAGGATATTATTTTCGATATAAATGAATTTTATGATAGAGCTAATACAGATGGTTTAGAAAAATTTTTGAATACAAAATATTTTAAGAGAATGACTCAAGAAAGAAAAAACGTTTTATTTAAAGATTTGTGGAAATTTGTCTTTTTACTTGATAATGATGAATGCAATAAAAATAGAAAATCAAATTACTGGGGAATAGTATTTCTCTATAATGAAAATAAAAAACATTATCGTGAGTTGATTATTAAAGAGGAGAATTATTACTCAAATACATTGAAATTGGAAACTATAAAAAATTGGAGTGAAAGAATAGAAAATGAAGTTGACTACAGTTCTTTTGCGCAAACAAGTAGAATTATATATTTGATTAAATTTTTTGAACATGCTCCTGAAATGTATGCAGCCCTAAATGGTTATGCTAAGAATAATTTACAACAATCAATTAATCATATGTATATTGAGGATGACGTTGTTGAAACAGCGGCGTATCAGGCTTCTAATAAAAATAGTGACTTGTTCAAAGAACAAGTAAGGTTAAAGGCTGATGCTATGTTTTTATCTGATGATAGCACTAAACACTTTGCTATGATATTTAGGATGATAAAGAATTTCATAAATACAAAACATAATTGGTCTGATTTAGACAATTATGTTACTTTAAAAGAAGAAAATTTGGATGTTATATTTTATCAATCAGAGCATAGAGGTTGCACAGAAGAATTTTTAACATTTTTAATTAATTATTGCACAGGAGCTGAACAATATTGGCAAGTATCGTGTTTATTTAATTATCTTAAAAGGTATATGAAACATTTTAAGGAAGAACATTATTATATAATTATGGCAAAGATGAATAGTAATTCCCAATTTTATGAAAATAAGGGAAAGGACTCTTTGTTGCGTGAACTTGAAAAAATGTATATAGATAGTTTTAATAGAGAGTTAGTAAAAGAGGAATGGGAAAAATGTCTATATAGTAAGTTGTATGGTGTTTATGTTAAAAATTCTGCTTACAGTTTAGATAAAATGTTAGAGTTAATTGAAAAAAGGGCATTGCATTTTGACGTGTGGAGTTTGAATCAACTAATATCTGCTCTTTTAGATGACGGCAAAAATCTAGAGTCTTTAAAAAAGCACAAACTTTCATCTTATCCTAAAATACTAAGAGTTTTGAGCGATAGTAGTGATCTTAACTATGACATACATTTAGTAGAAAAATTTAAAAATAGTTTGCATGACTAATTGTGAAAAATAAGTGCAAAAGCTCAACATTTCCAATAATGTATTGCATGTACACTTCTATCGAGCAAAAAATCCATGGTGACCTTTTTGTTGTAAAATGGTTTTACCACAAACAAATTTTATGAAGAAAGTTTATCACAATGGATTGCAGACAATTTATCCTAAAGCCAGTAAAAAATAAGCACCTGACTTTGATCGACGGGTAAAGCTTGGGTTGAACCTTGTGGAAAAGAAGGCTCGAAACACCCTAGTACGGAAAATACAAGGTAAGATCAAGGAAGCCGTATGGATGCATTAGAGCGACTCAAGGTAGATTTCGGCTGTAAATTTCTCCCAGGTATTCCAAGACCATTACTTCTGAAAATAGTTGCGAATTTTCGTATTTTGCAACTCCTGAGATTGGTGATATAAAGCTCTGGAAGAGCTCTTTGGCTTAGATCTGGATTTTATCTATTCTTGATAAATATTACAACAGATTTTCAAGGTCAAAGGCCTAGTTCAATTTGATATTGTAATTTAGGGTTTCTTTTCTGTTTGTAAAATGGTAAAATTAGAAATATAAAAATCGCCCAATCTGAAAATTAGACGGTCGAAACATATCAATAATACTGTAGGAGTGGTAAAATTAAATGAAAAACAAATTGAAGATATTCTCATCCCACAGCACTCAACTGATGTATACAAAAAATCCTTTGCTGTATACGACAAGATAATTCAAGCGGGTATATTCATAATAGTTATGATTCCAATTATTTCTTCCTATTATCAATATAACACCATAGCCATAGTTTCAGGACTTTACATTTTTCTTGTAATCATGTCATTTGTTTTTGTTTTCTTGTTGACTAGATATTATTGTTGTTGTCTCCAAAATGATTTGAAGGAAGAATCATACAAAGAAGAAAATAATAAATATTGTATTCTAATTCTAAACAAAATCAGCGAAAACACACGTGACGTAAGCATATTTTTTGTAATAGCTATGTTTAGCGTAAAAATTTATTCTGTGAACACTATTATACCTATAATGTTGTTCATTTTTGCATCGATACCTACATTAATAGAAATTAAAAGCAAATGGTTTTCTGTTTTAATTGTTGCAGTAATTATGGCATTGAATGTATATGTGTTTTGTTGCTTTTTTGTGAGCATAATCCTATAATGAAATTCATTGTATTTTTTGCATATGTTTTGTATTTCATAGTACAAAAAATTATTATCAAAAAATATGAAAATTGAGAAAACAAGTATCTTTCAAACTGAAGTGCACCCCTAATGTTAGACAGTATGATATACTGAAAGATATTAGGGGTGATTTTTATGACAAAAGGAATACCGAACAAAAGATACACACCAGAATTCAAGAAACTGGTGATAGAAACAATGCATAAAGAAGAACTAAGTTATAAAGAAACAGCAAGACGATTTGAAGTATATTCGGATACTGTAATAGCATCGTGGGAACGAATTTATCTTACAGAAGGTGCAGAAGGTTTTGCGATAGAGTGGCGTGGTCGTGGTAGAACCGGCAGACCAAAGAAACTGCCTAGCAAAGTAGAGGAAGATTTACTTGCCGAGGTGCAGCGACTTCGTGCAGAAAACGCATACCTAAAAAACTTGCAAGCCTTGGTTTTGGAAAACGAGCAACATCATCAGAAAAAACGCAGGTGATTGAAAAACTAAGGCTAGAATACAAGCTCGAATTGTTACTAGATATTGCTGATCTACCTAGAACAACGTATTATTACCACAGAAAAAGGCTTCAAAAAGTAGATAAGTATGCCATAGAAAAACTTGAAATCATAAATATATTTCATGCACACAAAGGAAGATATGGCTATCGTCGCATTACTAATGAATTAAAATTACAGAGTTTTACTATCAATCATAAAACTGTACAACGCTTGATGCATAAGCTTATTTGCCTTGTGCGAATAAAGAAGTATCGTTCTTACAAGGGCTTAGTGGGTAAAATTGCTCCAAACTTGCTTGAAAGAAACTTCGAAGCTACTGCGCAAAATCAGAAATGGGTAACTGCTGTGACGGAGTTTGGGTTGTTTGGGAAAAAAATCTATTTGTCGCCAATTATGGATTTATACAGCCGAGATATTGTATCATACACAATTTACGAACGGCCCGTTTTGAGCATGGTAACAGATATGCTAGAGCAAGCGTTTGCTAATTTACCACAAAGCAGTACTCTAATTTTACATTCTGACCAAGGGTGGCATTATCAACACAAACAATACCAACGGATGGTCAAAAAAAAAGGTATTCAACAAAGTATGAGCAGAAAAGGCAATTGCCTTGACAATGCTGTAATTGAAAACTTCTTTGGCTTACTGAAAAGTGAGTTGCTATATTTGCAAAAATTCAACTTCATGGAGCATTTTAAAGAGGAATTTATTGACTATTTAAATCACTATAACAACCGTCGTAGCAAGGCAAAGCTAAAGGGCTTGCCACCTGCATTACACAGACAACAAGTCCTTTTGGCTTCTTAAACAATTTTTAATTAAAATATTTGTCTAACTTGTGGGGTCAGTTCAGATTGTAATATTTTGTGTCATGACTATATTAGAGTGGATATATTTGGTATAATAGAAGCAGGTAAATTTGAATTTGAAGTGGAGATTATTTATATTTTATGAAAGGTAGAAAGCAATATGAAAACATTTAAAAAATATGCGGCGCCTATTTTCATGTTTGCTGTATTTGAAGCGATTGCAATTACGCTATGGTTCACGCTGGATAATATTTTTTATTTTTTTAACTTCACCTATATCGGTGGGTTCATATCTGTTGGCTTATTACTTTATATAAAGAAAGTAAAATACGCCAGGCGGATAGTTCAGCTTGCAGTTGGATTATACATGTTGGTTTATTTAGGATTAATCAGCAATGAAAATATGCAGATAGAGGGGTTCTGGTACTATCTGTTTCTTGGCATATTTGAAGCGGCAACGATTCATTATGCAGTGGCCAAAATATTTGGACCGTTACTATTTGGTCGAGGATGGTGTGGCTATGCCTGTTGGACAGCGATGGTTCTTGATTTTCTACCATATAAGCATCCGAAAGAACCTCGAAGAAAGCTTGGTTTCATACGATACATTACTTTTTCGGTGGCATTGCTTTTTGTTACTGCTTTATTTTTCTTTCATGTTGGCAATTTAGAAAAAATTATGTTTTGGAGTTTTGTAATTGGTAATGCTTTATATTACGCAGTAGGTATTGGTATAGCTGTTGGGTTCAAGGACAACCGTGCTTTTTGCAAATATGTGTGTCCGATAACGGTATTCTTAAAACCTGCAAGTTATTATTCCTTAATGAGAATTAAGGTAGATACAGATAAATGTGTTTCCTGTGGCAAATGCAAAAAAGTATGCCCTATGGATGTTGATGTAACAAGTAATTCTCGAAAGCGTATCAACGGAACAGAGTGTATCCTTTGTTTTGAATGTGTTGAAGAATGTCCTAAAAATGCATTGCACCTATAAGAGCAATGCACATTATGAGTATACCTCATAGCCCGATAAATTCCAGTTTGTAGAGAGAAGGTACATTGATTTGTTAGATGAAATAAAAGCCTATTGGTATCAAATCAAAACAGAATATGAAAATAAATATAAGGAACCATTTCTAAGAGATTTTGAAAAATCAAAAGAATATTTTGAAATAATGAGAGAGTATCTTTTGAAGAAGCAAGATGAATTTCCTTCAGATATTGATATTATATGCACACTTGCCTCTATTAAATTGGAGCTTGGAAATGACGAGCTTAGTTGTATAGAGCTCTTAGAGA
This sequence comes from Filifactoraceae bacterium, assembly GCA_051655155.1. Classification (GTDB taxonomy): domain Bacteria; phylum Bacillota; class Clostridia; order Peptostreptococcales; family Filifactoraceae; genus JBOFZL01. The sequence continues at coordinate 26,314 of JBOFZL010000061.1, forward strand.
AATTCTTAAAGGAATATGAAGATTTTTTGGATAATAATCAAAGGGCAAGAATTTATACGAACATTGCTTTTTACTATGATTATGGAAAGCTCGGATTAGAGTATTTGATGAAGGCTTGTAAGTTGGAGTCACCATTTGTAGAAACTTATAAAGGTCTTGGACTTTTCTATTTCAGTGAATATCAGTTTTACAAAGATGATGGAAATTTAACCCTAGGTAAAAAATATTTTAAAATAGCAAGTGATATGGATAAAAGTTATGAATATACTTTTGGATATGCAGTATGTCTTTATGAACTAAGAGAATATGAAAAGGCTAAGGAAATATTTATTACTTTACTTAACCAATATCCTAATAGAATGAGGATTATGCTTTGTATTTCTTATTGTGAAGCTTACTTGGGGAATAGAGAGAAGGCAATATTTTATTTGAAGCAGGTAAAGGCAGGGCAAGATGAAAAATATTCTTTAGGTACCGATGATATTGGAGACTATGAAATTTTTGATGCATATTATGTGCTTAAAGATTATGATACTTTCTTGATGTGCTGGAAAGATGTTGTATGGGAATATTTTTCAGCAGACTGGGAGCATTATTTTTATACTCTATGGTTAAAAAATGAAAAAGAGCTGTTTTTCAGACTGGAAGAAAAAAACAGAACCTATTTTGAAGATGCTATAAAAGAAGCAGAGGTTGATGAAGATTTTGATAGTGAAGAAGAGAAGAAAGAACTCATGGATGATTGGGAAAAGGACAAAAGAAAATTTAATGAAATGATAGATCGTATTAAAGGCGGTGCTTCAAAGCCTAGAATGCAACTATCTCTATATCCAGATTTTTCGTGCTTTTTGATAGATTGTGTTAGACATAAATTTTTATAGAAAGATAACTCCAAGTTTGTGGAAATGAGCAATAAAATCAAAAAAAAGACTGTTAAGCGGGCAAAAATTATAGGAGAGAAATAAAAGAGATAAATGAGTTTATGAAAAAGGAATGGTCTTTGAAAGTATCTTTGCCGAAAGTAAGAATTTAACCAAAGATGAATTTCAACATATATAGTCAGTGGGTGCCATTTGGTATATATGCAGAAAATAACATAACATATAACCTATATCACCAGCTGGGATTTGAAAAAGTAGGCAGAAGTGATGATGACGAGTGGGAACTTGGTGTAAGCATGTAAAAGCATGGATACATTACTATTTTTTGGAATAATTTATTTCTCATTAAATTGCATTTTGAGTTGCAATGGTTATTCTAAGTAAAATTGATATAGATTAGATAGTTCTTCACAAAGTGATTTAGCTTGCTAGAAACGGTTCTTTCAGATAGTTCTAAACATTAAATTCAGCAAAAATTATGAAAAAAATTTTTTACCCTGTCAAAAAAGGCAGGGTATTTTTTTAAGATATGAGGTATACTAAAATAAAGATTAATTTACATAAAATTAAATTTAGAAGGGAGGATTTTTATGAACAGGAAAAAGCAACTTTTAATATTACTTATGGCTGTTTGCTTTATTGGACTTTCAGCTTGTAGCTCAAACCAAAAAGAGCAACCATCGCTTCCTGCCAAAGGGTTACCAACAAAACAAAACCTACTTACAAAAGAGTTTAGAGATGAAAAAGGTATGGTTACTGTCCATGTGGACAAAGGAGTAGCAAGTTTATCTATGAATATAGACAAGTGGCCTGCTTCATTAGATATAAAAAATCATGTAACGCCATCGGATGCAACGAAGGTAAATGAAATGTTATTCAAAATAGAAGGACTCAGAGGGAACATAAAGGATGTATATGTGCATACATGGGCTGATGAGGATACTAGCTATGATGACTATAAAATGCCGGCGGTGGTATTCCTTATGGAGGATGGAAGCTTAGAATGGATAAAAGCGGATTTGTTTTTTTTTGATGTAGAATATCTGAACCATAGCGGACAAACTGTAAGTAGCCTTGGAAAACTTCCGGAAATAAAAAATATAAGCTCAATTTCCGTCGAAAAGTCGTCTGAGGGCATAGGAAACCAAAGTGTGGCTATTGCAAAAAGTGCAGAAGGAAAAAGCTATAATCTAGAGCATGCTTTAAATGCAGGTGAAATTTTAGTGCAGTCATTAAATTCTTTTTGGGAGTATAAGCCGAATCCAAATGAAAACTATAGTATTTATATTAGGTTAAACGCAGATGGAACCGCTGTTATGAGAAGAGGGGAAAATTTTTGGAACCCATCAGATTCTTATAAAGGAGTATATCAGTTTAATTATGAAGAATTAGAAAAAAATGGGATACCATCTGGTGGAATTGGTTTTGACTTAACTCTTGATAAAAAATACTCTGACTCAAAATCAGAAACTCCAAAACAGATTAAAGGTGGCTTTTCTCAAGAGGTAGGGAAATATGGGAAATTAAGCCTTTGGCCATCAAATGGAGAGCAACTATATAACGTAAAAGGGAAGTCAAGCGAAATGTATATATTTACTTACGCTAATTTATATGAAGGGATTGAACAAGCGCAAACTGCAGATTTAAGTGACGATGAACTTATAGAATACTTATATTATGCGACAGACGATATAGGCCCTAGGATGTATGATGAGGGCTGGACTCCTTTAGTTACAGGTGAAACTACCGAGATTCCAAACGAGGGAAGGTGTCGAAATATTTGGTTTGGAGTTAAAACAGATAAAGATTTTGAAAAAAAGGAACTTTATACAGTATCTTCTGGTGGCAGTGTATATATGTATAATGCAGATGATGAAACATGGGAACCAATTACTCCGGTAGGCTAGTATTACACTAACAAGCTAGTATGGTTGATAGATATGATATGTTTAAAAGTATACATTGACACAAAGAAAGAGGTTAAAAATCAAATAATCATACAAAAAATAAAGAAGACTAACGAAATATACTTGAAAATAAGAAGCTTAAAGGATAATAATATGCTTGTAATGATATTATAGTTATGCTATAATATCGTAATTTTATAAATGTATTTTCATTTTATAAAATTAATACAGATTAATATGAGGGAGGTTTTTTTATGATTGCATTTATGGAAAAAATGGTAGGTTGGCTTTGGGGAATTCCATTGATTGTAACGATATTGGGAACAGGTGCTTACTTTACCATCGCAACAAAATTTTTTCAATTTGCTAAATTTGGGCATATATGGAAGAATACTTTTGGAAAGTTGATGCAAAGGCATGAAGGTGATGGAAAGGAAGGAATTCTGTCTCCTTTTGAAGCAGTGTCTACTGCAATAGGAGGAACTGTTGGAGTAGGTAACATTGGAGGAGTAGCAACAGCTATTGCAACAGGTGGGCCTGGTGCAGTTTTTTGGCTTTGGATTTCTGCGTTGATGGGGATGATAATAAAAATGGCAGAGGTAACTTTGGCAGTTTACTATCGAACTGTTGATGAGCATGGAAATCCTTATGGAGGGCCTACATATTATATGGAGAGAGGTCTTGGTGAGGAAAGAGGATTTAAGCTTTGGTATGTACCTGCATTTATTTTTGGAATGGGTATTTTCTCCACATTCTTTATAACACTACAAAATTATACTGTGTCAGAAGCTGTAGGAAATACTTTTAATATACCGTTAATATCAGTTTCAATAGCCTATATTATTTTGGTTTACATTATGATTGGTAATGGAATTCCAGGCTTAGGAAAAATAGCTGGTTACATGGTGCCATTTATGACTTTATTTTATATACTTGCAGGATTGTTTATTATCCTAAAGAACTTCACAGATATTCCATTAGCCTTTTCAGAAATCATTTCAGGAGCTTTCAATGGAACGGCAGCTATGGGTGGGTTTAAAGGTGCAGTTGTAGGTAAAGCTATACAAATGGGAATGGCAAGAGCAGTTTATTCCAATGAAGCAGGTTGGGGAACATCTCCAATGATTCATTCCACTGCAAAGACTGATCACCCTGTTAAACAGGGAATGTGGGGAGCTTTTGAGGTATTTATTGATACTATGGTTGTTTGTACGGTTACAGCGCTAGTTATAGTAATGACTGGTGCATGGTCACAGGGACTTTCAGGTGCAACCTTAACCCTAAGTGCTTTTGAAATGGAAATTGGATCAATCGGTAGATTTATTATTGCAATTTCTGTATTCTTGTTTGGATTGACCACAACTACAGGATGGTATGCTTACTATGAAATTCTATTAAGACATTTATTTAGAAAAAATATCAAGATTAAAGATAAAATTTTATTGTTTTATAAATGGTCCTATGCAGTACCTGGAATAATTATGGTGCTTATTTCTGTTTATGGGAATGTTCCAGGTGGAACTTTGTGGTTATTTGCTGATTTTACATCAGCGATACCAACTTTTATTAACGTAGTAGCAATTTTGATTTTAAGTCCAGTATTTTTTAGATTGATAAAAGATTACAAGGCTAGATACTTAGGTCAAGGAGTTGTCGATGAAAAATTCTCGATTTTTTATGAGGATAAACTTAGAAAAGAACATGAAAAGTAAGAGCTTTGTAAGAGATTTTAGATAGGAGGTAAAATGGATTTAATTTTATATAATGGGAAAATATATAGTGGGGCAAATTTTGTGGCAGTTGAAGCTGTAGGAGTTTCTGATGGAATAATTAAAATTCTAGGTAGTGATGCCGAGGTTATGGAATTTAAAAGTCCAGAAACGAAGTTGGTTGACTTAAAAGGAAAGATCGTAGTGCCAGGCTTTTGTGATTCTCATATGCATTTGCTTAATTATGGTTATTCCAAAACAAAAATTGACTTAAATGAAGCGATATCCCTTGAAGATCTTCAAGAAAAATCAAAAAAATTTATTGAAACTAACAATATAAAAAAAGGACAATGGGTGCTAGGGCGAGGGTGGAACCATGATAACTTTGCAGGCGAGAAAAATTTCCCTACAAGATATGATTTGGATAAAATCTCAACAGACCATCCTATAGTATTAACGAGAACCTGTGGTCATGTATTGGTTGCAAACTCTCTTGCTTTAGAACTAGCTAAAATAAGTAAGGATAGTCCACAGATCGAAGGAGGACAGTTTGACCTAGATGAAACAGGCGAAGTGTTGGGGATTTTTAGGGAGCATGCAGTAGGACTCATATATCAAAATATTGAATCTCCCTCGGTAGAAGAAATAAAATCAATGATGCTTAGAGCCTTTAAAGATATGAATAAACAAGGTATAACTTCAGCGGGCTCCGATGATTTTGAGGCTATGCCAGATTGTAACTATGAAAAAGTTATCACTGCCTATAAGCAGTTAATTGAAGAAGATAAAATGACAGTTAGAGTAAATGAGCAGTGTCTAATTCCGCACTTAGATAGGTTAAAAGAGTTTTATGCCAAGGGATATAAAACTGGAGAGGGAAATGAGCTTTTTAGAATTGGGCCATTGAAAATTCTGATAGATGGTTCTTTGGGTGCTCGTACAGCAGCACTTAACTCTCCTTATGAAGATGATCCAGGAAATTGTGGAATAACAACGGCGACACAAGAAGAATTGAATGCTTTGGTTCAGACGGCACATAAAAACAATTGTCAGGTGGCAATCCATGGTATTGGAGATAAGGGGATGTATATGGCCTTTGATGCCATAGAAAATGCTTTGGCTGAAAGTCCAAGGGAAGATCATCGCCACGGAATTGTCCATGCACAGGTTACAGATAATACTTTGCTAGAAAAGTTTCAAAAGATTGCAGCACTAGCATATATACAGCCTATTTTTTTAGACTATGACTGGAAGATTGTTAGAAGTCGCATAGGTAAGGATAGAGAAGATATGGCATACAATATTAAGGGAATGATTGATAAAGGTATCCATGTGAGTATGGGTTCTGATGCACCAGTAGAAACCTTTAGTGTTATGGCAGGAATCTATGAAGCTGTAACTCGAAAAGACCTAAAAGGTAACCCTGAAGGTGGCTGGATGCCAGATAAAAAAATCACTGTAAACCAAGCTTTAAGAGGTTATACCTTGGAGGGCGCTTACACTACCTTTGAAGAGAACATCAAGGGAAGTATAGATGTTGGAAAACTTGCAGATATGGTGGTTTTGGAAGCTGATATCCTAGAGATGAAACCGGAAGAAATAAAAGATGTGGCAGTGGACATGACGATATTAGGTGGAAAAATAGTATATAGTGCCTAGTCTGGAGTTGCCACAAAAGTAATCTAAATATTAAAAGTTAGATAAGATTTATTTATAATAAAATTAAATGTTATGATTGTATATGAAAGTTGATTGGCAAAACCGTTTAATATCAATTGCCCTAGTAAAAAACTAGGGCTTATTTTTTAAATATTTATTATAGAACAATTATTATAAAGTAAATTTAGCGATTTATAGGTGAATATTTACGGCTTTCATCATACGAGGCTTCTAATCAGCTAGTTATATAGGTTTTTCATTGAAGATAATTCAAGATGTTTGCTGAAATTTAATTAGAAACTGTGGAGGGAAAATTATGTGGATGTTATTTGGAGTTGGAGCAATTATATTCGCTTTATTAAATATAGCTTGGGCATTTCAAAATAAAAACACTAAATGGTTTAGATTTTTTAGTTTATCATGCACTGCTCTCACATTATGTGATTTTTATAATGATGGGGCTATTAGAGTTTTGCATGAAGATTGGGGAGGGTTAATGGATATTATGCCAACAATGAGTAAGGCGTTATGGATATGTACTGTTATGTCAATTCTGATAAATTCAATTTCCTTATTCAAAGAAAAGTAGTTTGTATAGATAAAATTTAATATTTATGATAATATAAGAGACAAATTTGATATGATAAATATTCGGAGCAAAATAGTTGTTGACAAACATACCATTAGTATGATACTGTATATACATACTTATGGTATGTGGAGGTAAAAGTATGGCGAGAAATAAATATCCCGAACAAACTGTTGAAAGAATACTTGATGTTTCGACTAAACTTTTTCTTGAGAAAGGATATGATAATACAAGTTTACAGGACATTATTAACCAATTAGGGGATCTTACAAAAGGAGCAATATACCATCATTTTAAATCCAAGGATGATATTTTTGATGCTGTAACGAGAAAAATGGGCGAAAAAAATGGACAGTACTTTACTGACATGGAAGATAATGATTCGCTGACAGGTGCCGAAAAAATAAGGAAGATTTTGGAGCTTAGTGTTTCTAGTGAGGCTGCAAAAACTATTATTGGTATTGCACCCAATCTTTTGGATAATCCTAAATTTTTATCAATGCAATTTAAAACGTCCTTCTATCATGTGGTTCCTAAATATTTGATGCCACTTATTGAAGAAGGGGTTCAGGATGGGTCAATTATATGTGACAAACCTTATGAATTGGCTGAGCTTATAATTATGTTTATTAATTTTTGGCTAAGCCCTGTAGTTTTAGGTGCTGATAAAGGAAGAATATCTAATAAATGTAAGATGATTAATGAGTTTGTGTCTCAGTATAACTTTGTATTGTTTGATGAAGAACTCATAAAGGCATTAGAAGGAATATAAAATATCTGCCCCTAAGAAGGCAGATTATTTTTGGGATTATACATACCAACCAAATGTATGAAAAAATAAAAAGGAGATAAACTATGAAAACAATAATAAAAACCCTAAACTTATGTAAAAATTATGATGATAGCTTAGTGCTAAATCATATAAATTTAGAGATTAAGAAAGGGGAACTTATAGGGCTGCTAGGAAGCAATGGAGCAGGGAAAACCACCTTTTTAAAATTATTATCAGGGAGCTTAGAGCCAACGGAGGGAATATCTATTTTCTCCCATTGCCCTTGGAGTGAACGAGAAAAAGTACTGAAAAGAATGGGTATTATGATTGAGACTCCTAGTTTTTATGAACATCTAACAGCTAGAGAAAACTTAAAAATTCATTTGGAATACCTTAATATAAAAACAGATATAAATGAAATGGAGTGTGTATAATGAAATCAAATAGACTTTCAGACAAAAATTTTATTTTGGTAGTCATTGGGCAAATTATATCCCTTTTTGGGAATGGAATACTGCGTTTTGCTCTACCACTGTATCTCTTAAGTATAACAGGTTCATCTGCAATATTCGGTATAGTCGGTGCAGTTTCTTTTTTGCCTTTAATAGTGCTTATGCCTATGGGAGGTATAATTGCAGATAGGGCTAATAAGCGAAATATCATGGTTATATTGGATTTTGCTACAGGATTTTTAATTTTATTTTTCTATATGTTTATGGATACCATACCACTTGTACCATTGCTGGTGGTTACAATGATGATTTTATACAGCATAGGAGGTCTTTATCAGCCTACAGTTCAAGCCAGTGTACCTGTTTTACTTGATGAAAAGATATTGGTAAAGGGAAACGGTATTGTAAGTAGCATAGGAGGGCTTGCAAACTTATTATCTCCTATTATTGGGGGTATGCTGTTTGCAACCTATGGAATAAAGCATATTCTATTAGTGTCCATAGCCTGCTTCTTCCTGTCAGCAATCTTGGAAATTTTCATTAAGTTGCCATATAAAAAAGAAAAAAATACATCTCCTATGTTTGACATTGTAAAAGAAGATACAAAAATGTCACTAAACTTTATTTTTAGAAAAAAGGAAAAACTAAAAAAAGTGATGTTTATTACTTGTCTACTAAATGCTTTTATTAGTGCTTTAATTATTATTTCTCTTCCGGTAGTTATTACGGAAAGGTTGATGTTATCAGAAAAAGTTTATGGATATGCACAGGGAGTTCTTGCTTTTGGTGGTCTCTTTGGTGGTATTTTGTCCAGTATCTTTGGGGAAAAACTAAATATTAAGAGCCTGTATAAGTATGTGTTTTTTACTGCTCTTGGTCTTATTCCTATGTGGGGAGCAATGTTTTTCAGCAATAGACCTATGGTGGCCTATGGATTAATTATAATAGGAGCATTTTTAGTTATGTGTATGGCAACTGTTGTAACCGTTATGATTATTACCTTTATTCAAAGGGAAACACCAGAAAATATGCTTGGAAAGATTATGGCATTCGTAATGACTGTTTCAATGTTTGCCTTACCTATAGGACAAGCTGTATATGGAATAGCTTTTGAATATTTACAAGGCTATGAAAACCTTGTTATCCTAGGGACAGCTTTAATTACAGTGTGTATAAGCCTTTATGCTAAAACAATATTTATAACCTCAGAAGTTATAGAGGAAGTGTAAACAAATTCTTATGATAAATAAAAACAAATTGACAGGTTAAAGAGGAGCCGCTGGGAACACAAATAATAAGTTCACAGCGGCAATATGAGTCAATGATTTTTAAGGGGATCAACAAGATGACTGATAAAATACATTGAAGATACTCTAAGAAGGTATAATGAATGCATACTGATCACTTGATTATTTTGCAAAGCTATATACAGAAGCAGAAAAGATCGGTTTCAAGTAACAGATAAAAAGGTGGATAAAAGTTTTATTTTAATTTGTTACTAAGTCTTGACAAGTAAAACTTTTCTTGATATCTTGTAGGGAAATTATTTTTTAGTTAGAAAGAAATGAATTCGTATTCACTGTGATGTTTACACATAATTATTCAGAAGAATTAATTGAAAGTTAATATAATTGTATTAAGAATAGCTGATTTAATTAAGGGGGTATAATTTGAAAAAACTATTTAAAGCTGAAGAATTTATTATTCTTGTGCTTGTTATAATTGCCGGCAGTATTAGCCAGCCATTGTTAGCCTACGGATATATGCTTTTAGGAGATTACATAAATTTAATTAATATTGATGGAGTTATAAAGATAGTAACCATAATGATAGTATCATTTTTAGGTATTGGATTATATTATTTTGTATCCACATATATTAGAAACAATATAGCACGAAGGTTAAAAGATAATGTATTTAAAGGTATTTTAAATATTGATTTAAGTGATATTTTAAGTAAAGATTTATCCGAATATGTAAATCTAATAAATTTAAAAATTGAATCGTGGAGCGATATGTATTTATCATCTATATTTTTTGTGGCAAAAGATGTGTTACAAATAGTTTTTATGGTTTTACTTTTAATAAATATAAGTCCTAAAATAGCAGTTGTGGTATTGATATTTATTTTACCACTAATGATTAACAATATTTTTTTTCCAAAAATGATGAACAAAAGAGTTTATAAATATTTTGATAGTCAAGACAGGCAGTTGGCAGAAATAAACGATATAATGCAGGGTGTGGTAGTAGTTAAAAATTCTGGGGTGGAGTCATATTTTGAAAATAAGATGGCAGCAATTTTTAATCAAACTACTAAGGATGTACAGGCACTTAGTTTTTTAGAAAACATAAGTGGTTTTGTAGCTAACTGTGGAGTAGCATTATCACAAATTTCTGGCGTTGCACTGTCAATAGTCTTTTTAAATAATGGAAGTATTACACTAGGACAATTTATGGCAGTGTTACAATTGACGTTTTTCTTAAATGAACCATTTATAGCAGTCATAAACAATGTGATGAAAGTTATTTCTATGAGAGAATTAAATAAAGAAATAGTTAGAAGCTTACCGAAAGAAATAAGAAAAAATGATATTATAACAAGGCTAATAAATATTACTGATGAAATAGACAATATTGAGTTAAAGGATTTGAATTTTAAATATGTTGATAAATTTGTATTTAAAGAGAATTTAAACTATAAATTTGAAAAAGGCAAAAAATATTTAATAAAAGGGGAGTCAGGTTCTGGGAAAAGCAGTCTTAGTAAGCTAATGCTAAAATTACATAACTATACAAGTGGGGATATTTTAGTTGGAGAAAAATCATATAAAGATTTAAGCGCTGATGATATAAATAGTATTATAAATTATATAGGGCAAGATCCATATATATTTAATATTACCTTAAAAGAGAATATTGATTTAAAAGGAAAACTTAGTGATGATGAGGTTATTAGTATAATAAAAAAGGTCAGGTTAGATAAACTGATGAATGAATTAGGTGGGATTTATGGAAATATTAATAAAACTAAAAGACAGATCTCAGGAGGGGAAAGTGCTAGAATAGCAATAGCTAGAGCTTTGGCAGACAATAAGCCAATTATAATAGCCGATGAAGTTTTAGCTAATTTAGATGCTGAAAATTCACAAAACATTGAAAAGCTGTTATTGGATTTAGATAATAGTATTTTAATAAATATTTGTCATCATCATAACGAAAATCTAGCAAATAGATATAATGGAGAGTTATTACTATGATTAAATTAAGAAAAGGATATAATAAAAAGAACTAAAACATTCTATTACCTTTCTTACTTTGGATTTGGTGAATGATATATTGTTTTTATCTGCGCTACTACATTGATTCTGCAAATCCTTCCATAGCATATGTAAAGATGATTTACGGAAGGATGCCCTCCTTTTTGTGTTTTATGAAAATATATATGGAAACTTGAAAAATAGCATAATTATGGGTTATATGTTATACTAAAAATAAAGGGGTATTGAAACTGTTTATTCACCTTTTATACACGTTTAGAGTGGAGGAATTCATGGAACCAGAAAAAATTAGGCTTGGGATTGGATTTGCAACAGGGCGTAAGAACTTTAAGAAAGTATTGAACTCATATGTGTATAGTTGGAATGAATCTGGAATTCGAGATAAACTCCAACAACAGGTTAGCTTGAACCTTTTTATAGCATATGACCTTGATTATTCAAATACCCAATCAACAGATTTTACGAATCTGCCACAGGAAATGGTAGATGCTTTTGATAACATAATTTTTTTAGGGTCGAAAAATGCCCAAAATAGTGTATTACAGCTAATAGGTGATGGGGATTTATCACCAAAAGATGCAAAGCTTCTGTTCAGTGCAGGATATGCGGGTAAGCGGAATGCTATCATGTATGCGGCATTGGAGCATGGTATGGACTATATACTTTACTTGGATGATGATGAGTATCCAGTGGCTGTTACGAAAAGTAGAGATGTTTGCCTGTGGGGTGGGCAGTATGTGCTACCAATTCACCTGCAACATATTGCAAATGCAGATATTACTAACGGTCATCACTGTGGTTATATTTCTCCAATTCCGCAAATTACTTTTAATGACGTGTTGAGTGAAGACATTTTTAGCAAGTTTATAGGGGCAATAAGCAATGATATTGTTACATGGGAGTCTGTAAAGAAAAAGATGAAAAGTGGTGGCGTAACTTATGCGGATACGGAAGTTCTTCTCTCTGAGCAGGCAGTTGACGTAGAAGAAATCAGTGGTTGTAAATTTATTTCAGGGTCAAACTTATGTATTAACTTGAGAAAACCAGAGCGTACAGCACCATTCTACAATCCACCTGGAGCTAGAGGTGAGGATACATTTTTAAGCACTTTGCTTTCGAAACGTACTGTGTTGCGTGTGCCATGTTACACATTCCATGATGGTTTTTCTGCTTATCGACATTTGTTGGATGGAGTTCTTCCTTTACATTTGGAACCTGTTCTACCAACTAATCAAGTGACGGTAACTCGCTTTTTCCAAGCTTGTATAGGATGGATAAGGTATAAACCTTTATTGATGTTTATAACTAATCCGGAAACTTATGACGAGGAAATCAAAAATATGCGTGAAATTTTTCAAGAAGTACTTCCTCATATATGTGAATATTTTAATCGTGAAGAATTTATGCAAATATTATCAGAGTTGGAAAAATATGATCGAAATGTAAAAAAATATTATATGCAGTTTACAGAAACTCAGAAGGCATGGGAAAAACTGTTGAAGAACCGTAGATATTGGATGTAATAGTTAAAGCTGCAACAGGCAAAAATAACGACTAAAAGATGGAATTTTGAGCAGCGAATAAATATAATAAGTTAAAAAAGGAACCAATATAAAGGGTAGTTACTAAAAGGTAGCTATCCTTTTTTGTTATTGAGAATATCTGAAAAATTAAATTATAAATACAGAAGAAGTTTTGTAGCTACTTTCAGAATATAAGAAGTATCCAAATGTGTAATGGTTAGTTTGCAACAGAGCAAATGCAATTATAGATATCATTTAGTTAGTGCATTCAAATATAGATGGCAAATAACTTATTATAAATTCGAATAATATATATAGAAAATATTAATTTTACTAAGGTGTTTATAAAGGTTAAAATATAAGAGACAAAAAACTAAGGAGCGTTATATGAATTATATAGGGATAGATATAGGTTCTACTACTTCAAAGTTAGTAGTTATGAATGAGAATAAAGAAATAATATATAAGGATATTATGCCTACAGGTTGGAGCAGTGTAGAAACTGCTAATAAGATGAAGGCAGACTTGGAGGCAAATAGCATATCACTAGAGGCGTCAAAGGTTGTGGCCACAGGTTATGGAAGGGTTTCGGTAAGTTTTGCAGATAAGACTTTAACGGAAATTAGTTGTCATGGTAGAGGGGCAGCTTTTATTTTTGGGATGGAAGATAGTCTTGTTATTGATGTTGGGGGACAAGATGTTAAGATAATTAGTTTGGAAGGTGGAAACGTTTCAGATTTTTTGATGAATGATAAGTGTTCAGCAGGGACAGGTAGATTTTTAGAGGTTATGTCCAATATTATGGGAGTAACTATAGAGGATATGTGTAAGTTGGCAGAGTCTGGGAAGGGTGTCAGTATAAGTTCTATGTGTACTGTCTTTGCTGAATCAGAGGTTATAAGCCTAATAGGTTTAGGGAAGTCTAAGGAAGATATAGCCTTTGGGATAATAGATTCCGTAACAGATAAGGTTAAGACTCTTTGTAATAAACATTCTAAGGGAGATAAGAAAATTTATCTTACAGGAGGTTTGCACAGAAGTCCATATATTATTAATAGTCTATCTAAGAAGTTAGAAAGAACGGTAGAGAGTAGTCCTCTGGCACAATATGCAGGTGCAATTGGAGGAGCAATTTCAGCTATGAAGTTGTAAAATAAAATTCAGGAGGTAGTTATGAGAAAGGAAAGTTTACCTGCAAATTTTGAGAGTTTTGCAGATGCTAGGAAACAAGGGTTTGTAAATATGATGAACCTTAAAGAATCAGGAAGAAATGTGGTAGGAGTATTTTGTACATATTCTCCCAATGAGATTTTTATGGCGGCAGGAGCAATTGAGGTAGGTCTTTGTTCAACCAGTGATGAAACTATACCTGATGCAGAACAGGTACTACCAAAGAATCTTTGCCCACTAATTAAGTCTAGCTATGGTTTTGCTATTACGGATAAGTGTCCGTATATGTATTTCTCTGATTTGGTTGTAGGAGAGACTACTTGTGATGGGAAGAAGAAAATGTATGAGCTACTGGGAGAGATTAAAGATGTTCATATAATGAACCTGCCACAAAATCAAAAAGATGAAGATTCTATTAGCCTTTGGAGAAATGAAGTTAGAAAACTTAAAGATAGGGTAGAGAAAAAGTTTGGAGTTGAAATTACTGATGAAAAACTAAGAGAGGCGATTAAGTTAAGGAATAGAGAAAGACAGGCACTTAAATCACTTTATGAAATCAATACCCTTTGTCCACCACCAATGTGGGGATTAAATCAGCTTCAGATACTATTTGGAAGTCAGTTTAAGTTTGATAAGGAAGCTAAAATTGCAGAAATAGATGCTTTAAGAGACAAGTTATTGGAAGATTATAACAATGGAGCAAGACCTGTACCAGAAACGGCTAAAAGAATAATAGTAACAGGCTGTCCTATGGGTGGAGTAACTGAAAAAGTGATTAAGGCTATTGAAGATTCTGGGGGAGTGGTAGTTGCTTACGAAAACTGTACCGGAGCAAAACAGATGGATAGGATGGTAGAGGAAACAGGGGACCCTATAGTGGCCATAGCAGATAGATATTTAAGTATAGGTTGTTCGGTAATGACACCTGATGATAATAGATATGAACTTTTGGAAAGGCTTTGTAAACAGTATAAGGCAGATGGAGTGGTAGAGATGACATTACAGGCTTGCCACACTTTTGCAGTTGAAACTACACAGATAAAACGTATAGTAACTAAGCTGGGACTTCCTTATATTCATGTGGAAACTGATTATTCTACTTCAGATGTAGGACAGCTAAAAACAAGGATGGAAGCTTTTATAGAGATGATGGATTAATAAAGTCTTTTTATAAAAAATTGTTAAATGCACATAGTTGCAACATAAAAGAGATTTCAATAAGCAAGATTTTCTAAAAATAACCTATTCATATGAATAGGTTATTTGTTTATGGAAACTATAAAATAAAGGAATTAACTTTCTGGATTTGTTAGCGTGTATAATTTACAAATAAATGAACCATACTTCATAAACTAAATTTTTTACTAGGATTACGAAGTATGGTTCAAAATTCTATATCATAATAAGTTTTATATTGGTTCAAATTCTGTGAAATAGATTCCTAACTATAATATAATGTTAAGACCATCCCATATTAATAGCAATAAAAATTAATATCATTTGTGAAAGGAAAAGTAAACCAAATAAAGGAACAAAGAATTTCCACCATTTTTCAATTTTAACTCCTGCAAGACCACAAATAATTGGAGCAAAACAAGTTGGCCATAGAATATTGGATAGACCATCACCAAACTGGAAGGCAAGTACAGCCACTTGTCTTGATATTCCTAATAAATCTGCTAGAGGAGCCATAATAGGCATACTTGTAACTGCCTGTCCTGAACCTGAAGGTATTAAGAAGTTTAGACCTGTTTGAATTACCAACATAGCTTCACCAGCAATCCAGCTTGGCATTTTTGAAAGAGGAACGGACATACCATATACTATGGTGTCAATTATACTACCATTACGCAAAACAATCAAAATGCCTCTTGCCAAACCTATCATCATACATGCCATAGCAATATCTTGGAAGCTTTTAGCTATTTTTTCAGCGATTACACTAGGTTTCCATCCCATAATAGCTGCAGCAACAAGACCTATTATTATAAATACAGCACTTAATTCTTCAAAGTACCAACCATATACCTTAGAGCCATATATTATTACTCCTATACCAACTGTAAGTTCTAATAATATAAGTTTTTCTCTTATTCCAAAGCGATAACTTTCGACATCGTTAGAAACTAAGACATTAGATACTTCAGTTCCATATACCAAACTCTTGGTTGGATCTGCTTGTATTTTAAGGGCATAACGTATTGTATAGAAAGATGCCACAACAACCATAACTATATGACAAATTATACGATATGATATACCAGAGAAAGGAGCAATCTCTGCTATACTTTGAGCCATTCCAACAGTAAAAGGATTGATTGTCGCAGCACTATACCCAATACCAGCACCAAGGGCTACAATGGCAAGACCAACTATAGCGTCATATCCAGCAGCTATAGCTATACCAACAAATATTGGTATAAAAGGAAAAAGTTCTTCAAAAAGACCTATTGTAGAAGAACCAGCACCGATAAGCGCTATAAATATAGGTATAATAATAACTCTAGATTTGCCTTTTAAATATTTAAGTAAAACAGATACAAGACCGTTGAATGCTCCACTTTCAATAACTAAACTAATGGAAGCATATGCTATAAATACGAAAAAAATTATTGGAGCAGCATCTACCATTCCTGCATAAAATGAACGAAAAAATCCAAAAAAACCAATGGGTGTTGCTTCAACTGCATGATAAGTTCCTGGAACAACAACCATCTTTCCAGCCGCATTTTTTACACGCTCAAACTCTCCTGTGGGTAAAATTCTTGTAGCCAAAGCACAAACAGCTATAATAGAAGAAAGGAGAACATAAATATGTGGCATCTTAAACCTTTTTTTTGTATCTTCACTTTTTTGTGGGTTCATATATAAACCTCCTAATTTATATTTTAAAATAATTTGTAAAATCTATTTTAAGTTATAGGTTGAATTTTGACTCTCTTGCTGAAAAGAATGACTGTTTAATATCATTACAAAAACTTGGATTAGTAAGAACCTTCATTCCTAACAGAGTCAAAACCTCTGCCCCATGTTGCAAGGCTAAATAAGCCTCTGGCTCACAAGTTGCCTTAGCCATTTCTACAGTGTGCAAAGCATAAGCTTCAGAAGCAATTGATATTAAAGGCTGAATAGTAGGACAACGATAGCTTATATTGCCTATGTCAGAAGAGCCATTAGGCATATCTTTTCCGCATAGATTATAGCCACGAGCTTCAAGAAGTTTCCATACTTCTTCTTCAAGAGCAGGTACACATACCATATCAGCAAAATCATCCATAACTTTGGTAAAATTCACACTACAATCTAGTGCAAGCGCCGCACCATTTGCACACTTACGAACCATATCTTCAACCATTTCCAACTTTGCAATAGAATCAGCACGAAATTCTATTTTCAGTTGTGCATAACCAGGAATTATATTGGGAGCCTTACCTCCTTGGGTAAAAATACTGTTAAACTTAATATCAGGTGTAAAACATTCACGTCTTGCATCAATTAAATCTAAAAATTTTCTTGCTGCTGCAAGGGCGCTTTTGCCCTTCCAAGGGCCAGCTACAGCATGGGACTCTTGACCTATAAATTCAATATGATAGCAACGTAAACTCAACAGGTTCATATTGGCTTGGCTCAGACCTCCAGACCAACTGTGCATCATAGTAACCAAATCCATATTATCAAAAATTTTCTGTTCTGCCATAGTCACCTTTGAGCCTAAAACCTCCTCAGAAGGTGTTCCAATAACATATACCTTTCCTGAAAAACTGTCCTTAAGCAAACTACAAGCTAATCCACATAGTATGGACATAGAACCATGGAGATTATGTCCACACCCATGACCAATATCAGGTAGGGCATCATATTCAGCAATAAAACAAATAGAAGGACCTTCCCCTCTATCCAACACACCACAAAAAGCCGTATCAAAACCTGCAAACGGATATTCTACAACAAATCCATGCTCACGTAGAAGTTCCACCATCTTTTGGCTAGACTGATACTCTTCGCCAGATAATTCAGGATTGGCAGCCAAATCATTGCTAAGCTTTATAGCAACTTCTAGTTTGGATTTGATTGCTGCCTTGATGTCGGCTGATACTTCGTATACATCTTCCATAAACCAATCCCCTCTCTTATGTAATAAAATAAAACCGCACTATACATAACTATGTAAAAGTTCAGCAAGTATTTATATATTTATATCATTCTTTAAATAAATTAGCAATAAAAATATAATTTATGATATTATTAGATAATGTATTGTTTAGAGGAATTTATTTATAGTTTATAGTTTCGGTAAATTTAGTATTTACCAAAATGATTTTGAATTTATAGTGTAGAAAAATTTTTAATTATAATTTTTGGCTTTTTATATCCATAAATCTTTTACCTTTTGCTCCATATACAGATAGTATAGGAAGAAATTCTACAAAGGCATCATGATCCAATTCTGCAATTTTATTTTTGATTAAAATAGATTCTTTAGGTGCTACAATGCTGGTGATTTGTATTCTTTTTTTTCCTGTATACCCGCCAATTATTTCATACATGGTAACTCCACGACCAAGACTCATTATATAGTTGGAAATTTCTATATAATGTTCGCTGATAACTTCCATTTTATAAAGAGTACTTCCCCATTCGTACATAATATAGTTTATTACTCTCATTACAATAAAATGGTTTAATAATGAGTAGAGAGCTATTTCACCACCTGCCACAAAGTAGGAACTTAAAATTACAAGCGCATCAATAACTAAAAGGATTTGATTTAGTGTAAAGTATTTGAATATTTTCTTTTGCAGAATTTTAGAAAGAGTATCTGTACCACCAAAGGTAAAGCCACGTTTTAGAACAAGGCCTACTCCTATTCCGTTTAGTAGTCCAAAGTATATGGTACAAATTACTAAATCTGTAGACACAAAACCTAGGGAAATTTTATCGAGTATAAATAGTACGTTGGGGTAGATAAGAGAAACAGTCATTATCTTAAAAAGTTCTCTTTTTCCGAGGAAAATAAAAGCTAGGATTAGCGTTACTATTGTGAATATATAGTAAAAATATGTATATCGTAGACCAAATATTTTTTGCAATACCAATGAAAAACCTGTATATCCACTGGTAACAAGCCCTGTGGGTTCCAATATTGCCGTTACTGAGTAGGCGCATAAGGTACAACCGATTAATATAAATAATATGTCCAAAATGTTCTTTTTGTTTACTAAAATCTTCAAATTATGCTCCCCCCTTTACATACTATAATTTAAAGTCTACTCTATTTTCTAGGATTAATCAATAATTTTATTAATACAAAAAAATCCTCTACCTATTTGTAGGGAGGATTTTTGAAAATAATAAATGCTATTTTAATCATTGAGAGAAGAATCTTCTTAGATATCTATATCCAATGGTTTGTCTATTTCGGTGGAAATATATTTTCCATCTTTTTTTCTCTGTCTTACACATTCGGAAAGTAGGTATTCAATTTGTCCATTTACTGATCGAAAGTCATCTTCTGCCCAACCTAAAATGGCATCATATAGCTTAGGGGATAGACGCAATGGTATCTGCTTCTTTGCTTTTTCTTTCTCGCTCATTTAATATAGACTTCCTGAGTTGACAATTGGTTGAGCGTCTTTGTTCCCACATAGAACTACTAGGAGGTTAGATACCATTGCAGCCTTTCTTTCCTCATCTAGTTGAACTACATTGTTTTCGTTAAGACGCTCCAAGGCCATCTCTACCATTCCTACAGCTCCGTCAACGATCATTTTTCGAGCATCTATTATTGCAGCTGCTTGTTGTCTTTGAAGCATTGCCGCTGCAATCTCTGTGGCATATGCAAGATAGGTTATTCGTGCATCAACCACCTCAAGACCTGCGATTTGTACCTTAGATTGAATTTCTCTCTTTATTTGACTTGCTACCAGCTCGCTTGAACCTCGCAGGCTTCCATCATCAGCGATACCATCTCCTGTGGTATCCACGTTTGTGGAAATATCATAAGGATAAGTTCTTACTACCTCTCTTAGGGCACTGTCACATTGTAAGGACAGGTATTCCTTGTAGTTGTCCACATCAAATACCGCTTTTGCAGTATCTATAACTCTCCAAGTCACAGCTATACCAATTTCTATAGGATTACCTAAACAGTCATTTACCTTTTGGCGATTATTATTTAAGGTCATAAGTTTTAGAGATATCTTTTTACTAGCTGACGGAAAAGTCATATTGTTACCTGTGCTTAAATTTAATGAATGTCCATCGCCTTCAATATCCTTGCTTTGATGAAGTTTAGTGTTAGCTGCAGGGTTAACTGCTTGGCAAAATGGATTTACAAAGTAGAAACCTTCTACCTTTATACTTCCCTTATATTTTCCGAATAAGGTTAGTACCAAGGCCTCTTGAGGCTTTACAATCTTTAATCCCAAAAACGGAATCCAACCCAAAATAATCCAAACAACACTTA
Organism: Filifactoraceae bacterium; assembly: GCA_051655155.1. Lineage (GTDB taxonomy): Bacteria > Bacillota > Clostridia > Peptostreptococcales > Filifactoraceae > JBOFZL01. The sequence continues at coordinate 46,723 of JBOFZL010000061.1, forward strand.
AGCCAAATGGGATTCTAAATAGGAAGTTATCTAATACTGGTATGGTATAGATAAATGTAAATATAGCTACTACATATAATAAAATAGTAAGCAAAAATATTAAAAATCCATCTCTTTTTGTTGATAAAATTCTTTCTTCCATAATGCAATCTCCTTTTAAGTTATATTAATATATTGAAATGATATCAAAATAATATCAGACTGTCAAGCGTTTTTTATAACTTTAAAGCCCCTCTAACTTTATAAAGTTTAGAGGGGCTTTAAAATTAAACAATACTTTAAAGATAGAACTTAAAATATATTTAAACTTAAAATTTTTATTTTGGAGTTACTTCGGATAAAGCTTGAGAAAGTTGTTGTTGAGAACGTAAGAGATTACCCATAAGCATATTAAGAAGTTCACCTGTAGGTACTATTGTATAGCCGGAATCTGTTTTTTTCAATTCTACAGTTACATTTTCTTTGTGAGTGGAAGCTTCTTTGTTAAAGGCTGATTCAAATGCCTGTCCAACTTGGGTCGAAACTTCTTGGCTTGGAAGGTTTTGTCCTGTAATTTCAAGATTTTTCATTACTGAGGCTCTCATTCCTTCTGTAAACAAATCGCCCACATTTTTAACTGTAAATTCCATTTCTAGGGTAGTTTTATCATCAGTTGTAGTTTCCTTAATATACTTATACTCTAAGGCTTTCATCATTTCTATAGCTTTCTGTTGAGAGGCTACTGTGAATGTTGGATCTTCTGCAACTTGAAAGAATATAAAGTTAGGGTCTTGAGTCATAGCACTGGCATTAGGAAAATCTCCCGATTTAAATGTAGTTATAAATTCATCCATATACTTGCTAGCTTCACTACTTTCAGATGTTGTACTACAAGCTGTTAAGCCTAAGATTAGGCTTAGAACTGATAAAATAAATATAATTTTTTTCGATAGTTTCATAGTTTTCCTCTTTCTTTGTTTTAATTTTTAATTGTTAAAGTGTGCAGGTTTTAAAATATAATATGGCTTACACCCATCATAGCCAATCCTGCTACCATATTACCTAAAACGATGGCAGGAAGTGCATATTTTATTCTTATGTTAAGCATAGATGCTAGGATAGAACCAGTATAAGCGCCAGTTGTAGGTAAGGGAATAGCTACAAATAAGAACAATCCTATAAGGTTAGCAGCCTTGAGTTTTTTAGATTTTTTATAGATATGGTTATCTAAGAATCTTATGAGAGCTTTAAACATTCCTTTTTCACGCATAAATTCCAAAACTTTTCTAAATAGTAAGATTATAATTGGGGCAGGAAGACTGGAACCTATTACAGCAGCAATGTAAACAAGTTTGTGAGAAAGACCCAAGGCTATACCATAGGGGATAGCACCTCTTAATTCTATTATAGGGACTGCGGCCATTAATATTACGCTAAGTTCTTTCAGTGCGATATTTTCGAGCATAAATTTCTCCTGATAATTTTAGTATATGCTCTTTATAATATCATATATTTAGAGTGAAATAAAGCTTATAAAACTTTTGTTTTTCTTAATAGCATCAGAGATGGTAGTAATTTTAAAAAACTGTATATTATTCAGTCTGAATTTTCTTTTTTAAAAGAGGTTTATAAGAGCATTAGTTATTGCAGAAAAATGTAGAAAGTGATATTATCTAAATAATGGACATATTTTGTTCACACGATAAAAAAGGAGTTGAATTAAATGGCTTATAAGGAAACTTGCGCAAATGAATCTAATATAGATTTAAGCAAGATTAAGGGAATTGTAGATAAGTATAAGGATGCTAAGGGAAGCTTAATAACCATGCTTCAAAAAGTCCAAGATGTATATAGCTATGTTCCAGTGGAAGCAATGAACTACATATCTGAGAAAACTGGGATTAAGGTTTCGAAGATTCACGGAGTAGTTACTTTTTACACTCAGTTTAGACTTAATCCTATAGGTAAATATTTGATTTATCTATGTCAGGGTACAGCTTGTCATGTTAATGGATCTGATGCAATTGAGGAAGCAATTGTTGAAGAACTTAAAATTAAAGATGGGGAAACTACAGAAGATGGCTTATTTACACTAATTAACGTAGCTTGTTTGGGCTGTTGTTCACTTTCGCCTGTAATGATGATAAATGGCGAAACTTTTGGTAAGCTTACTCCTAAGGCAACTAAGGAGATACTTCAAGATATAAGAAAAAAAGATGTTAAGGGGGCATAAGAATATGAGAATACTTGTAGGACAAGGTAGTTGTGGATTAGCTGCCGGAGCAGGTAAAGCTTTTTCTGCCCTTGAAGCTACTATAAAAAAGAATAAGAAATTAAAGGTTGATTTAGATATAACAGGTTGTATAGGTATGTGTTATCTTGAGCCTATTGTTGATGTTATAACAGAAAAGGGTGAGCTTTCTCGTTATGTAAAAGTAACTCCAGAGATTGCAGAAAAAATTGTAGAAGAGCATTTAGTTAAGGGTAAGGTTATTGAAGAGTATCTTATTGATAAGATAGATGAAAATGCACAAAAGATGCAAGTTAAGGTTGCTCTTAGAAACTGTGGATTAATTGATCCTGAAAGCATAGAAGAGTATGTGGAAGGTGGAGGTTATGAAGCTGTAAAAAAATGTATAACTACTATGAGTCAGGAAGAAGTTATAGAGCAGATAAAAATTTCAGGCTTAAGAGGAAGAGGAGGCGCAGGTTTCCCTACTTGGTTTAAGTGGAATGCTGCTTTAGCTTCTAAAGAAACTCCTAAGTATTTTGTATGTAATGCTGACGAAGGTGATCCAGGTGCATTCATGGATAGATCTGTACTGGAAGGAGATCCTCACGCACTTATTGAAGGTATGATAATAGGCGGTTATGCTATTGGAGCCTCAGAAGGGGTTGTGTATGTTAGAGCTGAATATCCTCTTGCTATTGTAAGACTTCAAAAGGCTATAGAACAGGCAATGGGAAAAGGCTATCTTGGTAGCAATATCTGTGGCACAAACTTTAGCTTTAATCTAAGAATAAAAGCGGGGGCGGGGGCCTTTGTTTGTGGTGAAGAAACAGCCTTAATCGCTTCTCTTGAAGGGGAAAGAGGTATGCCAAGGTTAAAACCACCATTTCCTGCGCAAAAGGGATATTGGCAAAAACCTACAAATATAAACAACGTTGAAACACTTGCAAACATTCCATGGATAATAAATAATGGGGGAGCAGCTTTTGGAAATCTTGGAACGGAGGCAAGTAAGGGAACTAAGGTGTTTGCACTTACAGGAAAGATTAAAAAAGGTGGTTTGGTAGAAGTTCCAATGGGAATGACAATCAAAGAAATCATCTACGATATTGGTGGGGGAATAAAAGAAGATAAGGAATTTAAAGGTGTTCAGATGGGAGGTCCATCTGGAGGTTGTATTCCTGCTTCGTTAATGGAGACTACAGTTGAATATGAAACTTTAGCAAAAACAGGAGCTATTATAGGTTCAGGTGGTATGGTTGTAATGGATGAAACTACCTGCATGGTTGATATGGCAAGATTTTTCTTAGACTTTACTCGTAAGGAGTCTTGTGGAAAGTGTATTCATTGTAGAATAGGTACTAAGAGAATGCTTGAAATCCTTACCAGAATTTGTGAAGGTAATGGTAAGGAAGGGGATATTGAGTTGTTGGAAGAGTTAGGTAATACCATAAAAGATGGTTCTCTTTGTGGTTTAGGACAGACAGCACCAAATCCAGTTTTAAGTACCATAAGATTTTTCCGTAATGAGTATGAAGATCATATTTACAACAAAAGATGTACTGCTCATCAATGTAAGGCACTTATTACCTTCAATATTCTTGAAGATAAGTGTATAGGTTGTGGTCTTTGTAAAAGACAGTGTCCTGTTACAGCTATTACAGGAGAGGTGAAAAAGGCTCATCTAATAGATCATGAATTATGTATTAAATGTGGCAAGTGTAAAGAGAGTTGTAAGTTTTCTGCAATAGAAATAATATAGGAGGAGGTAGAACAATGTCAAAAATCAAATTAAATATCAATGGTATGGAAGTTAAAGGTTTTAGTGGTCAAACAGTGTTGGATATAGCTAGAGAGAATAATGTTGAGATACCAACCCTATGCTATGATGACAGAGTAGAAATATATGGGGGCTGTGGCCTTTGTGTAGTAGAAATTGAAGGTATGCCTAAGCTAGCTAGAGCCTGTGCAACAATGGCTTCAGACAAGATGGTAGTTAAGACTCATACTAATAGAACAATTCAAGCTAGAAAAGTGGCGTTAGAGTTATTGCTTTCAGATCACTTAGGAGATTGCAGAGGACCATGTATGTTAGCTTGTCCAGGACATACAGATTGTCAAGGTTATGTAGGCTTAATTGCAAATGGTGATTACAAAGAAGCTGTAAAGACAATTAAGGATAAGTTACCTTTACCTGCAAGTATTGGTAGGGTTTGTCCTCATCCATGTGAGACAGCTTGCAGAAGAGAGTTGGTGGAAGAGCCTATTGCCATAGCACAGCTTAAATACTTTGCAGCAGATAGTGATCTTAACTCAGACAACCCATATACACCTGAACTAAAACCTCAAAATGGTAAAAAGGTAGGAATAGTAGGTGGGGGACCAGGTGGACTTTCAGCGGCATACTTCTTAGTTCAAGAAGGTTATGAAGTAACAGTATACGACTCCATGGAAAAAATGGGGGGTATGCTAAGATATGGAATACCACAGTATAGACTGCCAAAGTCAATAGTTGACAAAGAAGCAGAGATAATAGAAAGTATGGGTGTTAAGTTTATAAACAACGTAAAAATTGGTATAGACATTAGCCTAGAAAAATTGAGAAAAGAAAATGATGCAGTGCTAATTGCAGTAGGAGCTTGGTCATCAACAAAATTAGGTTGTAAGGGCGAAGATGCAGAAGGGGTAATCGGTGGTATAGATTTTCTAAGAGAGTATACAATTAATGGAGAACTTCAAGTAGGAGATAGAGTTGTGGTAGTAGGTGGTGGAAACACTGCTATGGATGCTTGTAGAACTGCTGTAAGACTTGGGGCAAAGGAAGTATACAATATATACAGAAGAACAAAGGAAGAGATGCCTGCTGAAGCTATTGAGATAATTGAAGGAGAAGAAGAAGGTGTAATCTTTAAATCCCTAGTAAATCCAATAGAAATAATTTCCGAAGGCGGAAGAGTTAAGAAGATAGTGCTTCAAAAAATGGCATTAGGAGAGCCGGATGCTAGTGGAAGAAGAAGTCCTGTGGCAATAGAGGGTGAAACAGAGACTATGGAGGTTGACACTGTAATTTCAGCCATAGGTCAAATTCTTGATCCAATAGGTTTAGATGGAATAACTCTAACAAAAAGGGGAACAGTGGCTTCTGACGAAGGAACCTTCCTAACTAACCTTGAAGGCGTATTCTCAGTTGGAGACTGTATAAATAAAGGTGCAGGAATAGCTATAGCTGCTATAGGAGATGCAAAACGAGCAGCAGAGGTAATACACACCTATCTTCAAGGGGAGATTAAGCCGTACAAAGAACCTTTCTATTCTAAGCGTACAGACCTAACAAGGGAAAGTTTTGCAGACAGAGAGAAAATAGCAAGGGCTAAGATGCCTCATCTTAAACCTAATGATAGAAAAAACAGTTTTCAGGAGGTAAATCTAGGTTGGGATGCAGAAACTGCAAAAAAAGAAGCTAATCGTTGTTTAGTGTGTGGTTGTTTAGATATACATGAATGTAAGTTAGTGAAGATTGCCAATGATTATGATGTAAGTCAGGAAGTATATATAGGAGAGGTGCACGATAGAAATTGTGAAACGGATCATCCATTTATTATGAGAAATCCAGATAAGTGTATCCTATGTGGTCTCTGTGTAAGAACTTGTGAAGAAGTTATGGGTATATCTGCTATAGGGCTAGTGGATAGGGGCTTTGATACAATAGTAAAACCTGCACTTGACCAAAACTTAGAAGAGACAGGTTGTATAGCTTGTGGCCAATGTGTAAGCGTGTGTCCTGTTGGAGCATTAATGGAAAGACCTTATATGGAAAAGGCGGTACCAATTCCAGTAGATGTGAAACCATCAGTTTGTAACAGTTGTTCAGTAGGCTGTAGCACAAAGGTTAACACCAGAGGTCAAAACATAGTTAGAATAGAGGCAAATCCAGAGAGTATAGTGGATGGTGGTCTATTATGTAGCAAAGGTAGATGGGCAAATGCCACAGAGAAACTAGGCGAAAAAATTACTGTTCCGATGATGAAAAAGAATGGTAAGTTTGTAGAGATAAGCTATGAGGATGCCTATTATCAAATTGCTAGAAAATTAAAGAGCTTTGAAATGTTACAAGGATCTGACTCAATAAGAATATCAGTGTCTGATAGATATACAAACGAAGAAGCTTTTATGGCAAACTATATAGCAACAAAACTACTAAAAATACCATATGCAGTATCCTACAATATGGTGGAATCAGGGATGGCGAAGGTGCTGGGGGTAGATGCCTCAACTAACACCTTTGAAGAGTTGGATTCTACAGATGCAATCCTTGTAATTGGTAGTGACCTAATAAAAGACTATGGAGTAGTAGGATTAAAGGTACGAAAGGCAGTGCAAAAAGGCACAAAACTTGCAGTAATAAACAAGGGCAAAACCTTATTAAATGAGTGGGCTGACATATCTGTAAATTCTAAGAACAGTCTTGATATACTACTTCAAATCCAAAAGGCTATAATAGAATTGGGGGCAAAGGTAGAAGTACCTGAGGTTTTATCTAAGTCATTGGAAAATACAAAGGTATCAAAAGAAGCTATGGAAATTGCGAAACTCTATGCAGGAGCGAAGAAAGCGATGATAATATTTGACCAGTATACCTTAAGTGTAGATGCAGGAATAGCTGTGGCAAATATTGCAGTATTAGCAGGACATATAGGTAAACCAAGAGCAGGGATAATTCAACTTAAGGTGAATAGTAATACTCAAGGGCTTTGCGATATGGGAATATCAGATGGATGTAAGCATAAACTTTCAGATGGTTCAGTTAAGGCTCTTGTAAGCTTTGGGGAAGACCTATCACATATTGACTTATCAGGAGTAGAGTTCTTAGTAGTCCAAGATGCTTATATGACAAAAACAGCAAAGAAGGCAGATATAATATTACCGGCAGCAGGCTTAGCACAGTCAACAGGAACCTACACTTCATCAGAAAGAAGAATCCAAGAGGTGAGTAGTTCTGTAGAAGGCGCAATAGTGGAAAATTGGAAGGTTATGGTAGATATCGCCAACGCTATGGGTGCGAAACTAGAGGTTACAGCAGTTGAGGATATCAAAGATATGGTTTCTAAAAATGTACCAACCTACAGTGAGTACAACCTTGGAGCAAGCTTCCAGCCTACAAAAGGGAATAGGGTGCTTTGTGGAGAGGGCAACTTTGACCTTCAAGTAGTTGAAAATGGTGAGATGTTCATCAAGCATAAGAATACAAATGCTCAAAGAAACTTATTTGAAAAGTTCTTAGCAGATAATAATATGTAAGGCAAGCTAATGTTTGAAATGAATGAATTTTAAACAAGTAAAATATATTTGTTTTAGGTTTAGGCTTAAAAGGATATAATATGCCGTAAAAATGTCAATAAAAAACGAGGTGAGTTTAACTTATCTCGTTTTTATTGTTATATCTATTTTATACATATATGGTATTACGCTAATAAATTATAAGTACCTTGATTTTATAGGATTCATATTAAAATATAAAGTTATTGTTTTGTTCAATGTAGGATATTTGAGAAATATTTTGACAAATTGTATGGATAATATATAATGATAGATGTATATATCTATAATATTAAAAATAATTGAACAAGGAGCTATATAGAATTTTTATTAGGGGAGTGAAGTTATATGATAAGGGGTGCGATTCTTTTTAAGAGGAGGATTAGGTTTATATGTGTAGTGGTAGTAATGCTTTTTGTAATGTGTATGAGTGTTTCTGCAATGGAAACTGGAAAACCACAAACTGCAACTATACATGGGATATTGAAGATTAATATTCCTTTAGAAAAGGATACAGAAAGAAGCCGTATTTTTGCACGTAAGGTTACTTTCGGTACAGTTCCTATTATACTGATGGTTAGTGCTTTGCTTAGGAAGAAGTTTAGGACAAGAGATTATAACTCACCATTAGTAGCGGCAAGGTTAAATCCTTACGAAGTGGCTATATTAAATATTAAAACCGATATGACAGAAATAGTTCAAATGGCATTGGCAAGGTTGATTAGCATAAGGAAGATAAGGGTGATTAAGAGAGGAGAGATTCCCTATAGCCTGCTTGGAGAAGTGGAGTTTATAATATCGGAAGAAGAAAATATCCGGTTAGAGAAAGAGGAACATTCTTTATTGACACTTTTACAAGCTACTAAAAGTGTTGGGTATTTAAACAAATTCAGTTGGAACTTATTAAATAATAAAGAGGCCAAGAGTATTGCAAATAAGTGGAAAAAACTTATTTATAAAAATTTAGTTAAGGATGGAGTTATATCTAACAAATATAATGGGCTTATAATTTTACTTACAATAATAAATTTGGTAGGGTTTATTTTAGCGATTAGTTTATATGGGTATATAGAAGCTAGATGGTTTTGTTTTTTAGCAGTAGTATTTTTTATAAATGCAGGGTATGTATTTACTTTTGTTAATACAAGAACAGAGGGCGGATTTGTGCTGTATGATAATTGGTATCAGGCTCGAGTTAGCTTCTTGTATGATGGCAATATGAAACCTTTGAAAAGTTTAATAGAGGATGAGGGAGATATACCACTTTATGCCTTAGCTTTAGATATTTCTAAAAATAAAATTCAGGAACGGTTTAGTTTGTCAAATGAAGAAATGAAAAATCTATTTTTAACCTTATGATAAAAAGATTAGATTATGAAGTGTTTGTAGCTTTTAAAATCAAGATTTTAAGATGGGTATAGTTTTAATTTAAAGGCTTCTGCACAGTAATATTTATTAAATTCTAGGCTCTTATTATGGGGAAATAAGGTTTATCATATTTTTATGAGTTATAAGCACCATAATTAGTCTTATATTCTTTTCTATTAAAAAGCTGTAGTTTAAATTTACTACAGCTTTTTAGGATTCATTTGTATTTGGTTAAAATGGGTGTATAACAATGGTGTTGTAAATTATACAATCACTGACATGGTCATTTACCATACCTATTGCTTGCATAAAGGAGTAGACTATTGTTGAACCAACAAACTTAAATCCCATTTTTTTTAAGTCCTTACTTATCTTGTCTGACAAAGGCGTAGATGTAGGGACATCTTCTATGTTTTTAAAGTTGCCTACAATTGAAGCATAGTTTACATAGGACCAAATAAAATTATCAAAACTACCATAATTTTTTTGAACTTCTAAGAATAGCTTCGCATTGTTTATTGCTGATCTAATTTTAAGGGAATTTCTTACGATAGCTTTGTTGTTCATAAGTTTTTCTATCTTAGATTCATTGTATAGTGCAACTTTCTCAGGGTCAAAATTATCAAAGGCCATCCTAAAGGCCTCACGTTTTTTAAGAATGGTGATCCAACTAAGACCTGCCTGCATACCTTCAAGTACGAGAAATTCAAAAAGTTTTCTATCTTCGTGAACAGGTCTACCCCATTCATTATCGTGATAATCTATATATATTGGATCATTGCCAACCCAAGAACATCTTTTTTCCATAAAAACTCTCCTTATATGTGAAGACATTTATAATGTAGCTATTTTATCTGTATAAGTTTTATAAAAGGTTAATAAACTTATTATTAGGGTTACTATTTCAGATATGAAAAATGACCACCATACACCTTTTACGCCAAGGCTTGTTTTACTTAAAAGATATGCTACAGGAAGTATTATTCCCAGTTGTCGTAAAATAGATATATAAAGGCTTGTACTACCGTTTCCTATGGCTTGGAAGGCTGTAGAAATAATTATGCTTGCACCGGCCATTGAGAAACCAAGACTTATGATTCTAAGGGCAGGAACGCCATATTCTATCATCTGTTCTGTAGGGTTAAACATAAGTAAAAGTATGTTTGGTGCTAAATTGAAAATTAGAGTGCCTAAAAGCATTATGATTAGAGTTCCATAAAGTCCTATCTTCATAGCTCCCATTAATCGTTCTTTATTTTTAGCTCCAAAGTTATAACCTATAATAGGCATTATCCCTTGCATTATACCGAATATAGGCATAAATACAAACATTTGCAGTTTGAAATAAATTCCAATTACAGCCACTGCTGTAGAGGAGAACTTTATTAGGATGGTATTCAGTCCTATTATCATAACTGTAGCGATAGATTGCATTATTATGGAAGGAAAACCTACCTTATATATGGATGAAATTATGTTTGAGTTAATGCTAAAGTTTTTAATATCAATTTCAACTGTATGCTTTTTGTAAGTAAGTATAAAAATACTAAAGCTCATAGCCAAAAACTGTCCAAGGACTGTGGCTATTGCAGCACCTGTTACTCCCATTTTAGGAACGCCAAAGTATCCGAAGATAAATATAGGGTCAAGAATTATATTGGTTATAGCCCCCAAAAGTTGAAAAATCATAGGCCAAATCATATTACCTGTAGCTTGTAAGGTTTTCTCAGAATTTATTTGTATAAAACAAAAGGTTGAGAATATAAGTACTATTGATAAGTAAGAGCTTCCCATAGCTATAATCTGTGGATCGGAAGTGAAAGCAGATATAAAAGGCTTTGAAAAAAAGAATCCTATAAGTGCAAATATGATGCCTGAGCATATACCTAGAAAAAATCCATGATCAGCAGCATTATTAGCATCTTGATTAAGTTTTGCGCCTAGACTCCTTGATATAAATGAGTTAATTCCGATTCCTGTTCCTACAGATACTGCAAAAACAAGTGATTGTAGTGGTAGAGCAAGGGAAACGGCAGTAAGGGCTTGTTCACCTATTTGTGCAACGTACATACTGTCTACGATATTATAAAGTGCCTGGATTAGCATTGAAAAAGTCGCAGGTAAGGCCATGGATGCAACCAATGGTAGCAAAGGACTTGTACCCATTTTGTTTTGTGGTTGTTCAATCGATTTTGTCATCACGTTCTCCTTTCAAATTGTCCATACTAATTTTAAAGGAAATAAAAATAAAAAGCAAGGGAAATAAAAAATATAAATAAATAGGAATAATTACTATTTACAAATAGTAATATATATGATATTATTAGTCAAGAAAGTAGAAATACTACTAATTATATTTGAAATTCAGGAGGAAATAAAATGGAAAAGAAATTTGTATGTTCAGTGTGTGGATATGTACACACAGGTGATGAAGCACCAGATATGTGTCCAGTTTGTAAGGTGGCTAAAGAGAAGTTTAATGAGCAATCAGGAGAACTTTCTTGGGCAGATCAGCATGTAGTGGGAGTTGCTGCTGGTGTTGATGAAAGAATTATTGAAGGACTTAGAGCTAACTTTATGGGAGAGTGTACAGAAGTAGGAATGTACTTGGCAATGGCAAGAGTTGCACATAGAGAGGGCTACCCAGAAGTAGGAATGTACTATGAGAAAGCTGCTTGGGAAGAGGCAGAGCATGCTGCAAAGTTTGCAGAGTTACTAGGTGAGTGCGTAACAGATTCAACTAAGAAGAACTTAGAATTAAGAGTAGAAGCAGAAAATGGAGCTTGCTTAGGAAAGAAAGAACTTGCAACCCTTGCAAAACAGCTTAATTTAGATGCAGTTCATGATACAGTGCATGAAATGGCGAAGGATGAAGCTAGACATGGTTGTGCATTTGAAGGCTTACTAAAGAGATATTTTGGTTAATCAATACACTTACTTTATATTAAAATATAAAAAACACGAAAAGAAGAGATTAAAAGTGCAGATACTAGTATCTGCACTTTTTTTATGAAAATAAATAAATTTTAAACTTTAATATTATGACAGTTTAAAATTTATGCTTTGATATAATCAAAATTAAGTTAAATACTGATTACAAAATTTGAATTAGAACATATTTAAAAACTTTACAAAAATATTGACGGAAGGTTACTATTTATGATAAGATAACCTATCATGTAGCGTATGGGAGAAACTAGACATTAGAGCTATTAGTTGGACGGATAAATTTTGTTTTACAAAGATATAAAGTAAATAATTTTGTATTTTTAAAAGAAATATGCAAATGTGATTAGGCTGGGCGATATGATGACTAGTCTTGTTTGCGTTCAACAAATTATGTTGAATGTTTAGGATAGGATTTAACAATATAAAAGATCTAGTTAGCAGAGAGGAAGAGGTTTTAATGAAAAAGAAAGTATTATCAATTTTTTTAAGTCTATGTATAAGTGTTACAGGATTGGCTACAGGGGGGATGACAAGCTATGCAACAGTTGAGAATAATGATGTAGGGATTGGGGCAAATGCAAATACGTTTGATAAGACTATTGCATTTGGTTCCGATAGTTCAGGAAATCCAAGGATATGGCATTTACTTGGATATAATGGAAGTACAGGGGTACTAAGTCAGACGGGAAACATGGTTTTGTTTGCCAAAGGAAGCTTTGGGAAATCAATTTTCGATGACAGAACAGTTAATTATACTAAAATTGGAAGCACACCTCAGAGTGTTTTAAAAACATCTATAGATCAAAGTGTCAGTATTACAGCTAAAGAAAACGATATGATACAGCCGGTTACTTTGACAGGAAATTCAACTAGAAGAGAAGGTACAATGTATGGAAATTCAGAGACAGTCAATTTTTGGCCTTTATCTAGAGGAGAAAGTAATATTGTACATTTAGACATGAGAAAATTTTCTAACAGTGATGACACTTGGCTTCGTACTGTTGGTTCAAGCATTAACAATATACAGTTTATTGAAGGTGAAGACGGGGTTACAATGATCGCTGGAGGAAAGATAGATAGTATAGGGGAAGTTCGTCCTGCAGTAAAAATAAAGATAGGGAACTTATTATTTGGATCGACGGTAAAAGGGGGGAAAACTACAAATTTCAGTGGGATTGATAATTTTACAAGTATAGCTAATACCGATATTGGGAAAGCGTTAAAATTAAGATTTGAAGATAATACCGTATTGAATAGCACAAATGCAAAAATTGTAAAATCAACTATTATTCCAAGTGTAATAAAATATTCTGCACCTAAAGATAGTGTTATGGTTGTAGAAGCGACAGTGGGTGGTCAAATTTATGAAGCGCGCAAAAATATTAATGCCGTAACAACTAATCAAGAATTAGACTTAAGAACGTTGACTGGATTTCCTACAGGGACATTAGTTAATGCAAAGGTTTGGATTGAGAAGATGGAGGATACCACAAATAATAAAGGTCTTATTTTTGCAATTACGCCTATAGATGTAACCTATAAAGTAGAAACCTATGAAATCACTATAACTCCAAGTGAAGAAAAAACATTCACTTCAAAAACCATAGGATACACAGAGCAAGAAAGTCACGAAGTAACAGTAAAAAATACTGGAACAGGAGCAACAGGAAATCTAACAGTAAACCTAAGTGGAGCTAACGCTAGCTCATTTGAACTAGACAAAAATTCGATATCAAGTCTAGCATCAAATGGAGAGGCAAAAGTAACAGTAAAACCAAAAACAGGTTTAGCAGTAGGAAGTTACCAAGCAACAGTAACAGTAAGTGGAAGTAACGGAATAACTCAAAGTTTCAAAGTAAACTTCACAGTACTAGATAGCTATGGAGTAAGCATAATACCAAGTGAAGAAAAAACATTCACTTCAAAAACCATAGGCTACACAGAGCAAGAAAGTCACGAAGTAACAGTAAAAAATACTGGAACAGGAGCAACAGGAAATCTAACAGTAAGCTTAAGTGGAGCTAACGCTAGCTCATTTGAACTAGACAAAAATGCAATATC
>JBOFZL010000062.1:0-1649 GCA_051655155.1 Filifactoraceae bacterium
ACAAGTTAGACTTAGCTCTAGCTGAACCACCATCAGTCAAATTTAACATTTGTGTAAATGGTCCACCAGTACTAGAGAAAAGCCATAGGAGTATAGTACATAGAAGGCCTACAGGAAAAGTCATCTCTATAAATGGTATGTTAAGGGATACACTTGCTCTATAGTTGATAAAAACAATTATTAGAAAGTACACTACGTATGGAAAATTTTTTTTCATAATAACTCCTTTGGTATTAATAATAGATTTACTAGTTAAATAATATACTAATAACGTTTTATAGTCTGTAGAAATATGTAAGTAATATATAGGAGGAAACAATAAAAATGAAATTGTCAAAAGAAAAATTAATAGCTGTAATTATAGGAACTTTAACAATTAATGTATTATCACCAGTTGTTTTTACAAATTTAAAAGACAATATAGTATATGCAGACACTAATAGTAACTCTAAAAATATTGAAGAGTTAAGCTCATTACAAAATAAATTTTTTGAAATATCTAATTTAATAAAAAGTGATGTAGATTTTACCTCAGATGATGTAGATAAAATACTTAAAGGAACTAATTATATAAAAAAAGTAGGCAGTACAGGTGACTCTGAAGTTAGGTATAAATATAAGAATGAAGAGATAATATTATATTCAGAATCATATACACCTAAAAATATTGGAGGGGTTTTATATAAAATATATAATCCAAATGATAATTTAACAGTATTAAGAGTTAGTGCTTATAATTATGATGAGATAGGATGGCATACCTTACTTGAAGCATCAAGCAAGTCTATTGATTCAATAAATAATTTAGCTGTAAATTTAGATACTAAAATATCAAAAGATGATCTATTTAATGATTATAAATCTATAGTTGATAAAACTGACTCAGGTGCTAAATTTAATTATAAAGAACTTAAAAGCATAAATCCTAAAATAAAAGATATATCTAAATTTAAAAAGAATTATTATAAATATTATGGAGTAAAATCAGGAAATAATGAACTTGTAGTTGATGTTGATCAAAAAGCTAAAGAATTATATAACTTAAATCTAAGTTGCTTAAATAAAGATAAAAGTGTTTTAGAATCCTTAAATAGCTTAAAAATAGACCAGGAATATTCTCAATCTTTAAAATACCATAATGTATCTAAAGATACTAATATAGTACATTCATTGAATCTTACTAGTGCTAAAAGTATAAAAGATTTAAAGCACTTATTAATAAATTCATTAAACTATTAATAAGTGAACAAGTTCCTATAAGCAAATCGATATAGCAATACATATTTGAACCAAATTTATATTTACATATGTGTATTTTTTAGATAATTGACAATTATCATCATCTTTAAATGATGATGGCTTAGCATTAAGTAATCATATAAATGAATATCACGATACAATTTCAATTACATCAAATGGAGTAATAACACTTACAAATACGCATACTGTAAGTCAATGTATTTTTAACTGATGTGATTTTTATAATTGTCATAACTATAGTAACTATTTAAATAATAATACAAAAGCCACTGACTATTATTTATTTTGAGTCAGTGGCTTTTCAATAATATATATTATTAGATTAAATTCACTTAGAATTAACCTTATTCCAAATATAGCGACTAACTATAGCTGGAACTTGTATATTA
>JBOFZL010000063.1:0-20361 GCA_051655155.1 Filifactoraceae bacterium
GAGAGTGGTAAATGCTCTAGGTCAACCAATAGATGGGAAAGGTCCTATAGATTCAAAAGAATTTAGAGCAGTGGAGCAAAATGCTCATGGAATTATCGAGCGAAAACATGTACATGAACCACTTCAAACAGGAATTAAATCGATAGATGCTATGATTCCTATTGGAAGAGGTCAAAGAGAATTGATAATAGGAGACAAGCAAACAGGAAAAACTACAATTGCATTAGATACTATAATCAATCAAAAGGGGAAAGATGTTATATGTATTTACGTGGCTATAGGCCAAAAAAATTCCACTGTTGTAAATGTGGTTGAAACATTAACAAAGGCAGGGGCTATGGACTATACTATAGTTGTAGCTGCAACAGCTTCGGAACTTGCGCCATTACAGTATTTAGCACCATATTCAGGTTGCACAATGGGAGAGCATTTTATGGAAAGTGGTAAGCATGTACTTTGTGTATATGATGATCTTTCTAAACATGCAGTTGCCTATAGAGCTATGTCATTACTCCTTAGAAGACCACCAGGACGTGAAGCTTATCCAGGGGATGTATTTTATCTACATTCAAGGTTATTGGAAAGAGCAGCGAAACTTTCAGATGATATAGGAGCAGGTTCATTAACAGCTTTACCGATAATAGAAACTCAAGCAGGAGATGTTGCTGCATATATACCTACAAATGTAATTTCTATTACTGATGGACAGATATTCTTGGAGTCGGAATTATTCTATTCTGGTATTAGACCAGCAGTAAACCCTGGAATTTCAGTTTCTCGAGTAGGGGGAGATGCTCAGATTAAGGCAATTAAAAAAGTTTCTGGTTCTTTAAAACTAATGTATTCACAGTATAGAGAACTACAAGCCTTTGCTCAATTCGGATCAGATTTGGATCAAGATACTAAAGATCGTTTAGCTTTAGGAGAGAGAATTGTAGAAGTTCTTAAGCAAAAACAATCTTCACCAGTTCCTGTTGAAAATCAGGTTATGATTCTTTATGCTGTAGTAAATAACTATCTAAAAGAAGTTGAAGTGTCACATATTCATGATTTTGAAATGGAACTATATAATTATATGGATAGTAACTACCCTAATATAGGGAAAGATATTTTGGAGAAAAAAGAATTGGCAAAAGATACAGAAGAAGTATTAAAATCTGCACTTAAAGAATTTTTGGAAAAGTATAAAACAACACATTAAGCGATAGGAGGTACATGCATGGCAGGAGCAAGTATGAAGGATATAAAACGCAGAATTAAAAGCGTGGAAAGTACTATGCAAATAACCAAGGCCATGGAACTTGTTGCTTCCTCAAAACTTAGAAAAGCAAAGGATAAAGCTGAAAAATCAAAACCCTATTTTAAAGAGATGTATGAAACCATGAGAAGAATATCGGAACATACAGCTGAATTAGATTCAACTTTCGTTATTAAAAGGGAGGTAAAAAATATAGGGTTAATTGTAATAGCTGGTGATAGAGGCTTAGCAGGAGGGTATAATAGTAATATCTTAAAAGAAGCGGTGAATCTCATTGGAAATAGGGGTTCAAAGATAATTCCAATTGGGAAAAAAGCAATAGAGTTTTTTAGGAAAAGAAATTACAATATTATAAGTTCCTATCAAGATTTAGGAGAAACTATCGATTATTATGATACGGTATTTATGGAATCAGAGGCTGTAGAACTTTATGAAAGCGGAGAGATAGATGAGCTTTATGTGGTGTATACAGAGTTTATTTCATCTCTTAATCAAATACCAAAAGTAGAAAAGCTATTACCTATTGATTTTGGAATAAAAAGATCTAGGGAGGATTATATAGCAGTAGAGTATGATCCTTCACCAGAAGAAGTGTTAAATAAAATAGTTCCGTCATATATTGAGGGGATGTTGTATTTAGCAATAGTAGAATCCTTTGCATCAGAACAAGGGGCAAGAAGAACTGCCATGGAATCTGCAACTGATAATGCAGAAGATATGATTGGGAAGCTAAATTTACAATATAATAGAGCGCGTCAGGCAAGTATAACCCAAGAAATTTCTGAGATAGTATCAGGAGCAGAAGCATTAAAATAACATAAATCCAATTGATAAGGAGGGAAACATGGACAATACCAATGTGGGAAAAGTAGTTCAGATTATTGGACCTATTCTTGATATAAAATTTGAAACGGGACATCTTCCTAAGCTGTTAAATGCAATTAAAATTGAACATAAAGGAAGAGTTTTAACTGTTGAGGTTGCGCAACATATAGGTGATGATATTGTTAGATGTATTGCAATGAGTTCTACAGATGGACTTGTGCGAGGGATAGATGCGTTGGATACAGGAGCTCCAATTTCTGTACCTGTAGGTAAAGAAACTCTAGGGAGAATATTTAACCTTCTAGGAGAGGCTGTAGATAATAAGGAAACGCCAAAAACAGAGGAATTATGGTCAATTCATAGACCAGCACCTACTTACGAGGAACAAGAAACTACTTCTGAAATTCTTGAAACAGGAATAAAGGTAGTTGACCTTATAGCACCATATTTAAAGGGTGGAAAAATAGGTTTATTTGGAGGGGCAGGCGTTGGAAAAACTGTTATCATAATGGAACTTATAAATAACATTGCTAAACAACATGGTGGATTATCTGTATTTGCCGGAGTTGGAGAAAGAACTAGAGAGGGTAATGACTTATACACTGAAATGACAGAGTCAGGGGTAATAAATAAAACTTCTCTTGTGTTTGGCCAGATGAATGAGCCACCAGGAGCAAGAATGAGGGTTGCACTTACAGGACTTACTATGGCAGAATATTTTAGAGATGAAGAGAATCAGGATGTATTATTGTTCATAGATAATATATTTAGATTTACTCAAGCTGGTTCAGAAGTATCAGCTCTTTTAGGCCGTATGCCATCAGCTGTTGGATACCAACCGACTCTTGCTACAGAAATGGGTGCCTTACAAGAAAGGATTACTTCAACAAAAAAAGGTTCAATAACATCTGTACAGGCTGTATATGTTCCGGCAGATGACCTTACAGATCCAGCGCCAGCAACAACTTTTGCACATCTTGATGCAACAACGGTTTTATCAAGGCAAATAGCCTCTTTAGGAATATACCCTGCAGTTGATCCATTAGAATCTACTTCAAGGATATTGACACCAGAGATTGTAGGTAAAGAGCATTATGAAACTGCAAGAGCAGTACAATCTATACTTCAAAGATATAAGGAGCTACAAGATATAATTGCTATTCTTGGTATGGACGAATTATCAGATGAAGATAAACTTACAGTATCAAGAGCTAGAAAGATTCAAAGATTCTTATCTCAACCATTTTCTGTAGCATCACAATTTACAGGTATGGAGGGTAAGTATGTACCTTTGAAAGAGACAATTAGAGGGTTTAGAGAGATAATTGAAGGGAAACATGATGATGTCCCTGAATCTGCTTTCTTGTTTGTAGGGGGTATTGATGAGGTAGTGGAGAAGGCCAAAAAGGGGGAATAGATAATGTCAACTTTTAGGTTAAAAGTAACAACTCCAGATAAAATATTTTATAATGATGATGTTGAAGAAATTATTGTTAGAACGACTGTAGGGGATACAGGCATAATGAGTAATCATATTGATTATGTAGCTACTTTAAGAGTTGGCAGGTTATTAATTAAAAATGGTAAAGACACCCGTGAGGCAACTATTTCAGGAGGTGTCCTTGAAGTTTCCAATGGTTTAGCAAACATAATTACAACATCAGCAGAGTGGATTGAAGATATTGATATTCACCGTGCAGAGCAAGCAAAGAAAAATGCAGAAGAAAAATTAAAAAGTAATCTATCAAAAAATGAAGAAAGAATTTATGAAGCAGCGCTTAGAAGGGCTGTTAATAGGATAGGAATAAAGTCTTAAGTATGGTTATCTAAGTTTTATTTATCGGTTTTAATATTTAAAATATCGATTTCTCATTTGATATATGGGAAATCGATATTTTTTTGCAAAAATATCATTAAAATATAAAAATTTTCATTGACAATGGCGGAAAATCTGATTACAATATCAACATAGGACGTTGGATGATAAAAGTCAAATTTATAATCATTAATGGACAATATAAATTTAAGGAGTGATTTCAGGTGAAGGAGTGAAAAAAGCTATAAGCATAAAATGTTTATGAAATTTAATTCAAGCTTTATATGTGTTTTGAAAAATTTTAACCATTTATATTAAGATGTGCTTTCTCAACTATTTTGGAATGGGGATTAGATAATTTTAGTTATACAAATAATTTACATATTCCAACCTTATTGGTGTTTTAATATTTAAATGGAAAATAAAAAAGGAGATGTTAATATGCTAAATGTAGGATTTATTGCTTTAATTGTACTTTTTATTGTAATAACTATAGGCTTTTTCAAGAAGATGAATGTAGGGTTGTTAGCAATTGCAGCGGCTGTTCTTTTAGGTTATATTTCAGGAGAGTTTAAGGCGAAAGATATTGTAGGTGGATTTAGTTCATCGCTTATGATGACTTTATTAGGAGTAACTTTTCTTTTCAGTGTAATTCAGACAACAGGAGCGTTAGAGCATCTTGTTCAAAAAATAGTTAGAAAAACAGGTAGTTTTACATGGTTTGTTCCAATAGTTATGTATATTGTTGGATTTGTAGTTTCTGCTGTTGGGCCAGGATGTGTACCTGCACTTGCAGTTGTTGCTGCTATAGCTATTCCGTTGGCAAAGGAAACAGGATATAACCCAATAATGCTTATGCTTATTGGAGATTCAGCTACTTATGCAGGTAGGTTTACAGCCATAACTCCAGAAGGTATACTGATAACTAAGATAATGAAAGAGCAAAACATATCAGGGGTTTTAACTCCTATGATAATAAATGCAACAGGGGTAACGATTATATTATCAATTATATTTTATATTTTTTACAAGGGGTATAAGGTTAATAAGGCGCACAATATATCTAAAGAGGCTGTTGCTCCTTTTAAAAGTAGCGAATATATAGCATTGCTTGGAATTATAGCTATGGTTGCTTGTGTAGTATTCTTAAAAATGGATGTTGGTCTTACTTCATTTTTAATAGCAATGATTCTTATTCTTTTAGGTGTAGCACAGGAAAAAACGAGTTTTGCTGGAATACCATGGAATACTATTATTTTAGTTGTAGGTGTTGGTGTTCTGATGAATTTAGTTATAGCTTCAGGAGGAATAAAAATACTTGCTGATTGGCTGTCAACAATAATGACTCCAAAAACTGCAGCAGGAATAACAGGACTTACTGCAGGAATAATGTCATGGTTTAGTTCAACTTTAGGTGTAGTATTACCAACGTTATTACCTACAGTAGGTTTAATAGTTGAAAACGTTGGTGGAAATGTGTCGGCAGTAGAAATAGTTACAGCTATAGGAGTTACAGCTTCTTTTGCAGGTTTTAGTCCAGCATCTACAGTGGGAGCCTTAATTATGGCTTCTTGTGCAGCTGATCCAGATTACAAAAAAATTGATCAATCAAAGCTATTTGTTGAATTATTTGCATGGTCTATATTTTGTGTAATTTTTATATCGATTATAGCATTAACAGGAGTATTTGGAATAGTAGGATAGAATTTAAAGGAGAATATCATGGAAAAATTAGGAGCATTGCAAGGAATTACAATTTTGGATATGACTAGGGTTTTAGCGGGACCTTTTTCAGGGATGATGTTTGCAGATATGGGTGCTAACGTAATCAAGATAGAAACACCCAAAAAAGGAGATGACAGTAGAAGTTTTGCTCCATTTAAAAATGGTGAAAGTTCATATTTTATGAATCTTAATCGCAACAAGAGAAGTATTACTATAAACTTAAAGAATCCAGAAGGTGTCAAGGTGTTTTTAGAACTAGTTTCAAAAGCAGATATTCTTCTTGAAAATTTTAGACCAGGAACAATGGAAAAGTTAGGTATAGGATATGAAAAGCTAAAAGAAATTAATCCACGACTCATTTATGGATGTGTTTCAGGGTTTGGTCATTATGGGCCATATTCTAAAAGAGCTGGATATGATATTGTTGGACAGGCAATGGGTGGATTAATGAGTACAACAGGATGGCCTGATGGAGAACCAACCCGTTCAGGAACAGCTATAGCAGATGTACTAGCAGGTATTTTTATGTCTGTTGGAGTAATGTCAGCTTATATCCGTATGTTAAAAACAGGAATTGGACAAAAAGTTGATGTGGCATTGGTAGATTCTGTTGTTGCGGGATTGGAAATTATAAATCAAATATATTTAGTTGATGGTGTAATTCCAGGACGTAATGGTAATAGATATGAGTCAATATATCCTTATGATTCTTTTAAGGCTATGGATGATACTATTATAATTGGAGCTGGGAATGATAAACTTTACAAGATTCTTTGTTCTATAATGGGAAGAGAAGATTTAATTTCAGATGATAGATTTGTAACAAATCCACTACGAGTTAAACATCACAAGGAATTGAAAGAAATTGTGGAACAATGGTTATCAGATAAGAAAGGTGAGGAGGTTATAGAACTTCTTTTGGAGGCTGGAGTTCCAGCTTGTCCTATATATACCGTTGACAGGGTAGTAAATGATAACCATATAGCAAATGTTCGAGAAATGTTTGTAGATATGGAACATCCTGTGGCAGGAAAGGTTAAAATAACTGGAAATCCAATTAAAATGAGTATTGACAAATATGGAGAACCAAAGGCTTCCCCTGGGCTAGGAGAACATAATGAAGAGGTGCTAAAAGAAGTTTTAGGATACTCACCACAGGAGATAGAGCAACTTTTTAAAGATGGGGCATTATAAAAAGGTTTAGTTATTTAAAATATCGATTTTCTTAATTTTAAGAAGATCGATATTTTTTTGTAACAGAGATGAGCCATCATATAATTTGGTTTAGCATTGAAAGAATAAGAAAAGTAGAAGTATATATATACTTCAAGGATAGTTTTCAAACTATATTAAATTTGAAACATAGATTTTTTTAGTTTCATATGGGGGAGTTGTTAAAATGTATATACTGTGGTAAAATTATTTAAGATAAACGAAGGTGAGGTTATATTTTGGAGATTGTCTTAATCGGAGTAGGTCTGGCTATGGATGCTGTAGCGATATCCCTTTCTAATGGTATGAAGTATAGAAATATGTATTTGAAACATATGGTTGGGATACCGCTGATTTTTGGAGTTTTTCAAGGTCTGATGCCTTTAATTGGTTATTTTTCGGGTTCTTTCTTTACTAATAAATTTGAAAGTATAGACCATTGGATTGCGTTTATTCTTTTAAGTATTATTGGTATGAAAATGTTAAAAGAGGCCTTTGAGATAGAAAAGGTAGAGATTTGTGAACAGTGTCAACTGACTTTTAGAGAGGTTATTATTCAAGCTGTAGCTACAAGTATTGATGCTCTCATTGTTGGGGTATCTTTAGTTATTTTAGGAACTAATATTATTTATGCTTCAAGTATTATTGGTCTGATTACTTTTGTGCTATGCCTGATAGCTATAAGATTAGGAAAGTGTTGTCAGGAGTTTTTAGGTAGAAAAGCTGAATTTTTAGGTGGAATAATATTAATAGGCATTGGTGTAAAGGTGTTAGTGGAGCATATTTTTTTGTAAAGGGGAGCTGTTTATGGGATTTCCGTCATTAGAGGAAGCTAGAAGTTTGGTAAAAAGGTATAATACTGATGAGTTTCATATTAAGCATGCTGAGATAGTTTCTGGAACTATGGGTTATTTTGCCGAGAAGATGGAGCTTGATAAGGTGGAGCTTTGGAAACTTGTGGGAATGTTACATGACTTGGATTTTGGTATGTATCCTGAGGAACATTGTAAAAAATGTGTGGAGCTTATGAAAGCGGAGGGATACGATGATGTAATTATAAGAGCCTGCGTATCTCACGGTTGGGGAATCTGTTCGGATGTAGAACCTAAGTCAGATATGGAAAAGGTGCTTTATGCAGTGGATGAACTTACTGGACTTATTGGAGCGATAGCTATTATGAGACCTTCAGGTTCTGTGATGGATTTGGAGCTTAAGAGTGTGAAGAAAAAATTTAAACAACCTAGTTTTGCAGCAGGATGCTCCAGAGAGACTATTAAAAGAGGTTGTGACTTACTTAATTGGCAGTTAGATTATTTGATTGAAGAAACTATTTTAGCTATGAGATCTTTAGTTGACAGGATGGAAATATAGGGAGGACTAATGAAAAAAGGTGATTTAATATGGGGTGGAATAATGGCTGTTTTTGTGACAGTACTTTTAATTCCAAGTTCAAGAACAGCATTTATTCAGTTTACTGAAACTCATAAGTATATTGGTGGTTTTAGTAAGTTTGCTATTTTGGCATCTATGGGTTCGCTTCTTGCAGATAGGCTTAGAACCAGGGAGTGGAGGTTTCAGTCGTATTTTATTTCAAGGGCAATTATCTGGGGTTTTATTGGAATGTGGATTACTTTAATGTTTGGTGTTTTTGATGTAGGCATAGGGGCGATGATGAAAAAGGGATTACTTCCGTTTGAAGGTTCAATTCTAGGAAAGGCATTTTTTATTTCTTTGTTCTGTAATTTTTCTTTTGCGCCTTGCTTTATGATGTTTCATAATGGGACAGATGCATATTTTGATTTAAAGGCAGAAGGAAGGAAAGATGTTAGTCTTTCAATGATAGCTAACAAGGTAGATTGGAGTCGATTCTTTTCTTTTACTTTGTTAAAGGCTATACCTCTATTTTGGATTCCTGCACATACTATAACTTTTATGTTGCCAGGAGAATATAGGGTTTTATTTGCAGCAATGCTGTCAATAGCTTTAGGAATATTGCTATCTATGGGGAAAAAATAATTTAATTATTAGGTAAGGGATCAAACAGGAATTGTTAGATCTCTTTTTTTTATCAAAGTTTTATAAAAAATTGTGGTGCTTTTTATGAAAAAGAGTATAATAGCTAATATAATATGGTTTTATAATGTTAATTTGGAGGCTTAGAATGCTTGAGGAAAATGTGTTATATATTGGACTTGATGTAGGCTCTACAACGGTTAAAGTGGTAGTTATAGATAAGGATAAAAATATTATTTATAAAAGTTATGAAAGACATAGATCAAATGTTAGACAAGGAATTTATTTAGGTTTAAAGTCATGTTTTGAAAAAATTGGAAATATGTATGTAAAGCTTACTATTACAGGATCAGGTGGATTAAGTATAGCTAAACAAATAGGTGCGGATTTTCAACAGGAAGTGGTAGCTTGTTCAAAGGCTGTAAAAACATTTATTCCTGAAACTGATGTGGCAATAGAATTAGGTGGAGAGGATGCTAAGATAACCTATTTTGGACAGCAGGTAGACCAGAGAATGAATGGAGCCTGTGCTGGTGGAACAGGTGCTTTTATAGATCAAATGGCTGTGCTTTTGCATACTGATGCAGAAGGTTTGAATAAGTTGGCAAAAAATCATGAAACAATATATCCTATTGCTTCAAGATGTGGTGTTTTTGCTAAAACAGATATCCAGCCATTACTTAATCAGGGGGCTAGTAAAGATGATGTGGCAGCTTCAATATTTCAGGCTGTGGTAAATCAAACTATTAGTGGTCTTGCGTGTGGGAAGCCTATTAAGGGTAAGGTTGCATTTTTAGGTGGACCTCTTCATTTTCTGTCTGAATTAAGGGAGAGGTTTATTGAAACTTTAAAGTTAAATGAGGAAACAGCTATTATACCTAAAGATGCACAGTTTTTTGTGGCTTTGGGAAGCGGAATTTTAGCTTTAGAAAAGGGAAGATCAGCTGAGATTATATCAGAGTTACTTTTAAGAGTAGAAAGACTTGTAATAGAGGATAATCAAGAGACTAAATCTTTAAGACCATTATTTTTAGATGATTATGATTATAGTGATTTTGTTGAAAGACATAGTCAAGCAAAAGTTGGAAGAAAGAGTATTGAAATTGCAGAGGGATATTGTTTTCTTGGGATAGATGCAGGTTCTACAACTACTAAGTTGGTATTAATAGATGAGGAAGGTTGCATACTTTTTTCAAAGTATGCAACAAATCAAGGAGATCCTCTTGCAGTATGTAAAAACATACTTAAAGAGATGTATTCAGTGTTGCCTGAAAATCTTGTAGTTGCTAATTCAGTAGTAACTGGTTATGGAGAAGAGTATATTAAGTCAGGTTTTTCTGTTGATATAGGCGAGGTAGAAACAATAGCTCATTTTAGGGCTGCAAAAAGTTTTCTTCCAGATGTTAATTTCATACTAGATATTGGGGGCCAAGATATGAAGGCCATCAAAATAAGAGATGAGGCAGTAGATGATATATTATTAAATGAAGCCTGTTCTTCTGGTTGTGGGTCATTTATTGATACATTTGCTCAATCAGTAGGAATATCTGTAAGTGATTTTGCATCTATGGGTGTTAGGGCTAAAAATCCTGTTGATTTGGGAAACCGATGTACAGTATTTATGAATTCAAAGGTAAAGCAGGCTCAAAAAGAGGGGGCAGAATTGGGAGATATTGCAGCAGGACTTTCTTTTGCTGTTATTCGTAATGCTCTTTATAAGGTTATAAAGCTTCGGAATGTGGAAAGTTTAGGTAGTAAGATTTTGGTTCAAGGGGGAACATTTTTGAATGATTCTGTACTTAGAGCTTTTGAATTAGAAACGGGAGTAAATGTGATAAGGCCAGATATTTCTGGATTAATGGGAGCTTATGGGGCAGCTCTTATTGCATGTGATCGTTTTGATGGGGTAAATAAAAGTAGTCTTGTGAAAAAAGCTGATTTAAAGGGTGTAAGCTATGGAGCTACGACAAGAAGGTGTGGAGGTTGTACCAATAATTGCAAGCTTACTGTTATGAAATTTAGTAATGGAAAGCAGTTTATTTCAGGAAATAGATGTAGTATAGGCCAAGGAAAAACAGAGGGCTTAAGTCAAGACCTAAATATGATTGAGTATAAGCGTAGGAGAATTTTTGACTATGAGCCATTATCCGATGATGAAGCCTATAGAGGAAAGGTGGGAATACCTAGAGCTTTAAATATGTATGAAAACTATCCCTTTTGGTATACATTTTTTACAGGATTAGGTTTCCAAGTGATACTTTCTGATGAGAGTAGCAAAGAAATTTTTGAAAAAGGAATAGAGTCAATACCTTCAGAAGCTGTATGTTATCCTGCAAAACTTGTTCATGGTCATGTAGTAGATTTGATAGATAAAGGTATAGATTTTATTTTTTATCCTTGTGTTATATATGAGTTTAAAGAGTTTTCAAATAGTAGAAATAATTATAATTGCCCTGTAGTTGCAGGTTATCCTGAAGTTATAAAAAATAATCTGGAATTGATACGAGAAAGAAATATCAATTTTGTTCAACCTTTTGTAACTATGGATGTTAAGGGGAAGTTGATTTCAAGCTTATATAAGGCACTTGCTCATTTTGGAATAGGAAATGAAGAAATTGAACTGGCTGTAGAGGAAGCTTATATAG
The DNA here is from genome assembly GCA_051655155.1 of Filifactoraceae bacterium. Classification (GTDB taxonomy): domain Bacteria; phylum Bacillota; class Clostridia; order Peptostreptococcales; family Filifactoraceae; genus JBOFZL01. Next base: position 11,495 of record JBOFZL010000063.1, read on the forward strand.
AGCGAGATAAGGTTAAAGAGGATATTAGAAAAAAGGCTGATAGCATTATGGCATATTGTATAAGTGGAAATTTGTCAGCAGCTGTAGTTTGTGGAAGACCTTATCATGTGGATCCAGAGATTAATCATGGACTTGCAAATATAATATTAGAAGAAGGAATGGCTGTACTGACAGAAGATAGTGTAATTCACATGGGAAGTGTTAAGGAAAAACTTAATGTGGTTGATCAATGGACCTATCATTCAAGGCTTTATAATGCAGCTTCAGTGGTTGCAAAAAATCCTAGTATGGAGTTAATACAACTTACTTCATTTGGATGTGGATTGGATGCAATTACGGCAGATCAAGTGGCAGAGATTCTTAGAGATAATGATAGGGTATATACACTTATAAAGATAGATGAGGGCAGTAACTTAGGTGCAATAAAAATTAGAATAAGATCCTTAAAGGCTGTTATAGAAGAACGTAGATTGAAGAAAAATTGGGGTAAGGGTTCTGAAGGTATAATAAACTTGGAACTAATAAATAGACAGGTTAAGCGTGGGAAACGAAAGTTAGAAAAATTGAGAAGTACTTTTACTAAAGAGATGCGTAAGACCCACACTATACTCATACCACAACTATCACCGATACATTTTCAGTTTTTAGAAGAGGCCTTTAAGGCCACAAGGTATAATGTAGAGGTTTTAGAAATTACAGATAAAAACTCTATTGACGAAGGTTTAAAGTATGTTAATAACGATGCATGCTACCCTTGTATAATAACTACAGGACAGATTGTAAATGCTTTGAAAAGTGGAAAGTACGACACTAATAGAGTAGCTATTTTAATGAGTCAGACTGGAGGACCTTGCAGAGCCACTAACTATGTAGAGTTTATAAGGAGAGCGTTGAAGGATGCTAAACTAGAATATGTGCCGGTAATTGGTCTTAGTGCTCAAGGAATAGAAAAACATTCAGGATTTGTTTTTTCTTGGAGTTTAATAAGACGAATTTACATGGCTATAAACTACGGAGATATACTAATGAAGGTGCTTTATCGTACTAGACCTTATGAAAATGAGAAAGGATCTGTAGAAAGACTTTATAATTATTGGGTAGAAAAGTGTAAAAATAGTTTAAATTATGCAAATCCTTTAATATTTGCAAAGAATAATAGACTCATTGTAAAAGATTTTGATAACTTACCTACATTAGATGTTATAAAGCCCAAGGTAGGAGTAGTGGGAGAAATATTAGTTAAGTTTCATCCATATGCTAATAATAAGATAGTGGATATTATAGAGGAAGAAGGGGGAGAGGCTGTAGTTCCGGGATTATTAGAGTTTCTAGAATATTGTGCGTACAACAATAAATTCAAGAAGGAATTTCTTCAAGGATCAAAAGTTACTGCAGCGGTGGGTGGAATAATTGTAACCTTACTAGAAGCAGGCAGAAAGCCGATGATAAAAGCTTTGGGTAAGAGTAAAAAATTCGAAAAGCCTCTATCAATCAAAAAATTAGCAGGACTAGCAAAAGGGATTGTTTCTGAAGGGAACCAATCAGGAGAAGGCTGGTTTTTGACGGCAGAAATGATAGAGCTCATAGATAATGGAGTTAAAAATATTGTGTGTTTACAACCATTTGCCTGTTTACCAAACCACATTACTGGGAGAGGGGTAATAAAGGAACTTAAGCGTAAGTATCCTGATGCTAATATTGTTGCTGTAGACTATGATCCTGGAGCAAGTGAATCAAATCAACTGAATAGGATAAAGTTAATGATGTCTGTAGCACATGAAAACTTAGAGTAATATATTGAGAAAAAATATTACTCTGTAAAATATAAATATGGTTACTTAATTAGGAGGAAATTATGAATGCAGAAATCTTATGTGTAGGAACTGAGCTTCTTCATGGTGATATAGTAAATACTAATGCACAATTTATTTCAGTAGAGTTGGCTAAGATAGGTATAGATGTTCATTATCACACAGTTGTGGGAGATAACCCTAAAAGGTTAGTGGAGGCTTATAACTTGGCTTTTTCCAGAGCAGATATAGTGATATCTACAGGAGGATTAGGGCCTACACAAGATGATATAACTAAGGAAGTATTGGCAGAGTATTTTGGTTTGGATATGTTGTTTGATAAAGATAGTATGGAACATGTAAAGTCTGTATATTCACGATTTAGGAAAGGGATGCCTGAGAATAATGTAAGGCAGGCATATTTTCCTAAAGGAGCAATAATTTTAGAAAATCCTAATGGGACTGCAAATGGATGTATAGTAACAGGTAATAATAAAAAAATTGGAGTACTTATGCCTGGACCTCCTTTTGAGATGAAACCTATGCTTGTTAATAAGGTAATTCCATATCTTAAAAGTTTTTCGAATAAGGTGGTTGTTTCCAAGAAGATAGTAGTAAGTAACATAGGAGAATCTGCTGCAGAAATGATTATAATGGATCTTATAAAAAACCAAACTAATCCAACTATTGCACCTTATGCAGGTCAAGGTAAGTGTGTATTTAGGGTTACGGCTAAGGCGGAGACAGAAACTATGGGTTATGAAATGATTAAGCCTTTGGTGGATGAGCTTTTAAGGAGATTTGGAGAAAATGCTTTTGTATCTGATGAGGCAAGTTTAGAGAAGGAGGCTTTTGATACTTTTATTAGAAATAATATAACTATAGCTGTAGCAGAATCATGTACAGGAGGGTTAGTATCATCAAAAATTATTAATTATTCAGGAAGTTCAAATATCTTTTTTGAGGGATATATAACTTATAGTAATAAAGCTAAAGAGAGAACTTTAGATATAGGAAGAGAGTTATTGGATAAGTATGGTGCAGTAAGTAAAGAGGTGGCAGCATCAATGGCAGAAAATGCTGCAAAAAAGGCAGGGGCAATTTTGGGTATATCAACAACAGGAATAGCAGGTCCTGATGGTGGGAGCGTTGAAAAACCAGTGGGATTAGTATATATTGGGGTATATTATAAGGGGAATACATTTGTTAAAGAACTTATGGCAAATGGTGACAGAGGCATAATTAGGGAGCGTTCAGCGACAGTAGCCTTAGATTGTGCTAGAAGAGTGGTTGTTTATGGAAAAATAGAAGAATAGGGGGGATTTTTTGAAAGTTTCAACAATTAGTTATATAAAAATCGCATTAGCTGCTGTGCTTTGGGGGAGTTTGGGATTTTTCGGGAAACTCTTTGAATCTTTTGGATTTGAACCTGAGATGATAGCTTTTTCAAGACTCTTTACAGGGTGGTTAAGTTTAGTAGTATTATTTGGAGTTATGGATAGATCTGTGTTTAAAATTGATTTAGAGGGACTTAAGTATTCTGCTATTATAGGTTTTATATCTCATGGGTTATTTAATATGTGTTATTTTAGTTCTATTAGGCTTACGGGAGCTTTTACGGCAGCTGTTTTGCTATATCTTTCAATAATAATAATGTTTTTTATTGGGACTATAGTTTATAAAGAAATTCCGGATAAAAGGAAGATAATTTCTGTTATAATATGTATGATAGGATGTATATTAGGGGTAACTGGAGGGGATTTTGCAGGAATGGAAGTCAATCTTAAAGGAGTTGTTTTAGGTTCAGCAGCAGCTTTTTTTTACTCATTGATGCCAAGTTTAAGTAAAAAGACAATTTTAAGATATAATCCTTTTACAATAATTATCTATAGTTTTATGTTTGGGTTCTTATTGTTAATACCTTTTGCAAGACCGTGGACTTATAGGGAGATTATTACTTCGCCAATCATTCCGACATTAATGCTTGTATTTGGGATAACAGTTTCTACATTGCCATATTGTCTTTATGTTCCTTCTCTAGTTCATGTGGAGGTATCTAAACTAGGGGTTATATGTTCAGTGGAACTGTTGATGTCAATTCCTATAGCTGTAATTATACTGAAGGAAAATCTAACGATAGGTATGCTTATAGGTGCTGCGTTAATATTAGTGTCAATATTCATATCTAGCACTAAAAAGGTAAGGTAGTCTTTTCTTAAAGATACTAATTTGAATAGGTAAAAATAAACACTTTTTAAACAGTTAATTTAAATTAAATAAAGTTTTCAAAGTTTATGAAGTTTGTTTATTTTGTAGCTATAGGTTTGGTGGTATATGGAAGAGTAGAGTTTTTATATTAGTTTCTTGACATTTTATTAGCAATAATTATTCTACCGAATATGATAGGTTTATCGCTTATGAGAAAAGAGGTTAAAGAATCTTTAAATGATTTTTTTGGAAATAAGAAGTATTATCTAAAGGTAAAGTAAAGGAGAATGTATGAATAAAAATATAGCTAAGCGTATAGAGGAGATAGCCATAGAGCTTACTGAAGTATTAAGTGTAGTAGATACAAAGGGAGAAATTGATTCTGTTAAGAAGGTTCATGAAATATTTTCTAAAATGGATTATTATAAAGAAAATCCACAGGACTTAAGGATATTGAAATTAAATGATTCTTTAGATAGAATTGCTATAATTGCAATTCTTAGAGGAAAAAAAGCTTCTAGCAAAAAAACTGTAGTTTGTATAGGTCATACAGATACAGTCGGTATTGGCGACTATGGAAGTCTAAAAGAATTTGCAAATAAACCTTACGAACTTACAAAGCGTATTGAAGCTTTGACCCTTCCTGATGAAGTTAGACGTGATTTGGAATCAGGAAACTACCTATTTGGCAGAGGGATATTTGATATGAAGGGTGGAGATGCTATTTTAATGGCCTTGATGGAGGATATCTCAAAGAATATTGATGAGTTTGAAGGGAACATTATTTTTGCAGGAGTTTGTGACGAAGAGGGGAATTCAGGTGGAATGTTAAGGGTCGTTCCAGAGCTAGTTAAGATGAAAAAAGAGGAAGGTTTTGATTATCTTGCACTATTGGATACAGACTATATGACTTCCGAATTTGAAGGTGATGAAAATAAGTATGTTTATATTGGGACAGTAGGAAAGCTAATGCCTTCATTCTTTGTGGTAGGTAAGGAAACTCATGTGGGGGAATCTTTTAAGGGAATAGACCCTAACCAAATTGCATCTTCAATTGTAGAAAGGATAAATCTTAATACAGATTTTTGTGATGTAGCAGAAGGTGAGGTTTCGTTGCCTCCAATAACTCTTTTTCAAAGAGATTTAAAACCGGAATATTCTTGTCAGATTGCAACTACTACAAATTTATATTTTAATTATGCTACTCATTGTTCAACACCGGATGAGGTTTTAATTAAAATGACAAATGCGGCACAAGAGGCTTTTGAGAAAACTATCGTAAATTTGGATGAACAGTATAGAAGATTTTGTGAGTTAAGTGAAAGAGAATATAAAAAACTTCCATGGAAGGCTAGGACAATTTCTTATGAGAAGTTAATTCACATGGTAAAGGATGAAATTGGAGAAGATGCTTATAATAAGGAAATGTCAGTGTATAGTGAATTGCTCCTTGCTGATAAAAGCTTAGACACTAGAGCATTTGCGCTTAAGATGGTTGAAAAGGTTCATAGTCTATGGTCCGACAGAAACCCTATAGTTGTAGTTTATTTTTCACCACCTTATTATCCTCATATCTATGTGGAAGGCAAAGAGGACAGAGAAAGAAAGCTTTTGGAGGCTGTGGCAGATGCAGTAAATACAACAAAAACAGAATATAAACTGGTATATAAAAAATTCTTCCCATATATTTCTGATTTAAGCTACGGTGCTGCACCGAAAGATCCTAGAATTATTGCAGCGCTTAAAGATAATATGCCTGGATTTGGAAGTAAGTATACGCTTCCTATAGAGGATATGCAAGAGTTAGATTTGCCGGTATTGGATATAGGATGTTTTGGAAAGGATGCCCACAAGTTTACAGAAAGAATAGAAAAAAATTACAGCTTCAATGTGGCGCCTGAGTTAGTTTATAAAACAATAATTAACCTACTATCAAAATAATAAGTTATAGTGTGCTTTATAATATGAATAATCATAAAAAAGAGTAGGAGTTCACCTCTATGTTAGTATACTAACATAGAGGTGGATTTTTTTACTTCATATTATGATATGTAAAAAGATTTTTACTTTGAATATTAAGGAATATAATAGGATTAAGGCTTAATTTTATCTAGACTTTATTATTTTTCTATAATATCATAGTACGTAGGGAAGGTGGTAGTATGGATATACTGTTAGTGAATGGAGATATTAAGAATTTCAGGGGAGAAAATTATAACTATTTAGGAATTAAAATAAGGAAATATACATACTTTAGGAAGAGGATAGAATTTGACGATAAAAATATTATTACTGGTCGCTTGAGAGAGAAGACTAACGCTTTGCACGCAAAAGCGTGTTAGACACTTATAGTTTAGATAGTAAAGTTAGAGTGATTACTACATTCAAAGATGGACATATTATTTATCATTATGAAACTGGGGTGATAAATGATGAAATTTAGGATTAATCTCCTAGATAGTGTGTAAATTGGAGATGATTACCTATAAACAAGCTTAAGTAATAAATCTGTTGCAATATTGACTATGATTGTTATTGTATTTAATAAGGAAAAGTTAGATATAAAATTTAAATTAACGTTAGAATACTTATAAAACAACATTTAATGGGGGAAGGATAATTATAAGTTATGAAAGGTAATCTGTAGAAAAGTTAAGTTGCTTATTAATGCTATGGCATTGATAAAATATAATGCAAATCTTGAAATTTATATGATTAGTCAAGAATTGTAAAAAATTAGGAGGGTGTAATATGAGAAAAATCGTGAGTAAGTTGCTAATAGGTACTATGCTAGCTATTGGTTTAGTTACTACTCCAGCTCTTGCAGAAAAACAAGAAAATTTAGTGATCATTCACACTAATGATACTCATGCGGGAGTAACGGATGATGGAAAGGTTCAAATAGGTTTTGCAAAGTTTGGAACCTATGTGTCAGAAATGAGGAAAAGGGCTGATAATGTATTGGTTCTTGATGCAGGGGATATGTTTCAGGGGATGCCTTTTGCAAACTTAAAAAAAGGAAGTAGCATACTCCCTATTGCTAATGAAATAGGCTATGATGCGATGGCAATAGGAAATCATGAATTTGATTTTGGAGCAGAGAATTTAAAGTCACTTGAAAGTTCTCTTAATTTTCCTATGTTAGCTAATAACATAAGAAAGGATGGAGTTTTAGAATTTAAGCCATATATGATAAAAGAAGTTGCAGGTATTAAGGTTGGAGTTATAGGAGTGTCAACACCAGAGACCGCTTTTAAAACAGATCCAGGTAATGTTAAGGATTATAAGTTTACAGATATTATAAAAGAGACAGAAAAGTCAGTTTCAGAACTAAAGTCAGAGAAGGTAGATGTAATTATAGTACTTACTCATTTAGGATTAAATGAAGGAGATTATACATCGGATTTAATCGCTAAAAATATAAAGGGAATAGATTTAATAATAGATGGTCATAGTCATACTACTTTAGATAAGGGACAACTGGTAGGAGATACTTTGATAGTAAGTACAGGTTCAAAGTTAAATGCTGTAGGTAAGGTAGCTATTCAATTAGAAGAGAAGAAGGTTATAAAGAAAGAGGCTAAACTTTTTAAATATAACGATTTATCATTTTTGCCAGAGAAAAAAGAGATAAAAAATCTGATTGAGGCTGAAAATTTAAAACAAAAAGAGGTATTAGACAAAGTTATAGGGAAAACTACGGTAGATCTTGTAGGAGAAAGAAGTGTAGTAAGAACTAAAGAGAGTAATCTTGGACAATTGGCAACAGAGGCTATTCAAAATCTAACTAAGGCAGATGTAGTAATGATTAATGGTGGAGGAATAAGAGCATCCATTCCTGCAGGAGATATAACAATGGGTGATATGTTAACTGTATTCCCATATGGAAATACTATTATGGTTAAAGATGTTAAGGGGGTAGATATAGTTGGAGCTCTAGAGCATGGTACTAGTGAATATCCAAAAGAAAAAGGTGCGTTCCCGCATATTTCAGGTTTAACATTTACACTGGATATTTCAAAACCATCTGGAGAAAGGGTTTCTGATGTAAAAATAGCTGGAGTAGAAGTGGATATGAACAAGATATACTCATTGGCTACAAATGACTTTATGGCAGCAGGTGGGGACGGATATAATATGCTAAAATCTTATCCTATAAAGGCTGAATATAATACTCTAATGGATACACTTCTTGACTATATCAAAGAGGTAGGAATTGTAGAGGGAAAATTTGAAACTAGAATAATTGTCAAGGGTGCTGTGGAAGATAAAAAGGCAGCATAACAACATATAAAATTTATAGAGTAGTAAATAAAAAATGAGGTAAATAATATGTACAGTATATAAAAGTTAGATTAAAAATCTAATTGTTGTGTGGTTGTGCAATATAGTTGCCTCATTTTTCTGTTTTAATTATAAAATACTGTAAACGCTTAATTAATATAAAATTTAATCAAAATTAAATTCTAGCTAACTTTCATGACGATTTGAAAAGATTTTTTCAGTAACTTGCATTTTTTATGATTTTAAGATAAGATTAATTGATTGGAATTACGGACAATTTATAGTATAAAGTTAAGCTGAAAATAATTATATGCACATTATATTGTAAATTATTAAATTTTGTATAAAGAGGTGGAATGATGACTCCAAAAGGAAAAAAAGAATATGGAAATCATAGTATTACTTCCTTAAAAGGGCCAGATAGAGTTAGGCTCAGACCAGGGGTTATTTTTGGTTCAGATGGATTAGATGGTTGTTGCCATGCTATGTTTGAAATTTTGTCAAATGCCATTGACGAGGCGCGAGAAGGTTATGGGGATGTTATAAGTGTAATCAGACATAAAGACGGTTCTATTACTATCAAGG
>JBOFZL010000064.1:0-4980 GCA_051655155.1 Filifactoraceae bacterium
AAGACACCGCCCTTTCACGGCGGTAACAGGGGTTCGATTCCCCTAGGAGTCACCAGCATGGGAGCATAGCTCAGCTGGGAGAGCACCTGCCTTACAAGCAGGGGGTCACAGGTTCGAGCCCTGTTGTTCCCACCATTTAATATGCGGCCTGGTAGTTCAGTTGGTTAGAATGCCAGCCTGTCACGCTGGAGGTCGAGGGTTCGAGCCCCTTCCAGGTCGCCATTTAAAACTTAACAGAATTTTTATCATCATGCTGGCATGGCTCAACGGTAGAGCAGCTGACTTGTAATCAGCAGGTTGTAGGTTCGATTCCTATTGCCAGCTCCATGATGCGGATGTGGCGGAATTGGCAGACGCACCAGACTTAGGATCTGGCGCTTACGGCGTGGGGGTTCAAGTCCCTCCATCCGCACCAAAGTTTATAATGTGGTAGACGAATTAGAGCCTTTAAAGATTGTTTATAGAGCAAAGGCAATAAGCGGAAGTGGCTCAGTGGTAGAGCATCGCCTTGCCAAGGCGAGGGTCGCGGGTTCGAATCCCGTCTTCCGCTCCAATATGTGTCTGTAGCTCAGTTGGATAGAGCACCGGCCTTCTAAGCCGGGTGTCAGGGGTTCGAATCCCTTCAGACACGCCATTATCGCGCAGGGTATTAGCCAAGTCGGTAAGGCACCAGGTTTTGATCCTGGCATTTCGTAGGTTCGAGTCCTGCATACCCTGCCACTTATATAGGGTCCATTAGCTCAGTCGGCAGAGCACCTGACTTTTAATCAGGGTGTCCCGCGTTCGAGTCGCGGATGGATCACCAATTTTACTCGGAGGGGTGTCCGAGCGGTTTAAGGAGCTGGTCTTGAAAACCAGTGATTCAGAAATGGACCGTGGGTTCGAATCCCACCCCCTCCGCCATTAAGTTTATGGTGAGCCCCGAGAAAGTTTAGCAATAGCTAGTTATAAAAATATGCCCAAGTAGCTCAGTCGGTAGAGCAGTGGACTGAAAATCCACGTGTCGGTGGTTCGATTCCGCCCTTGGGCACCACTTTTACGGCGGCATAGCTCAGATGGCTAGAGCGTTCGGTTCATACCCGAAAGGTCACAGGTTCGACTCCTGTTGCCGCTACCATTTTTGAGGGCCTTTAGCTCAGTTGGTTAGAGCGCCCGGCTCATAACCGGTAGGTCCGGGGTTCGAATCCCTGAAGGCCCACCATCCTCAAAAATAGAATTAAAATTAAATATTATTAATGGTTATAATAAGTGACGAGGTGTAGCGCAGTTTGGTAGCGTACGTGGTTTGGGACCATGGGGCCGGGGGTTCGAGTCCCTCCACCTCGACCATATACTTATTATAATCTAATTAAAAAAGCATCGAGGTGTAGCGCAGTTTGGTAGCGTACGTGGTTTGGGACCATGGGGCCGGGGGTTCGAGTCCCTCCACCTCGACCATTTTTTTATGGTGAGCGTAGCTCAGTCGGCAGAGCGCCAGATTGTGGTTCTGGATGTCGAGGGTTCGAGACCCTTCGTTCACCCCATTAATGAGGCGGCATAGCCAAGTGGTAAGGCAGAGGACTGCAACTCCTTCACCCCCAGTTCAAATCTGGGTGCCGCCTCCATTAATAAAAATAGATGCGGATGTGGCGGAATTGGCAGACGCACCAGACTTAGGATCTGGCGCTTACGGCGTGGGGGTTCAAGTCCCTCCATCCGCACCAAATCATACTTAATTAACAAATCTAAATACATATTGAATTGACATCAAAAATAAGTTAAAAAAATGACTCTCTTTTATAAATGAGGGTCATTTTTTATGTTTTAAAAAACTTTCAAAATAAATTATTAATTTTTTAAATAAGCTGTTGACAATAATAGTTGTATTAACATATTATTTATTTAATACATTAATACACTTGGGAAAGTAGAAAACAATGAATTAGTCTAGTCTATTCGAGAGATTAAGTTTTTTCTTTGATATTTTTTGGATCGACTAAATAATCATACTAAATTCTGCGGTATTGAATAATCCAGTGATTAATGGGGCCTTTCAGAATTATAAAATATGATATAATAAGTTAGTAGAACTTGCAATTATGAACTTCTTTATTATTAATATATAAATAATTTTTCTTGAATGATAGATCTGAAAGAACTTTAGATTTGAGCATTATCTGTGACATTTTCTATAGAGTCTTGATTTAAGTCCACGTGACTACCAAAAAGAAAAATATAGTTTAAAAACAATTGAATTTATGAATAATCAAGCTGAGGAGAAATCATGAAATCAAAGATTATAGTTTTAATTATTATTGTAACAGGAAGCATAGTTTTTTCATGGCAGTTTGGGAAAAATCAATATACTGATTTCCAAAAAGATTTTCTTTATATTTATGATGCTATAGATAAATACTATGCCTATCCAGACAAAGAAGAATTACAGTCTTTCATGTCACACAAAGAAGAGTATTTGAAAACTATTCAACAATGTAAAACAGAAGAAGAGTTTGTCTATGAGACAAATAATATATTAAGAAATTTAGGTTCTCCGCATACTTTGTTAATGAGTCAAAAGGATAGTAGGAGTCTTTATCAAAGTTGTAAAGAAGCTTTAAAAGATCCACAACTAGAAAAAGAACCAAAGATAAAGGAATATTTTCAATATCTAGAAAATATTTTTGAATCAAAAAATGTTCAAGAAAAGTACAAAAATTTGCAAGCGTATCAGAATAAGAATGAAAAAAAACTATCGGAAGAAAGTAATGCCAAAGCATTTGATATTATTCCAAATAAAGTGGCATATATTTCAATAGCAAAAATGATAAGACCTGAAGGTGAAGAATTTTCTAGAGATGAATCAATTATTCTGCCTTATTTAAAAAAAGTCAAAGATTATTCTGCGCTAATTATTGATATTAGAGGAAATGGCGGAGGTGATACCGATTATTGGATGAATTTTCTTTTGCCGTATATCATTCAAAAAGATCAAACCTTATCGTCTTCTTATGTAGTTGTGAAAACGCTTGAAGGAGATAAACAAATAGGTTTACGTTGGAGCTATGAAAAAATTGATAAGTCTTTTCAAACAAAACTTGTAGAGGGGTTGTCCGCAAAAGAAAAAAACAGAATTGAAAAAATCTTAACAGATTATCAATATGTAGGATCACTCCCTATCAAGGTGAAGAAAGAAAAAGACTCCATCAGTTTTTCGGGTAAAATATATCTTTTGGTTGATGGTGAAGTTGGTAGCGCAGCAGTTTGCTTAGGGCATTTTGCTAAACAATTACAATTAGCAACGATTATTGGTTCAACAACAATGAGAGAAGGCATGGGGAATGGACCAATATTTTTGATGACTCCAAATAAAAAACTTGTTTTTCAGACCATTTATCAATTGCCGTTATTTGCAGGAAAGTCACTTCGGGAAGCGCAGGTTGTTATTCCCGATATTTATGTAGCAAATAAGGGCAGTTATGACAATGATAACAAAGTAAAAGAAACGAACGGGATTGTCAATTATCAAAAAGATCAAATGATTCTCCAAATACTAAAAATGGAGCATAATAATAACAACTAAAAGGATTGAGTTAATTAGAGCGAAGAATCTCATGAATAATATCCACTGATAATATAAATATACTGCATACTTATAGAGGTAATGAGTTTAAAAATCCCATGATTGATAATCTCTTTTAAAAACATTTAATATAAGCAGATTTTTGAGTAAAAAAGAGTATCTATATGATGATGCAGTAGTGGAAGTTACCTTTAAAATTATAAAGACGGAATTTGTTTTTAATAGAATATTGAAAAGTTTTGAAGAATTAGAAATATCATTTTTTGATTATGTTAATTGGTATAACAAATTTAGGGTTCATAGTTCTTTTAGGACTTAGTCCTATTGGATACAAGTCAATGCTGTCCGAGAAAATGTTGTCCTAATAAGTGGGGATTAAATGTCAGCGTAAATCAAACTTTTTTAAATGACTCTCTTTTATAAATGAGGGTCATTTTTTATGTGTTAAAAATTTTTTTAAATAAATTATTATTTTGTTAAAAAGACATTGACAACAACTGTGTATTAATGTATTATGTATTTAATACATTAATACACTTTAGAAAGGAGAAAATATGATGAAGTTCAATAATGATGCACCTATATATAGTCAAATTGTAGAGTTGGTTGAATCAAGAATTATATCTGGGGAATATTCTTCAGGATCTAGATTTCCATCTGTAAGAGAATTGGCTTTTGAGGTAGGGGTCAATCCTAATACAATGCAAAAGGCTATGGTGGAGTTGGAAAGACGCAAATTAATAGAAACAGTTAGAAATTCAGGTAGGTTGGTTACTGAAGATAAGTTGATGATTTGCCAGATTAAGAAAGATAAAGCGGTGCAAATTATCGTAGATATGGTGGATAAGTTAATTGCAATGGGATATCAAAGTGAAGAAGTTATCGAAATGGTTGGTAATGAATTGAAAATTTTAGAAAATAATATGAAAGAAAAAAGTTAGGAGAAAAATTATGGGAACTGTTTTAGAATGTATAAACCTTAGCAAAAGCTATGGTAAAAAATCTGCACTTAAAGATATTAGCGTGAAAGTGGAAAGCGGGAAAATTGTAGGTGTTCTTGGACCTAATGCCAGTGGTAAGACAACTTTTATAAAATTGGCAAATGGATTACTTACACCATCTTCAGGAAAAATTCTTATTGACGGGCACGAACCATCTGTATATACTAAAGAGGCGGTAGCTTATTTACCTGATAAGAACTATCTTAATGATTGGATGAAAGTATCTGAGCTTGTGGAATTTTTTGAAGATTTTTATTCTAATTTTAAGTCAGATAGAGCATATGAGATGTTAGAAAATCTTAATATTGATAAGAATGAAAGACTTAAGACGCTATCAAAGGGAACTAAAGAAAAAATACAACTTATTTTGGTTATGAGTAGAGACGCAAAGTTATATATGCTTGACGAACCAATTGCTGG
>JBOFZL010000065.1:0-12231 GCA_051655155.1 Filifactoraceae bacterium
AATAAGCAAATTATTAAGGATCTTCAATTTGATGCTACACAAATTGTTAATGAGATTGAAGATAGTATTATAATATATAACAAGATGCAAGCTCCTTGGAATAAGGATATTGTACTTAAAGATATATTAACTGATAGAAAAATGTTTTATTATACATCTAGGTTGGCAACTACAAACGTAATTGTGCTTAATGAATCTAGAGAGGTCATATTTTCATCACTTAATATTGATAACGGAGGATTTATTGATCCTACGAAATTAAGTAAAAATAAGTTTTTTGTTTTAGAGCAACCTATCAAGAATAAAAAAACTGATGAAGTTTTAGGAACATTGATTGCTTTTGCTCAAAAGGAAAATCTAGATATAATTAACAAGTTAATTAATAATGCAGGTATTTTGGGGTTTACAATATCAGTTTTTGTAGCCTTAGTGTTATCACTCTTTTTTGAAAGAAATATAACGGAGCCTATAAAAAAATTAAGAGATAATGTTTCTATGTTTTCTATTGAGTCAGAGAGTAGTTGGATAAGTGTAGATTCTAATGATGAGATTAACGATCTTAATAATGAGTTTAAAAAGATGACTGAAAAGCTTATTAGTTATAATGAAAGACAGAAGGAGTTTTTTCAAAATACTTCCCATGAATTAAAAACACCTCTTATGTCAATTAATGGTTATGCAGAAGCTATCAAAGATGAAATTATTCCACCAGAGGATATAAATGTAACTATGGATATTATTATTGATGAAACACGAAGGTTGACAGAAACTGTTAATAGTATTGTATATTTAAGTAAATTAGATAACATGGAGTTACAGGATTTGATTATTCCTGAGAGGTTAGATTTAAGTGAATTTATCTTAGAAATTGTAAATAGGTTTAAGCCTGTAGCGTTAGAGAGAGAGATTCAGTTAATAGGATTAATTGATAAAGATATTTTTGTTTATATGAAAGATGAACATTTATACAAAATTACTTCTAATTTGATTACAAATGCTTTAAGATATGCAAATTCTTGTGTTGAAGTTATACTAACAATTGATTTGTCAGGACTAAAGATAAGTGTTATCGATGATGGTGTAGGATTTGAATTAGAGGATTTAGAAAGAGCTTTTGAAAGATTTTATAAGGGAAATAAGGGGAATACTGGTTTAGGATTGGCTATAGTTAAAAGTACAGCTAAGACATATGATGGAAGAGTTTTAGCTTCAAATAATTTAAATGGTGGAGCCAAGGTTGAGGTTATTTTTCCGATTTCATCTTGGATAGACTATAATGAACGGGAGAAGGATTAGATGGAGTATGGAGTTTTAGGGCGAACTGGCTTGAATATTTCAAAAATTGGGTTAGGTGGAATACCTATTCAAAGGATTAGTGAATGTGAAGCTGAAAATATTATAAAGCTTTGTTATGAACATGGAATAAACTTTATTGATACTGCTAGGGGATATGGAGTTAGTGAGAGTTATATAGCTAATGGAATCAAATTTTTTGAAAATAAGTTTGTTATTGCTACTAAGTCGATGGGTAGGTCATATGAGGTTATGAAGAAAGAGATTGAAGACGCTATGGTAGCTTTAAAATTAAATTACATTGATATTTATCAGATGCATAATATTTCAAAAGGCGAGTATGAATTAGTGATGTCTGATAATGGGGCTTATAAGGCTTTGTTAGAGGCTAAGGAAGAAGGAAAAATTAAACATATAGGATTTACTACTCATTCAGTTGTTGAGTTGGAAAAAGCTGTTGATTCAGGCTTATTTGATACTATTCAATTTCCTTTCAATATAGTTGAAGTTCAAGGCATTGAAGTTTTAAAGAAGGCAAAATCAAAAAACATAGGTACAATTGGAATGAAACCATTGGCTGGAGGTGTTATTGATAATTCAGATTTAGCAATTAAATATATAATGGATTCAGGACTCATAGATGTAATAATTCCAGGGATGGCTTTAGAAGATGAAGTTATAAAAAATGTTAAATCTGTAAATGATTTTGTTGAAATTACAGCAAGTGAACAAAATGAAATTCAAATGTTGAGAGAATCATTAGGTGAAAATTTTTGCAGAAGATGTGGATATTGTATGCCGTGCCCTCAAGGGATAAATATTCCGGTATATTTTACAAATCATAGATATATAGTAAAGTATGGATTAAAAGATTGGGGGTTGCAACGTTATATCGCGGCGAAAGAACAGGCAAAAGAATGCATTGGATGTATGGCATGTATAAATAAGTGCCCTTATAATCTGCCGATTCCTGAGTTACTAAGTAATCTAAATGATGATATGGAAAAATTTATGAGAGAATAAGGTGTTTAATAGTATGAGAAAAAAAGTAGTACTTGGAATGAGTGGAGGAGTGGATTCTTCTGTAGCAGCTGTTTTGTTGAAGGAACAGGGGTATGACGTTATAGGCGTTTTTATGAAAAATTGGGAGGAAAAGGACGATGAGGGGCTGTGTACAGCTACTGCTGACTATTTAGATGTTGCAAAGGTAGCTTCTGCGCTTAATATACCTTATTACACAGTAAATTTTCAAAAGGAATATTGGGAGAAGGTTTTTAAGTATTTTTTAGAAGAATATAAAGCTGGAAGGACTCCTAATCCAGATGTTATGTGCAATCAGGAAATTAAGTTTAATGCTTTTCTGGATTATGCTTTAAAAATTGGGGCTGACTATGTTGCTATGGGACATTACGCACAGGTTAAAGAAGAAAACGGGAAATTTTTATTAATGAAGGGTTTTGATGCTAATAAGGATCAAACATATTTTTTATCTCGCATAGATCAAAAAGCATTATCTAAGACTTTATTTCCAATTGGAAATATACCTAAATCAAGGGTTAGGGAAATTGCAGAAAGCTATAATCTTGCTACTGCAAAGAAAAAAGATTCTACAGGAATATGTTTTATTGGAGAAAGGGATTTTGATAAATTTTTAGATAATTATCTAATTCCAAAGTCAGGGGATATATTGGATTTAGAAGGGAATAAAGTTGGTAAACACACAGGTCTGACACATTATACTATTGGTCAAAGAAAGGGATTAGGCATAGGTGGAGTTGGTAATGGTGAACCATGGTTTGTTGCAGGTAAGGATTTAAAGGAGAATATTCTTTATGCTGTTCAAGGTGAAGATCATCCTTCTCTATATACAAGATCTTTGATAGGAAGTAATGTAAAGTGGATTATAGGGGAAGCTCCTGCATTACCATTAAAATGCTGTGCAAAATTTCGATATAGACAATCAGATATACCAGTTACAGTGTTTAAGGAAGAAGGTAATAAAATTAAGATTGTGTTTGACTATCCCGTAAAGGCCATTACTCCGGGACAGATCGCAGTTATTTACGATGGAGATGTTTGTATGGGGAGTGGAATAATTGAAAGTGCTGAACCTGTTGTTGATAAATATGATTTTTTACATGAATAATTTTGAAAGGTTATGTTATGACAGATTTATTGATTAAAATTTTTGTTAGAAATCCAGACGATACTAAATCTTCTGCTGGAAGATTAAGTTATGGATATCTTTCAGGTGGTATAGGTATTATATGTAATATTTTTCTTTTTAGTATCAAGTGCTTTATTGGATATGTGTCAAATAGTATAGCTATTACGGTGGATGCGTTTAATAATCTTTCCGATGTGGCTTCTTCTATTGCTACTATAATAGGTTTTAAGTTAACCAGCAAACCTCCTGATAAGGAACATCCATTTGGACATGGACGTTTTGAGTATATAGCGACATTGGTAATAGCGGCTATGGTATTATATGTAGGATTTAATTTTTTAGGAACATCAACTAGGCGAGTTTTAAATCCAGAGAAAATAGAATTTAGTGTTATTGGGATAGTTGTTTTAGTTGTTTCGATTGTGACTAAACTTTGGTTAGCGTTATTTAACACAAATATTGGAAAAAAGATAGATTCCAACACTATGAGGGCTATGGCATTAGATAGTTTAAGTGATGTTGCTTCAACTTTTGTTGTAGGCATAGCCTATATACTTGGAGGTCTTAATGGTATCCATATTGATGGCTATTTAGGTATTGCAATTTCTGTTTTTATTTTATTTAATGGTTATAAAATTGTTAGGGAAACTATTAGCCCACTTTTAGGGGAAGCCCCTGATCCTATTTTAGTCAATAAGATACATGCAATGCTTTTACTTTATGATGGTATCTTAGGAACTCATGATTTAATTATTCATAGCTATGGACCAGGAAGATGTATAGCAACAGTTCATGCAGAGGTTTCAGATAAAATAGGTATTATTGAAGCTCATGATATTATTGATAAGGCAGAAAGGGAAATTTCGGAGGCTCTTGAGATAGAGTTGGTTATTCATATGGATCCAATCAATACAACTGATGACTATGTTATTGAAGCGAGAGAAAAGCTAAAATTTATTTTAGAAGATATTAATAAGGAACTTACTTTTCATGATTTTAGAGTAGTGAGAGGGTATTCTTATACGAATTTAATTTTTGATTTAGTTATTATTCATGGCTTTTCTAAAGAAGAAGAAAAGTGTATAATAGACTTAATTAAAAAAAACATAAAAAAATGGAATGAAAATTATAATTGCATTATTACGGTGGATAAATCGTATAATTAAAGGAGGCAAGTATGAGCTTGGTATTTAGAAATGGACGCGTTTTTATCGAAAGTGAAGGTGGTTTTAAACATTGTGATATTAAGGTTGAGGGAACGAAAATCGCAGAGATAGGAAATAACCTTGAGGGGGATAGCTATATCGATTGTAATGAAAAGTTTGTCTTACCAGGTTTTATAGATGCACATTCACATATTGGTATGTGGGAAGAGGGTTTGAATTGGGAAGGGGACGATGGGAATGAGTGTACTGATCCGATTACACCTACTTTAAGAGCAATAGATGCAGTAAACCCTATGGATATAGCTTTTGATGAAGCTATTCGCGGAGGAGTTACAGTAGCTTCAACAGGGCCAGGAAGTGCAAATGTAATTGGTGGACAATTTGTAACGATGAAATTGCATGGAAATATTATTGATAAAATGATAATAAAGGCCCCATCTGCAATGAAATGTGCTTTTGGAGAAAACCCAAAGGGTGTATATGGGAAATCTAATAAAGCTCCACAAACAAGAATGGCGACAGCAGATCTTCTCAGGAAAACTTTGTATGATACTATAGTTTACAGGGAGAAAAAAGAGTATCATCTTGATGAGGGGAAAGGTCCTTTTGAAGAGAATTTTATGCTTGAGGCAATGTTACCGGTAATTGAAAAAGAAATACCACTAAAAGCTCACGCGCACCGAGCAGATGATATTTGTACGGCTCTTAGAATTGCAAAGGAGTTTGATGTTGATATTACTTTAGAACATTGTACTGAAGGACATCTTATAGCTGATTTTATTAAAGAATCAGGAGCATGTGCGCAGGTTGGACCAACTTTAAGTTCTAAGTCAAAAGTTGAGCTTAATAAGTTAAGTTGGACAACACCAAAAGTTCTTTCTGATGCTGGGGTAAAGGTTTCTATAATAACAGATCATCCTGTAATTCCACAACAAATGTTAAATGTATGTGCTGCTTTAGCTATGAAGGCTGGTTTAAGTGAGTTAGAGGCATTAAGAGCTATTACAATTAATCCAGCCATGGCATTAGAAATCAATGAAGATAAAGGCTCTATTTTAGTAGGAAAAGATGCAGATTTAGTAGTATGGGATGGTCATCCTTTTGAGTTGCAAAGTGAAGTTGAGACAGTTTTTATTGAAGGGGAGCAAGTATTTAAAATATAGTATTTTAAAAAAGGATCCATTCTTTTTAGGATGGATCTTGATTATAAGGAGAAAAGATGAGACTTCTCTTACAAGTTGTTTGGATATTTACTAAAATAGGAATGTTTACTATTGGAGGGGGTTATGCTATGATTCCCGAGATAAAAAGACAGATAGTAAATAAGAATAATTGGATAACAGATGAAGAATTCCTAGATATAATAGCAATTACACAGTCAATGCCAGGTCCAATAGCTGTAAACGTTGCTTTTGTTGTTGGATATAAGTTAAGAGGATTACTTGGGGGCCTTTTAGCTTCAGTTGGAGCAGTTTTTCCATCTCTAGTAATGATGATTGGTGTGGCAATAGGTTATAGAGAAATAAGGGATAATGAATATGTTATAGCAGCTTTTAAAGGAATAAAACCTGTTGTTGTTGCATTGGTTTTTTTAGGAACTTTTTCACTTGCAAAAACTGCTAAGATAAGTATAAAAAACTTTTATGTTCCTGCAATTGTGTCTTCAATGATTTTATTTTTAGGAGTATCTCCTTTATGGATATTATTTGCATCATTCGTGTTTGGCAATATTTATTTTTGGAATGGGAGGGGACAAAGATAATGTTGTTAGAGTTATTTTTAACATTTTTTAAAATTGGAATTACAAGTTTTGGCGGTGGATATGCTATGATACCTATGATGCGTGGGGAAATTGTAAATAAGAATGCTTACATGACTCTAACTGAATTTACCGATATAATAGGAATATCTCAAATAACGCCAGGCCCTATTGCTGTTAATGTAGCCACTTATATAGGATATACAGTAACTAACTCTATTTTGGGGGCCATTGTGTCAACTTTTGGAGTTATATTGCCTTCCTTGTTAATAGGATTTGCTCTAAGTTATTTTTTTGAAAGGTTATCTGGTAATAAAATTTTAGATAATGGTATAAAGGGTCTCAGGCTAACTGTTATTGGACTTATTTTTTCTGCAGGAATCATGATGGTTAATAAGGACAATTTTATTGATGAAACAAGCATATTATTTTTTCTAGGAACATTAATACTTAATTACTTTTGTAAAGTAGGACCTATTTATACAATTCTCTTAGGGGGAATATTAGGGATTTTCTTTTATGGTAATATTTTTTAGGAGGAGATATGATTTTTAAAACAAGAAATGAAGTAACATCTGTTTTGATATTTTTTGTTATAATTATTAATATAAAGGTTTCAGGATTAAGTAAAAAACTAGAATTAGTTTTGGTTAGTTTACCTATAATTTTATCTTTATTATTATCAAAATTTAGAAATAATAGAACCAATATAGATATTACCAGTAATAGAACAAGTAAATCGTGTAAAAACTTTTTATCTGATTCTTTTGTCAATAGCAAAATCGTGGAGTATGGTTCAACAATAATTTGGGTTATTTCAGTTTTAATTATTGTAAGAGAGTTAATTAAAGTACTTTAATCATAGAGATAGTGTTTGTATATTGAATTTGGAGGAATTATGAGGTTAGATAAATTTTTAAAAGTAAGTAGAATAATTAAGAGAAGAACAGTTGCTAAGGATGCTTCTGATGCAGGGGTTGTAAAAGTTAATGGAAGGGAAGCTAAAGCATCTACAAAACTAAAAGTTAGAGATGTCTTGGAAATTACTTTTGGTGAAAAAACTACAAGCGTTAGAGTGTTAGAACTTTTAGAAACAGCAAAGAAAGAGGATGCTGCACGAATGTATGAAGTTATTTCATAGAAAGGGGTTATATGAATTTTAAATATGATGATTATAAGACAAAGGTTAAAGATTTAATTGAAGAAAATAATTTTGAGGCTGATATTTCAGTTAATTGGAAAATTGTGGGGATTGTTAGTCTAATTGCAGGAACTTTTCTTTTTTTTGGTATAATGTTTGCAAATAATTTAGTTGACTATAAAAAGGTAATTAATGAGAGAAACAATATAATAAAAGAAATACAATATGTGGAAGAAGATATTAAAGCTATAAAAGCTCAGCAGGAAAAATCGGAAAATTTGGAATTTATAGAAAAGCAGGCACGTGAAAAATTGAAAATGGTTAAAAGTAATGAGGTTGTATATATTGATATATCAGAATAAGGGGTGATAATATGAAGTTTGCTTCGATAGATATAGGAACTAATTCCATGAGGCTTTTAATAACAAATTTTGAAAAATCATTTTATGACAGGGAAAAGTATGTAAATATTACTCGTATGGGATCTTCTGTAGATTCTACAGGAAAACTTACAGATGAGGCTATGAATAGAAACATAGAAAGTTTAAAAGTTTTTGCAAAGCAAGCGAGAGATGCTTCTGCTACTGAAATTTATGCAATGGGGACATCGGCTTTGAGAGACTCTATAAATAAAGAAGTTTTTCTTGAACGTGCAAAAGTTGAGGCAGGGGTTGATGTGGAAATTATTAAAGGGGTTGAAGAGGCAAATTTAGGATTTATGGGAGTAGTAGCAGGGATAAGCATAGAAGGATATGTGCTTATAGTTGATATTGGAGGAGGATCTACTGAATTTGTAGTAGGTTCAGAAGCTAAAGGAATAGTGTATTCTAAAAGTATTAATGTGGGTGCATTAAGAATGACTGAAAAATTTATAAAGAATGATCCACCTTTAGACAATGAAATCGACAAGATGCGAGAATATATAGGAGCTTTGTTGAAGCCTGAGATTAATATTATTAAAACATTTGAAATAAGTGGTGTTATAGGTATAGGAGGAACTGCTACTACAGTTTCAGCTATATCACAAGAACTTCAAGCATATGATACCAATAGGGTGCATAATTCAAAGATAAGTAAAGCAAAGATTAAAATTATCTTAGACATGATTTTAAGAATGAATCAAGATGAAAGGATAAATTTAGCAGGGTTACAGCCACAAAGAGCAGATATTATTACATCAGGTATTGTTATTTTAGATGAGATTGTTACAAGACTGGCAGTTGATAATATAACTATAAGTGAGTTTGATAACTTAGAAGGTTTGATATATAAAAAAATAATTGAAAAATCCAAATCTTGAAGGTGATAAAAATGAATAAATATTTAGAGGTCAAAGATGCAATGATTGTACAAGCTATGGATGAAGTTGCTGCTAGGACTTTTTGTTCCATAGCTTTTTCATATTCAGACGATAAGCTGCATATCGCTATTCCTATAAACATGCCACAAAATGTACGTTTGGAGTTAGAGAATTTTTTATCCAAGGATTCATTATATTTTCAATTGTATGAATATCCTAAAGGTGATATAGAGAAAGCGATTAATACTTATTATTCTATAATGCTGAGAGATGATGAAACCCAAAGTAAAATTAGTAAGTTATCAGGAGAGGATAAGATTGATGAACTATGGACATTTATTTTAAGTAAAGGATTAGAGTTAAATGCTAGTGATATTCATATAGAGTTTATGGATAGGTATCTTATCATTAAGTTTAGAATTGCGGGAAGTTTAAAAAGCTTTTGTCTTTTAAAAGAAGAGGTAGGAGAATCTTTAGTAAGAATAATAAAATTACATAGTAAGTTAGATATATCCCGTGTTTTTGGTAGAAAAGAAGGACGGATGTTTTATAATTATAAAGATTATACTATCGATCTTAGGATTACGGTAGTAAGAACCTTAGAGAGGGAAAAGGTACATATAAGATTATTAAATTCAAAAAATGTTCCAAGAAAATTATTTGAACTAGAAATTGAAAAGGAAGCGTATGAAAATATTAAAAGTAGTTTAAATTTACTTAGCGGATTTATATTAGTTTGTGGACCGACAGGAAGTGGAAAATCAACAACTTTAAGATGTATAATGTCTGAGCTTGATAATGGAGAGAAGCATATTGTTTCACTTGAGGATCCAATAGAGTATACTGTTCCTAATATAACTCAAATTCAAATAAATGAAGAGCAAGGATTTGGATTTAATGATGGATTAAAATCTTTATTGCGTATAGATCCTGATATTATTTATATAGGTGAATTGAGAGATAAAAAGAGTGCTGAAATGGCCACAAGTGCAGCTATAACTGGACATTTAGTTTTATCTACTCTGCATACAAAGTCTGCATTAAGTGCTATAGATAGGTTAAGAGATCTCGGTATAAATCAATACTCAATAGCATCTTCTTTAAGTTTGATTATAAATCAAAGGTTGGTTAGAATTCTTTGCAAGCATTGTAAGGAAAGAGATCCTTGGAATGAGAAATATTATATAAGAATAGGTTGCGATAAGTGTAATTATACTGGAATTTACAAAAGAAAGCCATTACTTGAAGTTATAAAAGTAGATAACATAGTAAAAAGGCATATTTTAGAAATGGATATTAGTAACGTTAACATACCATATTTATCGATTGCAGACCAGGTTAGATATCTTATGGAAAGTGGAAGTATTACATATGAAGAAGGTGTGAGCTTGCTATATGAATAAAACAATATATAAAAAAAGAATAAGCGATAATGAGTTAAGGGAGATGTTTTCTTTTCTTAAAATTCTTGGGAGAAGTGGAATTTCTCTTGAAGAATCACTGGAACTTATGAAATCTAACTTAGGAAAAAGTAAGGGGATAAATTTTAATAAACTAGCCACATATATAAACGAAGGGAAAAATATGCATAAGGCGTTGGAAAGTATAGGTGTTTATGACAAGTTTGTTTTATCAGTTATTGAGGTTTATGAGTTGGCAGGAAACCTACCTCAATGTTTTGAACATTTAGAAAAATATTATGTTAGTAAAATAGAGATAAAATCTGAAGTTTTTAAAATTTTCGCTTATCCTGTGACCGTATTAATTTCAGTTTTATTTTTAATAGGAGGAATAATAACATATATTATTCCTCAACTAGCTGAATCATTTTTTTCAGAGGGAGATGTTCTTCCATCAGATATTAAATTTGTTTTGGGTATTAACAGTTTTATTAATAATAATATGTATAGTATATTTGTATTTATAAGTGTGATATCAATTTTAATATTAACATTATTTTCAAATGAAAGATTTAAAGAGAATTTTCAAAAATTTATTGCTTGTAAAAGCCTATTTTCATCTATTAATAATAAAGTGTACATTAAAAATTTTGCATGGAAAATTCATATTTTGTTGAATTCTGGAGTGGATATTTATAGTGCTATTGGAATAGTAAAAAGCATGGAAAGGAATATGTTTTATAATACGGAATTAACCAAGGTAGAAAGAGCTATTTTTTCTGGGGTAAATCTTACAGTTGCATTTAAGACTACAAATTTATTTGATGATTTAGTGGTATCGTATGTTAGCAGAGGGGTTGAAACTGATAATATGGCAAATGCATTTGAAAATATATGGATTTTGTATGATAGATATATAAATGAATATATTAAAAAGCTAAAGGCGGTATTACAACCAGTAACAATTTTAATATTGGGAATAGTGGTTGCATTATTAGCTGTTTTTGTAATGTCAATAACTAATGTTAGTAATTTTGTATCGGAGGTGAGTTGATGGAAATTTATAGTTATCTAGAATCAGTAGAAAAAATTGAAAAAGGAAAAGATTATTTTAACAATGTAAAAAGATATATTATTGAAATCGATGAGATTAACGAGATGATTCTGCCTAAAAATTATAAAGGTATGTTTGGTGTTTTAAGAATGGCCCAAAAATATCTAAAGGAAAATTTGAAGAAAAATCCTAGAGAGTATTATCTGATACCCAAAATTTTCAAAAAGGGTATACATTGCATATATATTGAAAAGAGTCAATTGAGAAAGTTGATAAGTTTATTAAAATCAATTAACTTAGATTGGGTAAGCCCACTGTATTTCGCTATGGAACTCATTGATGAAAAAGAGTTTAGTAATGGGAAAGTATTATTTAATATTGGAGAGTATATATATCGTTTAGATGTTGAGGATGGGTGTGTTTGTTCACAACAATCATATTTGAAAGAAGGATACTACTCTTATGATCTAAAAAATAATAATTTTTTTAAAAAATCTATAATATGGTTAGAAGGTGAAAGTCATGAATTTATTGAGAAAAATAAAGAAAATTAGAATATATGAAATTATGATAAGATTAATACCTTTATTATTATTATTGTTAAATTTTTACTTAACCTTTTTAGTGTATTTTGAAAAAGAGAGCGTTAAGAGTTCGTATTATGATCTTAAGGATAATATTGAGGAAAGTGGTTTAGAAAAAGAAAAATTTTCAGAAGAGGATTATCAAATAGATATACAAAAACTAATTATATTATTAGAAATAGCATCTAATTATAATTACGAAAAATTGAGTGTTTCTGATGATTTGGCAGTTTTTGAATTTACAGAAAATTCATTTAAAGAAGTTAGTAAGTTTGAAGAAGTTTTAAAGAAAAATAAATGTTATTACAACCTGCAGCGAGCTGAGGGTGGAAGTGGTTGGAATGGAATGAGAGTAGAGGTCATAATA
>JBOFZL010000066.1:0-50276 GCA_051655155.1 Filifactoraceae bacterium
ATTTTTATCAGGTGTCTGCTTCCTTAATAAATTCACCTTAAGAAATATTGACTTACCACTAATATTATTAGAAAGTGGACTTTCCTGCAAAATTTTATATATATTTTCTCTAACTAAATTTTCATCATAATTACTACACTTCTCAACAAAAACTTTTGACATACATTAAACTCCCTCTACACACCACCACTGTATCCATTAATACCAAACATAGAAGTAGCCGATTTAACTGCTCTTATGACAGCCTCTTCAACAACATCTGCTGCAATACTTTCTAACGCTATATTATTTACTTCAACTTCTTCAGTTGCCA
Organism: Filifactoraceae bacterium; assembly: GCA_051655155.1. Classification (GTDB taxonomy): domain Bacteria; phylum Bacillota; class Clostridia; order Peptostreptococcales; family Filifactoraceae; genus JBOFZL01. The sequence continues at coordinate 314 of JBOFZL010000066.1, forward strand.
TAGTAAATATACAATCTCCATCCATTGAAGTGTGTACGGGTTTAATTACCCTTGCAAATCCATCATGACCCATCCCAGACAGTTTGCAACATTGTGCCTTTGTTAATTTTGCATTAGTGATTATACACCCAATAGTCGTATTCCCTCTAAAAAAATCTCTTTTTTTCTCTATATTGTTTAACAGTACATCTTGAGTTGAAATTCCTCGTTCACCATTTTCACAAAATCCTGCAATAAATTTTCCGTCTTTATCATAAACATCCCCAAAAGCATTAACTACAATTATAGCACCTATTTTAAGTTTCCCTATCTCTATAAAGTATGAACCTATTCCTGACTTCATCATACAGGCTGAACCTGCAACCTTACCTACGGTAGCCCCAGTACCCGCCCCATAACATCCATCCTTATAATTTCCTTTTTCTGACATCAGGCAAGCATCATAACCCATACTTATATTTGGTCTGCAATTTTTTTCTCCAATATTCAAATCAAATATAGATGCTCCACAGACAATCGGTACTACTCCTACTCCTACATCAAAGCCCTTGCCTCTTTCTTCTAGATATTTCATAACTCCACAACAAGCCTCTAACCCATATGCAGATCCTCCACTTAAGACTATACCGTGTACACTATCTATAACATTTTTAGGGTCTAATGCATCTGTTTCTCTAGTTGCAGGAGCACTTCCTCTCACATCAACTCCAGCAACGGCTCCATCTTCGCAAATAATGACTGTACATCCGCTGCCTCCAATAAAGTTTTGAGCATTTCCTATTCTTATTTTTTTTAATTCATTACAGCTAATTTCTCTCATTATCCACTCCACCTTTAATATATTTTACCATAAAAATAAAAAAAAACTATAATTTAATGCCTTAAAGTAAGTGATTTTAAAATTTTTTTATAAAAAAAAGCTAGTCCTAAGACTAGCAATATAAATTTATCTAATAACTTATACTATTTTCCAGATATAAAACTTATTATTGGATGAATACAACTTGAATATAACAATATCGCAACTAAAATAGGAGTAACATATTTAACCATGAATGAAAAATATCCACCTAAATTAAATTTATGTCTTCCTCCTAATTCCACTTCTTTAACTACTTTATCAGCTCCCCATATCCAACCAATAAATATACACATACATAAAGCGCCTAATGGCATTAACGTGTATTCAGATATAAAGTCTACAGAATCAAGAATATCCATACCTAAAATCAATTTTATATGTGACCATACGCCTTGTCCAAGTGATGATGGTATCCCGAGAATAAATGCTGCTAAAGACGCGATAACAGCCGTTTTCTTTCTGCTAATTTTGAAATTATCAACAAAATAAGCTGTAGCTACCTCAAGTAGAGATATTGAAGAAGTAAGTGCCGCAAAAAATACTAAAACGAAAAATAATAGACCGAAGAAGTTACCAAAAGGCATTGCTGTAAATACCTCTTTAAGTGTAACAAACATAAGTCCTGGTCCTTGTCCTGGATCTAGTCCAAAAGCAAATACCGCTGGCATAATTGCTAATCCTGCAAACACTGCAACCAAAGTATCTAATGTAGGTATTATAAGTGCTGATTTCTGCAAATTCTCTTCTTTTCCCAAGTATGAACCATAAGTTAGCATAGCTCCCATACCAAGTGATAATGAAAAAAACATTTGCGCAAGTGCCGTTGCCCCAACTTTTGAAAAAGACTCCCAAGAAGTAAATACCGAAAAATCCGGTTTAAACATAAATGCAACACCTTTCATTGCACCTGGAAGTGTCAGTGATCTAAGTGTAATTATAAGGAGCATTATAAATAATGCCGGCATCATAATTTTAGAGTATTTTTCTATACCCTTTTCTACTCCCATAGCAACTACAACCGCCGTTGTTCCTATAAACAAAAATAACCATATCAAAGGTTCTATAGGATTTGTAATAAATCCAACAAAGAAAGCTTCTCCACTCATATCTCCAAATCCAGAACCAAATAATTCCATAACATAAGTTGCTGCATACTTAAGAACCCATCCTCCTAAAACGCTGTAGAACGACAGAATCAAAAATGCTGCTAAAATACCAAATCCTCCAATAAAACCAAATCTTTTATTAATTTTTTTGTAAGAGCCAACTGCATCTAGTTGAGAAAAACGACCTATAGCAAGTTCTCCTACCATTACAACAAAGCCCACCGTCAATACAAAAATTAGATACAATAATAAAAATGCAAAGCCACCACTTTTCCCCATTTTGTACGGAAAGCCCCACAAATTACCAAGACCTACAGCTGAACCTACTGCTGCCATGAGAAAACCAAAACTACTTTGCCACTGACCCCTTTTCTTGTCTTCCATTTTAAATTTCTCCTCTCATTTTTTTAAATTATAAAATTGAAAGTTTAAATAATTTCAAAATCGTATATTCAATAGTACAACTTCCAATTTTCCATAATTATATACCCATATCAAACGCTTTTCAAGTATTTTTTTGAATTTTCTAACAATTCAGAATAAAATTGTTCGTTAAAATATTATTAACATTAACCAAAACATTTAAAATTAAAACTAGTGAAAAAAACAACTATCTTAATGATGCTTTCTCAAAAATAATTTTCTTTAGATTATTTTGTACAATTTTTGCTTTACTCTAACTCTAACTAAAAAAGCATGCTACTTAAGCATGCTTTTTAGTTTATCTTTTGCTATATAAATTTTATTCCACCAACTGACCTTATTCCTAAACAGTAGCAACTTCCCTCTCCAAAAACCTCTTCAATATATTTTTTATAGTCCATTAAAGTTTCATTTTGTACAAATGCCAGAATAGTTCCTGCAAATCCTCCACCATGAACCCTCCAAGCTCCTTTATCATCTAAAAACCTTTCAGTTAAAGCTAACGCCAACGAAAGTCCTTGCTCTCTCAAGTTTTTAACAGTATATACATTCTGTAAATACATAAATGAACTTTTCCCTGATTTTATTATTAAATCTTTAAAACCCATAAAATCTGAATTGTTTATAGCCTCAACTAGCTTATCCACCCTTTTATTTTCCTCAAAAATGTGAATAGCCCGCAAAACACCTCTGTCCCCTGCTATCTTTCTTAATTCTCTAATATTTTCATAAAACTCTAATTCACTGCAATCTCTCAAAAAATCCTTACCCCAAAACCCTGAAACTACCTTTAGTTCCAGAGGTACATCTCCATAATCATCGGTTAAATCCACATGACTACCACCTGTATCAACAATACATAGGCTATGTTTCATCTTTTCAAAATCAAAATCAAGCTTAACTACCTCTGGATTATCTTTGTCTTTAAAATCAATATACACAAATCCTCCTACAGATGATGCTAATTGGTCCATAAGTCCACAAGGTTTTCCAAAATATTTGTTTTCTGCATACTGTCCTATCTGTGCTATTTTTATCGGATTTATATCCATGTTATTATATAACCCTGAAAGTATAGTTCCTATTAAAACCTCAAAAGCTGCTGATGATGATAATCCTGATCCCCCTAAAACAGTAGAATTCATATAGGCAGAAAATCCCCCAAATTTATATCCCTCTTTCTTAAACCCAGCTACAACACCTTTAATAATAGCCTCTGCTGTTCCAAAATTCGAACTATCAATGACTAAATTTTCTATATCTACATCCTTAATGCTAAAACCTTCTGAAACAATTCTAATTATAGAATCATCTCTTTTGCTAACTATGGCCACTGCATCTAAATCTATGCTACAAGCCAAAACTTTACCTTGTTGATGGTCAGTATGATTGCCAATTATCTCTGTTCTTCCTGGTGCTGAATATATCTCTACTTCCATATCTCCAAAAAATTTTTTAAAATTATTTAACAATTCAATATATCTCTCTTTTGACTTTTTAATACCCTCTTCCGTTAAATAAAGCTTTCTAAAATCCTCATCTAATCTATTGTTTTCAATATTTTTAATTATCATTTCTATATTATTCATATTATGCTCACCTACAAACTTTCAACAAATCTATCAAAAGCTTTCATCCCACTATTATCTCTTTTAAAAACACCACAGTCCTCTAATCCTTCTGCAAATTTTCGTCCTATTTCCAACTTGAAAATTTCATCTATATTTTCTTTTGTAAACTGGTACTTATTTTTCATATTCTCTACCCAAGGAAGATGAATCTTAAAATTATTAATATTATCCTTATTTCCAGTTAATATATAGTCTTTACAAAATTCTAACTCGCCAACCAACCTCCCTGGAAGCACTGCAAGCCCCATTACCTCTATTAACCCAATATTCTCTTTCTTAATATGATGAAGTTCTTCCCTTAAATGAAAGATACCCGTTGGATGTTCATCATCTGTTCTATTATTTCTCAAAACAACATCACACTCATAAAATCCATTTCTATACCTTGCTATTGGTGTTATAGTATTATGCCTTACACCACCTGTACAACTTATTATTCCTACACTCTCATCATTATAACATTTCCAAGCCTCAAATATTTTAGTACTGCAAACCGCAACACTTTTATAGTCCTTTCCAGTTATCCTAATTACTGACATTGGCCATTTTATACGTTCAACCTTAACTCCCAAAACTTCCCACTTCTCATATTTTTTTTCAGATAAAGCCTCTGCCATAGGAAAGTTGTAACTTCCACCTTGAAAATGGTTATGATTTAAAATAGAACCTCCAACTATTGGCAAATCACTATTAGAACCAACAAAATAATGTTTAAACTTAGACACAAAATCCATCATCAAATTAAAAGTTTCCCCACTAATAACCATCGAAACATGGTTCTTATCAAAAATTATACAATGTTCATTATAATAAACATATGGCGAATATTGGAAAAACCATTCTCTCCCATCTAACTCAATAGGAATAATCCTATGATTTCCTCGTGCCGGATGCGATACTGTACCACTATAACCTTCATTTTCTACACATAATAAACAAGATGGATAATTTGATTTTTTATTTCTTGAAAACGCTATATCCTTTGGATCTTTTTCAGGTTTAGAAATATTTATAGTGATATCCATATTTCCGTACTCTGTATCTACTTTGTAAATAATATTTTTGTCAGTCCTATCCTTTCTTATATAATTACTATTCACAGACATTCTATAGTATTCATCTGTTGCTAATCTTGGAGATATATCAAAATTTCTTTGAAATTTTGATATTACAGAAGTAGGCCTATCCATCAAAATATCCATAATTTTTGCATCAAAAATATCTCTGTAAGTAGTAGTATTCACCTTAATAATCCCTTCAGCCAATGCATACTCTATTATAGGTTCTAAAAGCTCAGAGGTATATTTAGCATTAATTTCTACATTATATTCCTTATACTCTTCCAAGCCCAATAAATCTAAAAGCCTATTAATAACATAAACTCTATCTCCTGATTCTAATAAATTATTTTTTATAGAATAATTCACTAAAGCCGATATGTTCTTATATATTTCCATCTACTCCTCCTTATTATAAATTATTTTTGACTCAAATCCTTCCAAAGAAATATTACCATAACCTATAGTCTCTTCACTATGATTAATATAATAAGTAGCCCCTTTTCTTTCCACCATCTCCAAACCTTCAGGAAGTTTTTTAAAATTAATATTAACCTTTAAAGCCCCTTCTCTAAGAATAGCTTCCATAACATTATCTTCCAATGAAGTTCCAATATAATAGGCAAACCCATTACCATACTCATTTACCGTAACTGCCGCAAAATCCTTATAGTACTTATCTTCATAAGTAAACAACACATTAGCCGTATCACACTTTATCATATCTCTAAACACCTTAGCTTTACAGTTAATATCAGCAAATTTTCCTTTTCCAACCACATCAACTTCTAACGATTTCCCTAAAGACTCAATCTCCTCAACCCTTCCACCAATTAAATCCGTATAATAAGTTGGATTAAACTGTCCAAGCTTAAGATTATTATATTTATCTTTAACCGCACTTCTAAACCCTATAACAGCAACCTTACCCTTCTTTACAAAAGCTTTTAACTTACTCTGAAAACCTTCATCGAAAACTATCATAGAAGGTATTAAAACCATTTCATAATTGCTGAAATCTGAACTTGAAGGAATAACATCAACATTCACCCCATTTAAGAAAAAAGGTTTATACATCTTATATACCTGCTCCTTATAATCAAAAGAGGCACTTTGTCTTTGAATTCTAAACGCTGCCATAGAGTCATAGTCATAAATAATCGCAACCTTTGATTCTACAGGACTTTTAATTAACTTCTCATGAGCTTTTATCTCTCCAAAAAATTTTTTCACTTCATAAAACTTTCTTCTTTTCATATTATCTTGATCTATTATTCCATAGCAAAACTGCTCTGCCCCTTTAACAAATCCTCTATACCTAAAATAAATAAGAGTTTCACACCCCCGTGCAACAGCTTGATTCGACCACATAATCGCCTGATTAGGTCTTGGCAAATATCCTATATCATCATGACCTTGTGCCCCCATAATCGCTTCCGTAATCCAAAAATTAGTTTTCTTTAACCCTCTCATAAAATCCAGACCACAGGCAATCTCGTAATTAGGAATAGGGCTCTCTTGCCCTCCCCATACAGGGTAATTATTATAAGCAACTTTGTCAATATGCTCAGCAACTCTGCTAAAATCTACACTTTTATCGAAATATCCTCCTGAAAAATCATGAATAATAATGGATTCATTCCCTAAAATCGATTTTAAAAGCTCATATTGAATCTTACAATAATTTTTGATGCTCTCACTCCTAAATCTTTCCCAATACATCCTTAAAGAAGGGTTATGGGTAGTAATAGTAGGTAGTGGTATTGGAACTTCATCAAAACTCCCGTAAGTTTGATTCCAAAAAACCGTTCCCATAACTTTATTTAGCTCTTCTATATCATTATTAAAAACTTTTCTTAAAAAATCAATAAAAGCCACCTTACAACAATTACAATAGCATTTGTCACTACCCTCATGCCCAAATTCATTGTCAATCTGCCATGCGATAATCGTCTTTTCATCCTTATAATGTTCTGCTAAAGAAGAAACTATGTTTTTAGTTAACCTATGATATTCCTTACTATTAAAACAATACTGCCTTCGCCCTCCAAAAACTCGCTTTTTCCCATTAGAAAATTCAGATAAAGTATCAGGATACTTGCTAGCCACCCATGATGGCATAGTAGCTGTTGGAGTTCCAAAAATTACCTTTAAACCATAACTCTTCGCTTTAGAAATTATTATATCAAAAAAATCAAAATTGAAAACCCCTTCTTCTTTCTCCATTAAAGTCCAAGCAAACTCTCCAATCCTAATAACATCGGCGTTAAGTTCAACAATATTTGCCATATCTTCATCTATCATGTTTATATCCCATTGCTCAGGATAATAATCTACTCCAAAGTACATAACCATACCTCCATCTAAATCAATACATATATTTTATCACCTATGCCTTAAATTTTAAACATAAAATATATAAGTTATAAGTTTATATAAATAAAAATTCTACAAATCATTATATATTTATTGTTAAAGCATAATTTATAATTAATAAATTAACATTCTAATCCATCCTTTTTCGTACTTTAACATCTCTCTATTTACTCTTATAAAAATTTCTTTAAACTAATATATCTGAAAATTACGACTATTTTTCAAGGTGTTGTTAATTTTTTAGAAAACGTTTATACTAAAGAAAATAACAAAATTCTATTTTTGATATTATAAAATTTAATATTTTTTGTTATTTTAAATACAAATTTAGGAGGAATTGAAATGGATGCATTAAACATTGTAAAATCAATTAACACTTACTTATGGGGCCCACCAATGTTGGCACTTCTTCTAGGTACAGGTATCTTGCTTACTATTAGGTTAAGAGGAGTACAACTAAGGAAATTTAAAGTTGCCTTTATGGAAGCTTTCGGTGGACTATTCAATAAAGATTCAAAAAATGAGGATGGAGTATCTTCTTTTGCATCACTTGCAACTGCAATAGCTGCACAAGTTGGAACAGGAAACCTTGCTGGAGTGGCAACTGCAATAGCTGCCGGAGGTCCTGGAGCAATATTTTGGATGTGGTTATCAGGTTTCTTTGGAATGGCAACAATATTTGCTGAGGCAGTAGTATCTCAAAGATTTACTATTACTGAAAATGGACAAAAAATAGGAGGCCCTGCTTATTACATAAGTCAAGGTATAAAAAATAAAAAAATCGCTAAGTTTTTAGCTGGTTTCTTTGCTATAGCAATCATCCTTGCTCTAGGACTTATGGGTAATGTTGTGCAAGCAAACTCTATTGCAGCAGCAGCAAACACAGCCTTTGGTATTCCTAAACTAGCAACAGGAATATTTGTGGCTATATTAGTTTTACTTATAGTAGTAGGTGGAGTAAAAAGAATAACATCAATAGCTGAAAAAGTAGTTCCTTTTATGGCATTATTCTATATTCTTGGAAGTTTATTCATTATAATAAAGAATGGATCTAATGTACTTCCTGCTTTCCAACTAATATTTTCTAGCGCATTTAGTCCTGCTGCTGCTATGGGAGGATTCGCAGGAGCTGCAGTTAAAGAAGCTATGCAAAGAGGTATTGCTCGTGGATTATTCTCAAATGAAGCAGGTATGGGTTCTACCCCACATGCACATGCTCTTGCAAGCGTAAAACACCCAGTTCAGCAAGGTCTTGTTGCAACAATGGGAGTTTTAGTAGACACAGGAGTGATCTGTACTATGACTGCTCTTGTAATACTCACAACAGGAGCTTTAGAAACTGGTTTAACAGGTGCAGAACTTACACAAGCTGCCTTTATAGCTGGTTTTGGTAACTTTGGATCCCAATTTGTGGCAATCTGTCTATTCTTCTTTGCCTTCACAACAATTATTGGATGGTACTTCTTTGGAGAAACGAATGTGAGATATTTATTCAAAGAAAAAGGATTAATTCCTTACCGAATCCTAGTAGCTATACTAATAGTAGCTGGAACTAGCTTAAAAGTTGACCTTGTATGGGAACTGGCGGATATGTTTAATGCTTTAATGGTATTTCCAAACTTAGTTGCTCTATTAGGCTTATCAACCTTAGTTGTAAAAATGCTTAAAGACTTTGAAACTAACTTTGAAGAAGGTAAACCAGCCGAATACGCAAATAGACGATAATTTTTCATAGAGAAGCTGATACTATAGGGATTCTAACCCTTAAATATCAGCTTTTTTACTTTTTAAAATATAGCACTTTAAAGTTGTTAATTATATGAAATAATATAATTGGCCTATATATTTAATAATACTGTAATCAATATGTTTTTATAATACGTTATTATATAGGTAAAGATACTTAATTAAGCAACAGAATAATCATATGTTTTTAACCAAGGTTTTTGATAAAGCTATGAACTACACCCTACATATTAAGTTTATCTTTTGTGTTTTTTAAAGAGAGGAGTATGTATTGTATATGAAAAAATTTATTTTATCAACATCACTTGTAATAGTTCTATCTTTTTTATTAGTTAATCCCATAATTGCCGATGAAACTCAATCTACATGGCTAAGAGATTATGGAAATTTTATCTCTGAAGATAATAGGAACAAAATAGAAAACATCTCTGATAAGGTTCATAATTTAACAGGTATTAATCCATATATAGTTACCGTTGATGAAAACGCAAATATGGACTTGACTTCTGATTTAGAAGAACTAAAAAACATTAACAGTGTAATGTTAATTTACTCTCTTCCAAGTGGAAGTATAGATATAAAAACAGGAAAAAACTCTGAAACTATGTTCACCTCAGAAGTTATAAATAAGATAAAAGGAGATTCAAATATAAATGCTCTCCTAAAGTCATCTGATGATAAAGCACTTGTATACCTAAGTACTTTAGTTGCCAATACAGTACTTACCTCCAATAACTTTAAACCTATTAACTTGGATGATAAAAGTAATAACCTTCAAAATAAATTGTTTTACCTTGGTATAATTTTATTGATGCTCATTGCCTTATTTATGACTCCATTAAGTCCATATAAGAAACTTAAAAAGTTGAAAAAAGGCGAAAGTCCCTACGCTCCCCATAGTACAAATGGAGAGATGTTCTATGGTGGAATAGAATCGGATAAGCGAGATTAAAGATAGTCTTTATCTTTCCTCAAAACGGTAAATAAAAAATCTTAAATTATAAAAGGCTTCCTGTGATAAAATAAAAATATCATAGGAAGCCTTTTTATTTTGACAGTCCTTTTATTTATTAGACATGAAACAAAGTATGTTCCTAATTTCTATAAGTGGATTTAAAAAATATTTTTTTATACATTACATACTAAAACTGTTTTTCTAAATTACCCAACCAGTATAAACTATATATCTTTTAAATTTTACTCATATCAAAGACATCTAAATTCTCTTTATGAATACCTCTACTTTCAACTTCTACTAATGCTTTCAGTGTATCTAGTGCTGTAATTACCCAGATATTCCTCTCTATAGCTGCTCTTCTCATAGAGAAACCATCTCTATTGCTGTCGTTTCCCTTTGTTGGGGTATTTACTATCATATCAATTTCTTTGTTTAAAATTAAGTCCATAATATTGGGGCTGGCTTCACCTATTCTATTGATTTTTATTGCATCTATACCCACTGATTTAAGTTTAGCAGCAGTCCCCTCAGTAGCATAAAATTTATAATCCAACTTTGCTAATTTTTCTGCATATATAAGAACTTCCTCCTTGGTATTATCATTAACAGTCAAAAGAATCTTTTTCCCCTTTTCTCCTGTAAACATTCCCCCTGATATAAATCCTTTGTACAGTGCTTCATATATGGTTTTTCCTACCCCTAACGCCTCCCCTGTAGATCTCATTTCTGGACCAAGACTTACCTCAACCTTAGGAAGCTTTTGAGTTGAAAACACAGGAACTTTTACTACTACCATTTTAGGCTCTTTATATAAACCCACACCATAACCTATATTCTCTAACTTTTCGCCTAACATTACTCTCGTTGCAATATCTACTATTGGTAGTCCTGACGCCTTTGATATATAAGGTACTGTTCTTGATGCTCTTGGGTTAACTTCAATTACATATAATTTATCTTCATGATGTATAAACTGGATATTAAGCATACCCTTTATTCCTATACCTAAGGCAAGTTTCTTTGTATAATCTATAACTTCTCCCTTTGTCTTATCTGATATTTTATAAGATGGATATATAGTTATACTATCACCAGAATGAATCCCTGCTCTTTCTAAATGTTCCATTATCCCAGGTATTAGAATTTCTTCTCCATCAGATATTGCATCTACCTCTATCTCTGTTCCCATTATATATTTGTCAACAAGAATTGGATTTTTCTTATCTTTTTTAAACGCTTCTTTTAAATAATATATAAGCTCTAGCTCATTAAAAGTTATTTCCATCCCCTGTCCACCTAACACAAATGATGGTCTTACTAACACAGGATATCCTAGTTTTTTAGCTTCATCTTTACCCTCTTCTACTGTCCAAATTCCTTTTCCTTTTGGCCTTGCAATATTAAGGGTTTCTAATAAAGCATCAAACTGTTGTCTATCTTCAGCCAAGTCTATTTGTTCCGATGTAGTTCCTAAAATCATTATATTTTTTTCTCTCAAAAATTTTGCTAGTTTTATTGCCGTCTGCCCACCAAATTGCAATATAACCCCATAAGGATTTTCTTTTTCAATTATATTTAGTACCTCTTCTTCTGTTAGAGGCTCAAAATAAAGTTTATCTGATATATTAAAATCTGTACTTACCGTTTCAGGATTATTATTGATTATTATGGTTTCTATTCCCAGTTTTTTGATAGCTTTTACGCAATGTACTGATGCGTAATCAAACTCTATTCCTTGTCCTATTCTTATTGGCCCCGAACCTAAAATAATAATCTTCTTTTTATCCGATACTTCAACTTCATCATATTCTTCATAGGTTGAATAATAATATGGAGACAATGCTTCAAATTCCCCTCCACAGGTGTCAACCATCTTATAAGCTGGCACTATATTCCATATATTTCTAAGTTGATAAACTTCTTCCGGTTTTGTCCCTGTTAAATCTGCTATACCCTTATCTGAGAATCCTCTTTTTTTCAGTTCCTTTAGCCATTGGTAGTTAAGGTCTCCAAATTTGCTTTTCCTTAAACATTGTTCCTGTTCTACTATCCAACGTATTTTTTCAATAAAGAATATATCTATTCCAGTTATTCTTGAAACCATATCCAATCTATAATCTCTTCTTAGCATTTCTGCTAAAGCAAATATTCTTTCGTCATCTGGAATTACTGTTCTTGCTCTTAATTCTTCCATAGACAATCTTTCTAATTTAGGATGAACAAGCGTATATTCACCGATTTCCAAGGATCTTATGGCCTTAAGAAAAGCTGACTCAAAGTTTGAACCTATTGCCATAACCTCTCCTGTTGCCATCATCTTTGTACCTAAGATCCTCTCTGCTCCTTGAAACTTATCAAAGGGCCATTTAGGAATTTTAACCACTACATAATCCAATGATGGCTCAAAACAAGCATAGGTTTTTTGTGTAACTGAGTTTATGATTTCATCTAGACTATATCCTAGTGCTATTTTAGCCGCTACTCTTGCTATGGGATAACCCGTCGCTTTAGAAGCTAGGGCTGAAGAACGTGACACTCTTGGATTAATCTCTATTACTGCGTATTCAAAGCTATTTGGATTTAAACAGAATTGTACATTACAACCTCCCTTAATTCCAACTGCATTAATTATATCCAATGACGCCGTTCTTAACATCTGATATTCTTTATCTGATAAAGTTTGAGAAGGTGCAACTACTATTGAGTCTCCTGTATGAATTCCTACAGGATCTATATTTTCCATGTTACATACAGTTATGCAATTTCCTTTTCCATCCCTCATAACTTCATATTCAATTTCTTTCCAACCTTTTACTGATTTTTCTATTAGAACTTGATGTATTGAACTTAGTTGCAATCCTGAAGCTAAAATTACCCTTAATTCTTCTTCGTTATTTGCAATTCCTCCTCCAGTTCCCCCTAGGGTATAAGCAGGTCGTACAATTACAGGATACCCTATTTCTAAAGCTACTTGTATCCCCTGCTCAAACTCTCTTACAATTTCAGATTTAATACAAGGTTGTTTAATATCCTGCATCATAGTTCTAAATAATTCTCTATCTTCACCTTTTTTTATTGAATCAATCGATGTTCCTATTATTTTAACTTTATATTTTTCCAATATTCCTGATTCTTCAAGCTCTATTGCAAGGTTAAGTCCAGTTTGTCCTCCCATTCCTGTGAGTAATGAGTCTGGTTTTTCTTTTTTTATTATTTTTTCAGCATATTCAACGGTTAAAGGTTCTATATATATCCTATCTGCTACCTCTTTGTCTGTCATTATTGTCGCAGGATTTGAATTAAGTAGCACAACTTCAATTCCTTCTTCCTTTAAAGCCTGGCAAGCTTGGGTTCCTGAATAATCGAATTCTGCTCCTTGACCTATTACTATCGGGCCTGAACCTAAAACTAAAACTTTTTTTACACTTTTATCTAAAGGCATAATCCTTCCTCCCCCTCTACAACGAATACTTCATAAACTCATCAAAAATATACTCACTATCTCTTGGCCCTGGACTGGCTTCAGGATGAAATTGTACACAAAATATCGGTAATTCCTTGTGTCTCATTCCCTCAATTGTATTATCATTCATACTCAAGTGAGTTATTTCAAAATTTGATGGAAGTTTAGAAACATAGTATCCATGATTTTGAGAGGTTATATGAACCTTACCTTCTAACAGGTTTTTAACCGGATGATTACAACCTCTATGGCCAAATCTAAGCTTTGCAGTTTCTCCGCCAAAAGCCAAGCATATTAGTTGGTGTCCAAGACAAATTCCTAAAATTGGTTTTTTGCCTATCATCTTTCTTATCTCATCTATGGAACCTTTCATATCCTTAGGATCTCCTGGTCCATTTGAAAGAAAAATAAAATTTGGATTAATACCTAACACTTCTTCAGCTTTTGCTGATTGTGGAAATACAGTTATTTTACAACCTCTTTTTACAAAATTTCTAAGGATACTGGTTTTTATCCCATAGTCAATTACAGCAATATGCTTAGGATTTCCCACACATGCCTCTATTTCGTATACTTCTTTAGTTGATACTTTTAAAACTGCCTCTTTGTTAGAAAATATTTTTAATCTTTCCTCTATTGCCTTAACGTTAAACTGCTCGTCTACAGTTATTATACCTTTCATTGTTCCACTACTTCGTAGAATTTTAGTTAAAGCCCTAGTATCTACAGCTTCTATTCCCATTATTTTATTTTGTTTTAAATAGGATTCTAGTTCTAGTTCACATCTAAAATTGTTTGGATATTGACATCTTTCCCTTACAACAAAACCACGAACCTTAGGATTATTTGATTCAAGATCATCTAGATTAATACCATAATTCCCTATAAGGGGATAGGTCATAACAACGATTTGTCCATAATACGATGGGTCTGTAAGTACCTCTTGATATCCAGTCATGCCAGTATTAAAAACAACTTCACCTACACAGTCTGAAATATAACCAAAGGCCTTACCTTCGAAAAAAATTCCGTTTTCAAGAATAAGTCTTGCTTTCATTATTCACCTCTTTCTGATCTCTCTGGATCAATTTAAAGATTATAAGTAATATATATTAAAAATCTACTTTGATATATTCTACTTTATATAAATTAAATAGTCAATTATAAATCAAATTTATATTATCCAAACGAATATATGCGGATATAAAAGACAGAACACGGGATAAAATGTACTGCTTTATCAGATACGGCTCCTTTAAGCCTGTGGAAATTACACCCGAACAGGCACACAAAATCGCCTATGAATTGGCGATGAGCTTCACAAAAGGAAAACACACTTTTGTTGTGGCAACCCATAACGATAAAGCACCTATCCATACGCACATTGATTTCAATTCCACCTCCATTGACCGCACAAAGAAGTTTCGGGATTTCAAAAGAAGTGGTAATGCTCTTGTTAATATTTCCAACCGTCTTTGTATTGAAAAGGGACTGTCCATTATCAAAAATCCCCTCTCTCACTCCGATAAATTAAGATAGACCATAAATGAAGTGCTTGCCAAAAAGCCGAAAACCTTTGATGATTTTTTTACAGCTCATGCAAGGAGCAGGCTATGCAATAAAAAGGGGCAAGCACTAAACACATCATCAACTATGCTAAAACCCGAGATGTTTACACTGATTACCGTAAAGCAGGCTACTCCAAAAAGTTTTACGAGGAACACCGTGCCGACCTCGTTTTACACAAAACAGCAAAGGCAGTTTTTGATGAGCTTGGTGTAAAAAAGCTCCCCACAGTTAAGACCCTGCAAACCGAATATGACGAGCTGCTTTTTCAAAAGAAAAAGGCATACTGACAGTACCATGTAGCGAAAAAAGAGATGAAAGATATTTTGACTTCAAAGGCAAATATCCACCGCCTTTTAGGACTGGAGCAGGAAGAAAGGTAAAAGAAAAATCTCAGGATCAGCGTTAGCTACTCTGTGATTTCATCAGCTCCAAAAGGGAGCGTGACACGATGATAAATCATCGTTTCAGTGGGGATTGGAGATACTCCTCAACAAGCAGAGCAAGGTGTGTACCACCTTGCCCTGCTTGCCACTTTTATTTTAGACAATCTTTGATAAAAAAGAAACGTAATTATGCATAACATTGCAATTTCTAATATTAGGATATGAATTTCGGAAATATACAACACATTTTGCTCGTAACACCTTTTACACAATGTCTATTGACAGAACAGTATGAATATCATATAATTATTATAGTGACCACATGGTCACTATAATTTGAAATAATAGGTGCCTAAGTGGCCACTAGCAAGGAGGCTATTATGCCAACTAATGTTTTTATTGAGTTAAGTGAAGAAAAACGGGAGAATATTATTAAGGTTAGCATTGCTGAATTTTCTAAATATGGATATGAAAATAGTTCAACAAATAGAATTGTTCAAGATGCTGGTATTAGCAAAGGTAGCCTTTTTAAATACTTTAAAAACAAGGAGGAACTATTCTTCTATATACTTGATTTTGTTACACAAAAACTTATTGTGAGTTTGGCACAGGAAGTTCCCGTTTTACCCAAAGGGTTATTTGAAAGAATTATTCGGTATTCAGAGTTAGAATTTACTTGGTATGTTAAACATCCAAACGAATGTAAACTGATTACTACTGTATTTACAAAAAGCGATACTGCTATCTATAAAAAAGTCGAAGCACATTACAGCTTAAAAGGGCAAAATGTTTATTATAAATTGTTGGAAGACATAGATACATCAATGCTTAAATGGGACAAAAAAAAGACTGTTGATATTTTGAAATGGTTTCTTAAAGGTTTTAATGAGGATTTCATGACACATATTCAAGAACAAGACAAATCAGATATTAGCAAATTGCAGCACGAATATGTAAAAAGCCTTTCTGAATATATAACAATTTTTAAATATGGTCTTATTAATGAAAAGGATGAGAGGTAAAAGCATGCTTTGGAACACCCAATCCCGTCAAGTAGTTGTTAACGGGGAAACAATGAATTATATTGAGTTTGGAAAAGGTGAAAAACCACTTGTTATCTTACCCGGATTAGGAGATGGGATTTCTCCTGTTCATGGAAAATTACAAGCAATTGCTTTTGCATTAGGCTATAAACAATTTGGCAAAACTTTTAGGGTATATCTATTTAGCAGAAAAAACTGCTTAAATGAAGGATATTCTACAAGAGATATGGCTAAAGACCAAGCAGAAGCTATGAAAGCCCTCGGCATTTCAAAAGCAAGTGTTATGGGAGTATCTCAAGGAGGGATGATAGCACAATATCTTGCTATTGATTATCCAAATTTGGTCAATAAGCTGGTATTAGCGGTTACTCTATCGAAGCAAAATGAAATTATTCAAGAGGTTGTTACCGGTTGGATTGAAATGGCAAAACAAAAAGATTACCAAAGCTTAATGATTGACACAGCAGAAAAATCATATTCAGAGAAATATTTAAAAAGGTATCGGCTTATATATCCTCTTCTTGGACGTCTTGGTAAGCCAAAAGATTTTAGCAGGTTTTTGATACAGGCTGCATCTTGTATAGGCCACAATAGTTATCCCGAGTTAGATAAGATACTGTGTCCAACCTTAGTACTTGGGGGCGAAAATGATAAAATAGTCAGTTCAAATTCCTCTTTGGAATTAACAGATAAAATCAAGGACAGCGAAGTGTTTCTATATAAAGAACTTGGTCATGCTGCCTATGAAGAAGCAACGGATTTTAATAGCCGAGTTTTGACATTTTTATTGGGGTAAAATAATGTTATTAGTAGAATGGATACGATGTCCTGTCTGTGATAACAAAACTCGACTAAAAATTATAGAAGATACCGTACTTAAGAACTTTCCTCTCTTTTGTCCAAAGTGCAAACAAGAAACCGTAATCAATGCAAAACAATTTAATTTTTCATTATATATTTTGCGATGGTATGTTACAAGTTTATTATAGCAGAACAATCAAGTGATAAACCTCTTAGATATAGAACGAGTGAAAAGTTTATGAGGACACAAAATAAAAGCGGCAAAGTTGTATGATTGATATTTTTCCCTTATAATTGTGGTATCATATTACAACAGTGACCTTTGCCGTATTGAAAGGAGAAAATATTATGGCAAAAGGTTCTGTTAGAAAAAATTGAAAGAAGTGGTACTATCGGTTTTATGTAGAAGATGCAAGCGGTAATCTCATACAAAAGGAAATGCTCGGCACAGAAAGCAAGATTGAAACAGAAACTCTACTCCGCAAGGCTATGGATGAATATGAAAATCAAACATTTGTTGCAAAGGTTTCTAATCTTACACCCAGCGATATGTTGGATATGTGGATTGAGGAAGAACTTACTCCAAGCAAACCCAGTAACGGCACTGAACGGTCATATCTGAATACAGTCAACCGCATTAAGCAACATTCCATTGGTAAAAGAAAGCTGAAAACAATTTCTCTCGTTTGTGTGCGTCCCGATGGAACATAAGAAGTCCCACGAGCAATTACAGGTATGTGCATTGCCATGAGGAAAAGATTTGAAAGTATACTTTCCCTTGTAGATTTCTGATAAGGGAAAAAACAATGGAAATAAGGGATAAACATCCTAATAAGCCCCATAAATCCAGTATTTTCAAGGGTTAAGGCGAATAGAGGACAGAAAATTTATATTTTCTTGAAATATCGTGAGTTTATCACATTTATTTATAAACTTTGGAATTTTCATTTACAAACCTTCTCTAATCCTATAAAATATATGTATGTGATTAAGATTATGAATACTTATCATAAATAAATTTAATAAGGAGATATATAATGAGTATAACAATGAACTCTGATGCCTCTAAGGAACTTAAAGATATCCTTAGTTCTAAAGGTATAACTGAAAATACCGTAAGGATTTTTGTTGCAGGAATGGGATGAGCGGGTCCTTCGTTTAATCTTGCTCTGGATGAGCAAAAAGAAGATGATACGGTAGTAGAAATTGATGGTCTTAAAGTAGTTGCTGAAACAGATTTGGTTGAGCAATTCGGTGGCTTCGAGATTAAGTACTTTAATCAAGATGGTAACTCAGGAGTATATGTAGAAACAGTTGTTAAGCAAGAAGGCGGTTGCTCTTCTTGTGGAGGAAGCTGTAGCTAATACCCTATTAGTTTAACTCTATATAAATATCATGGAAATAAATAAAAATTGCCCCAGCTCTCTTTTAAGCTTGGGCAATTTTTTTAAATTTTTTCTATTACTACTCTTAGTTTATCTATGAAAAATTATATTTTATAATGCTATGTATAACAAGAGCGTATTAGTTTCACTACTACGCTCTTAAACTTATTCTTACGAATTTTGCCTATCTGTTTCGTCTACATCTAGTTTATTTCATTTTCATTTTACTCTTTATCTCCAAAAGCTTCAATTTCTATGGGAGTATCAGGAATTTCGCTTTCATTTGGATTCTCACCATCATCCCCAAACGCTTCTTTTTCTGTAGAAGTTTCTGGTTCAATCAAACTTTCTCTAGCTTCTTCATCTGATAGTTTAGATTGATTTTCAGTTTTATCAACCATATTTTTTTTATTTCCCTCTTCTACTAAAACTATCCTTTTTTCTTCAGCTTTTTTCCTCTCTTCCAAAATGTCTATCGTTAGATCAAGTGTACCTTCATATGCTAATTTAAACTCTTCAGCATCAAGTGTTTCGTAAACCAATAAAGCCTTAGCCACATTATGAAGTTTATCCATATTCTCACTTATTAAATTAACTGTTTTTTCGTATGCTTCATCAACAATAACCTTAATTTCATGATCAATTTGAGATGCCACTTCTTCAGAATAATTTCTCTTTGTTGAAAAATCTTTTCCAAGGAATACCTCACCATGATCATCCCCATAAGCCATAGCTCCAAGGCTATCTGTCATTGCATATTTCGTAACCATGTTCCTTGCTATTGCTGCCACACGTTCAAGGTCATTACTTGCTCCTGTAGATATATCTCCAAGCACTAGCATTTCGGCAACTCTTCCTCCTAAAAGCTCTAGTAACTCCTCTTTTAATTCTGTTTTAGTTGCATAGTATCTATCTTCTGTTGGAAGGCTCATAGTAAAGCCTCCTGCCATTCCTCTTGGAATTATTGTAACCTGATGAACTGGGTCTGAATTTGGTAACAATGTTGCTACTATAGCATGACCTGCCTCATGATATGCCGTTAACTTCTTTTCTTCATCACTAATAACTCTTGATTTTTTTGCTACCCCTACAACAACCTTAATAATTGCTTCTTGAATAGTTTCCATCCTTATAGTTTTTTCTTTTAATCTTGCAGTTAATAAGGCTGCTTCATTCATTAGATTTTCTAAGTCTGCTGGAGTAAATCCTGCTGTACTCCTTGCTATCACTTTTAAGTCTACACCTGTAGATAAAGGTTTATTCTTTGAATGAACTTTTAGAATAGCCTCCCTACCTCTTATATCTGGAGTTCCTACCATTACTTGTCTGTCAAAACGTCCTGGCCTTAACAATGCAGGGTCAAGAATATCCGGTCTATTTGTAGCTGCCATTATAATTATACCTTCATTTATTCCAAATCCATCCATTTCGACAAGTAGCTGATTTAGAGTCTGCTCTCTCTCATCATGTCCACCACCTAAACCTGCTCCTCTTTTTCTTCCTACCGCATCAATTTCATCAATGAAAATAACACAAGGAGATGCCTTTTTTGCTTGCTCAAAAAGATCTCTAACTCTTGATGCTCCCACTCCTACAAACATCTCAACAAAATCAGAACCCGAGATAGAGAAAAAAGGTACTCCTGCCTCTCCTGCAACTGCCTTTGTTAAATATGTTTTTCCTGTTCCCGGTGGTCCTACCATAAGCATCCCCTTAGGAATTCTAGCCCCTAACTCTATATATCGTTTTGGATTTTTCAAAAACTCAACTATTTCTTCAAGTTCTTCTTTTTCTTCATCTAAACCTGCTACATCTTTAAATGTGACCTTTGGTCTTCCATCATCTTTGTTGTGGAGTTTAGCTCTGGATTTACCGAAGTTATTCATCTTTCCTCCACCTTGGGATTGCTGCATAAAAAAGAACCAAATTACTGCCATTCCTCCAATTAACAATATTGAAGGTAATAATTCTACATACCATGGTGTCCTTGGAGCTTCAATACCTTCGACCTTAAGAGTCCCTGCATCTGCTTGCTCCAATATCTTAGCAGATAGTTCCTTTGTATCAATAGCATACGGTATCAGAGTTTTAAATTCTACTCCATCATTTTTCAAGATACCTTTTACATTATTTTCTACTAACTGAATTTCTTTAACATTCCCATCTATTAGGCTCTGATAAAATTCAGAAAAGGCCAACTGCTTAACTTCCTGATTTGGTGTTCCTAAAAAACGTACCATTAAAAGTATAAAGGCAAATATCAGAATATATAACGATGCACCTTTAAAAGCTTTTTTCATATGTCTCTCCTCTCATTTTATAAATCTTTAATGCTAATTCGCACTACGTTTTCAGTAGTTTCTCCAATTTTTGATTCTTCACTTATTTTTAGTCCACAAACCCAAATAATTTTTTCATCATCGACTATAAGTGGCATTTCTTCACGTTTATCTAAAGGTATTTTAGCATCAATAAAAATATCCTTTATTTTTTTTGTTCCCCCTAAACCTACCGGTCTAATCTTATCTCCTGCAATTCTATTTCTAATACGTAGTTTACCACTTATTTTATTAATATCAAATGCTTTTGTATATAATCCCGTTGGAAGTTGAACACATTTTTCTTTTGGCATTATTTTAGCTTCTACAACTTTTTTTATTTCTGGAATTATCGTAAGTCCATCTAACTCTATCTCATAATCAAAGTAGATTACCTCTTCTTTTATATCAGAAGTAGTAAATATTATGGAGTCATTATTTTTATATACCGTTATCCCCTTTGGAATATTTACTCTCCAAGTATTTTTCCCATTTCTTATAAGATTTACAATATCTAGTAGATGTACCCCTTCTATTCCTTCTATATTTCCAACTAAGTCTTTAATACAATTTCTTATCATCCTTTTTAATATGGCTATATTGATAGGTGCAATTTCTTCTTCTAGCTCTAGTTTAATTGTACTTTCATCTATTCTTGCAGATGTTTTTTTATACTCATCATACGCAATACCTTCAATGAAATTTCCATCTTCCCGCAACACATTTGCCATTTTAAAAATATTTTCTTTAAACTTAGCACCAAATTCTTGTTCAATAAATGGTATCAGTTTAAGTCTTATTTTATTTCTTGTATATTCATCCTCTAAGTTAGTTTTATCAACGCAAGGATTAATCTTATTTTCTTCACAATATTTTAAAATAGACTTTTTATCTGCATCCATTAAAGGTCTTATTATTCTATCTCTTTTATATTCCATTCCTTTAAGACCGTTTAGACCGGTTCCACGTATTAGTCGCATAACTACAGTTTCTGATTGATCATCTAGGTTATGTGCAACAGCTATTTTTTTTATATTTAATTTATCTGCAATCTTATTCATTGCTATATAACGTTGATTTCTTGCTTCTTCTTCAACTGTTGTTTTCTTACTTTTTGAAAGCTCTGGAACATCTAGAGATAATGTAAAACAAGGTATCCCCATTGACTCAGATAATTTTAAGGCATACAGTGCATCCTTGTGAGCATCCACACCCCTTATTTGATGATTGAGGTGAAATGAATATATTTTTAAACTGTACCTTTCTCTTAAGTCAGCCAACAATCTTATTAAACAGACTGAGTCCGGCCCTCCTGAAAGCGCCACAAGAACAGAATCTCCTTCTTCTAGCAATCCTTCTCTTTTTATTGTATCTTCTACCTTTTCAATAAGCATCTTTTTTCTCCTTATTGGGTTTTTGCTTTAATTTCCATTATATTAGAACCTGCAAACATTCCTTTTACAGCAATATCATACTTTATATTAACCTTTAAATTAAGTGTTTTTTCATAATCAATTTGAACATCTACATCTTCAGTTAAAAGCTCAGTTGTGACTCTTCCATATAATGTATCGTAAGTAGCATTATGTCTTATCCCTGGCTTAAATTCCATTACAGATCTTACATTCCCAAATCTTCTCATAGTAATCATATCTTTGCTAATTTTGATATTGGTTGTTGTTCCTTCCATACCTGTTAACTCTGTTTCATCATATACTAAATAAGTATTTCCATTTTTATTATAAAACTTACCCTCTGTTATCAGCTCAATAACATCTGTTTCTTTTGTATCGTTACTGGTCTGGGTAGTTTTTATTTCGATAATTGCCTTTTCCATAACAACACACCCCCTCTATTTACATTTAATTATTATACACTTTAATACTTAGATATTTCAACTAGAGAAATATTATTAAGTTCAATATTTAAAAAATTTTTCCCAATTTCCACAAATTTTTCAGGCATATCCGATACATAATATTTATATTCAGGTTTATCTCCAGACTGGTTTTCTAATTTTTTTACTTTTAATAGGTTTTTAAGCTCTTTTGCAGCCTCTTTTGCAGGATTTACTAAAGTTATACCCTCCCCTTCCAAAACCTTTGAAATGGTTTTTATAAAAATTGGATAGTGAGTGCATCCTAAGACTAGAGAATCAATTTTATGATTTTTAAACTCTGAAAGGTATTCTACTGCAGTTAAATATCCTATTTTACTATCTGCCCAACCCTCTTCTGCAATAGGCACAAATAAAGGGCAAGCTTTTGAATACACCTCAATATTATTATTTATGCATTTTATTTCTGACTCGTAAGCCTTTGAATTAATCGTTCCAACAGTGCCAATTACCCCTACATGATTGTTCTTTGTAAGTTCACATGCAGCTTTCGCTCCCGGTTCTATCATTCCAATTATCGGAATATTATATCTTTCTTGAGCTTTCGTTAGACTCCTTGCACTGGCAGTATTACAGGCAATAACTATCGCTTTTATATTATTTTCTAATAGAAAATTTATAGATTGAAATGTATACTTTGTAATAGTTTCTGAAGATCTTGGACCATAGGGTACTCTTGCAGTATCCCCAAAATAAACTATATTCTCATTTGGCAGAAGCTTCATTATTTCATCGAGAACCGTAAGTCCTCCTAACCCTGAATCAAATACACCTATGGCTCTATTTGTATCTAAGTGCACCTTGTCTTTCGCCCCTTTCAAAAGCTAACTCTATAAGCTTTGTAAGTAAATCTCTATATGCTATCCCACTATATTCAAATAATTTAGGATACATACTTATATGAGTAAAACCTGGAATTGTATTTATTTCATTAAGATAAATATTCCCACTATCTTTATCCATAAAGAAATCTATTCTTGCCATTCCTTCAATATCCATAATCTCATAAGCTTTTTTGGTCATATCTTTAATACTATCTAAAACGTCTTGACCTAAATTTGCAGGTATTATCAACTCAGATTGATTTTTTGTATATTTAGCATCATAATCGTAAAACTCATCGCAAGATACAATTTCACCTACTGCAGAAATTTCAACTTTATTACGATTACCTAAAACTGCAATCTCTAACTCTCGTACATTGTACCCTTTTTCAACAATGATTTTGCTATCATATTTTCTGGCATTTTCACAGGCCTTAAAAAGTTCTTCTTTATTTCTAGCCTTGCTTATACCAAGGCTAGATCCTAAATTTGCAGGCTTTACAAAAAGTGGATATCCTATATCGCTCAATTCTTCATAAAAGCCCTCTATGTCCTGATGATTCTTAATAACCTTATAAGGAACTTGGTTTATGCCTACGCTTTTTAAAATTTGTTTGGTAATATCCTTATCCATAGTAATTGCAGCTTCCATTATGCCCGGTCCTACATAAGGTATTCCTTCATAAGAAAAGACTCCCTGAATTTTACCATCCTCTCCATATGGTCCATGCATAACAGGAAAAACTACATCAAAAATAACTTCAATATCTTTACCATAAATACCACAGTTTCTTTCTCTATCTAAGATAACAACCTTATTATTTGTTACTTTAGTCTTCCATTCTCCACTCCTTAGAACATTTAAGTCCCCAGTAAAATGATATAACTTCCCATCATAATCTACTCCTATTAAATAAGGAGTAAATTTACTTTTATCAAGATTCTCATATACCGACGCAGCTGACATACATGATACTTTATGTTCTGCCGATCTACCACCAAAAAAAATTCCCAGCTTCATAACTCCTCCTTATTCAACGACTATTCCAGTTTCAACTGTAGTAGTATAAAAAACTTCATATCCTTTATCTTCAAAAAATTTTCCAGATGTATTCATATTGTTTGTATTATCAAAAAGTCCAAATACAGTTGAGCCACTACCCGACATTATAGCCTTTTCACATCCAGAGTTCAGTGATAAAGTATCAACTATATCCTTTATATCAGGTACAAATTTATTACTTATATCATAAAAAATATTCCCCATATATTTAGGTATCTCATCTATATTATTCTTAATTGCAAAAATTAAATTTTCATTGTCAGGTTTATTCTTTAAATTCTTTAAATTAACCAATTCATATGCCGCTTTTGTAGATATTCCAGCATTTGGTTTAATAATTAAAACATTCTTTTTAATTGTCGGAAGCTTTGTAAGCTTTTCTCCTAAATTTTCTGCCCTTGCGCAGCCTCCCTCAATGCAAAAAGGAACATCAGCTCCTAGTCTAAATCCTATATCTTTCAAAGTATCTACACTTAGATTAGCATTGAATATTTTATTTAATCCTATTAAAACTCCAGCAGCATCAGCGCTTCCTCCACCCATTCCAGCCTCAGTTGGAATATTTTTTTCGAGATTGACTATAATTCCTGACTTAAGCTTTGTGTGTTTAAAAAACTCTGTTGCTGCCTTATAGATTATGTTTCTCTCGTCAACAGGAATATTTTCCTTATCACATCTGATTATAATATTTTCCTCTTCACTTTTATCTATATCTAATATATCGTAAACACCTACACTGTGCAAAATCATATCTACAAAGTGGTAGCCATCCGCTCTTTTTCCAACAATATCTAAACTTAAATTTACTTTTCCGTAAGCTTTGATTCTAATCTTATTCAAAATGCCACCTCTTTACAATAAATTCTAAATTTGCACGCATAATTAATTATACAATAAAAAGCCTTTATATTCAAATAAAAACACAAAAGAGGGGCAAATTTGCACCCCTCTTTTATAATCAACTTATCCCTTTATCTTCTGTCCTTTCAGCTGTTTTAACTAATTTTAGCTGAACTGTAGCTGTAAGAATATCTGCATAGCTATAAGAAACCCTAGTAGATGTACCATAATTACTTTTCAATCTCACAACAAATACATCTGTATAAGCATCTTCAAGTACGCCTTCTCTTACAACAATTTTTTTACGTCCCTTGTTTGCCTTTAGAATTATGTCCTCACCAAGATGTTTCTCAATCCCTTTTTTTATTTCTTCGATCGAGTGATTGCTTGCCACAAATATCCACCCTCTTTCAATACGTTTACATAATATCATTTAATGGTCTATTTGTCAAGTAAATTATAAATTATATTATTTAATGTCGCTATTGTCAAGATATTTTTAAATTTATTTTCTATTTTCCGAACTTCTATCCATAAGTTATTATTATCAACTAACAATCTTAGTTAGTTATTCTCTGTTTGAACACTTTTAAAACATCCGGTATGTCATCAATAAAATATGGTCTTGCAACCTTACCATTTGAATCATAGTCTGCCCCATTCCACCAAATTGCTAATTTTATCTTAGGAAAACTAGGTAAATCATTGAACATTTCTTCTACCCACTTTACCTTATCCCCACCTACGGAACTTGAAGCAAATTCAGTTATAATTAAAGGCTGAGCATACCTTGTTTCATATAAGTTGTATAAATTTGAATATAGGTCTTTAAAACTAGTCCACTTTTCTCCTTCATAGTAAGTTCCCGTATTGTATACAGTCATACCTACAATATTAACATACTTATCTCCAGGATAATACATAAGCTCATTATTCCATTTAAAATTTGGATAGCTCTTACCATTAGGATTCCATACCCATATAGTATTGGCATTAGCACCTGCTCTTTCAAATTTATCGT
Source organism: Filifactoraceae bacterium (assembly GCA_051655155.1). GTDB lineage: Bacteria > Bacillota > Clostridia > Peptostreptococcales > Filifactoraceae > JBOFZL01. The sequence goes on from JBOFZL010000066.1 coordinate 27,081, forward strand.
ATATATACTTATACATTTCTACATAAATCTGTGCATCTTTAGATGTATGATAAGCTGAATATGAACACCAATCTCCATTCATTTCATTTCCTAACCTAAATAATATTGGTTCTCCATAGTTTGCAATTTGTTTAGCATAAGTTTCTAAATAACTATCATATTCACCATTTAACACTCCATACACTGCATTTTTTTCAGTTGCATTTGATGGTCTAGTTTGTAATGTTAACTCTATGGTTCTTCCCTCATTTTTTGCTGTATCCAAAGATGATTGAATTTGTGTTAAATCATTATCCTTAATATGAGTGTACAATACTACGTAATTTAACTTACTTCCAATTTCATTTTCTATTCTTTTTAACTTATCTGTGCTCGGAAAATAAGGTTCAAAAATCCCCCATTTAACACTTTTTGAATCTAAAAAATTTTCTCTATAGAAATTCTTTGTTTTTTCATTCCAACATAAACTCTCAGGGTTTGTACTATTGAATCTTACAGAGTTTTTTGTTTTTTTAATAAGTTTAAACGAACGTATCACATCCATGTAATCTATTACTGAATAAAGAGGTACTGAAGATTTAAAAAACAAAGTATAAACTTCCTTGTTACATACTATATCTACAGTGGCATAATGGTTTTTGTCATTATCAACTTTTGAAAGTTTGTTTCTCGACCATTGTAAAATAGTGACATTTCTCCCATTTATATTAGTAGTTATCCCATACTCTTTATTGTGATCTACTGTGTTGTTTATAAATTTATTTCCATATGAGATGTAACTTTTCGATGATGCCCCATCTAATGTTTCTTGCCTAAATATTTGTATTTCTAAATTTTTATTACTTAATGAACTTACAACTTCAGACTTGGTCATATTAACTTCCATACCTTTTGGAACTTCTATGCTATATCCATCTACGAAGTTAGAGAATATATCTTTACTATCGTTTACACTTTCATAATTATAAGTATTGTTATTGCCGTAAGAAACAGAAAAAGCTGTTGTTGGAGCTAAAAATATCACCCCAGCTAAAACTAGGCTCGTAACCTTTCTTCCTATATTCATACCTACCTCCCTTGTTCGACATTCCAATTATTATAACTATATGCTGGTTCATTTTTCTCTTTTTTTACATCTATTTTATACCCATCAGAAGTAACTACAACTGTTCCATTAGCATCTGTCCTATAATACTCACCCATAACCATCATACGTTTTGAAATTATTTGATCAGGAAAACCAAAAGGATTATTTTTTCCAACACTCACAATGGAATATTTAGGCTCTGCAGCGATTAAAAAAGCAGGATTACTTGAACTAATAGCTCCATGGTGTGCTACCTTAAGTACATCTACTTTTAGATAAGTTAAATCATTAGAGTATCTTTGCAATATATCTGATTCTGCCTCTTTTTCAATATCTCCTGTAAATAAAAAATTTGTGTCTAAGTACTTCACTTTAAAAGTTATACTATAATCATTTACAAGACCATATTTCTTATCTTTAACTGGAGAAATTACTTCAAGCTTGATACTATTATCTATTGGTATTACCATTCCAGAATATGCAGCTTGAATTATAGTTCCAACAGAATTTGCTGCCATCTCCAAATCCTTTTCTGGTTTTTCTATAATATATCTTTCATCTACATTCATTACACTTTTGGGAACTGATGATATATATATATTATCTGGTTTATATTTTTCTACAAGTTTCCCCATAGATCCTAAATGATCTTCATGAGGATGAGTTACTATAGCTACATCTAGCTTTCCCACTCCGTGTTGATAAAGATACGTGTTTACTTTCTCATAATCATCTACATTTCCAGCATCAACAAGTATATTTTTCCCTTCTGGAGATTGAATTAGTATAGAATCTGCTTGTCCTACGTCTATGTAGTGAACTTTCATCTGCTTTTGCCCTACTTTTGGTAAACTTGAATCTGCAAAAGTATTAACCATTGTATAAATACTTAAAATCATTACTATCCCCAAACATATAATCTTTTTCATATTTCTTCCTCACTTTTGTAATTTTTCTTTTTGCAATTTTTACTGAGTATATTGTATTTTAACTTCCTATAAAATCATATCCACATTTAATTAAATCATCGTTCTACATCCTAAAACCTCTAAATTTAAATATATGCTATAAAATATATTATCATAGCTTCCCTTAATCCACTTACAAATTTTGCAGAACTATTATATAATATCATAGTTTTATTTATAGTTCTAAAAATAGATTAAGCTGTAATTATGTTGTAATTACATAGTAATATAAAAAAATGACCGATACTCTAAATTAATTATTTGGGCATCGGTCATCTTCTATATAAATCTTATTGATACTATAATAACCATTACTATAGAGCCCAAGAGAAAAGCTTTGTAATCACTTTTTTTCATTTCTAGCTCATTCATCCTTGTTCTTCCTTCCCCTCCCCTATAACATCGAGCCTCCATCGCCATTGCCAGTTCGTCAGCTCTTCGAAATGCTGATATAAATAATGGTACTAATAACGGAACTAAACTTTTTGCTCTTTGTATTAAGTTTTTACTCTCAAAGTCTGCTCCCCTAGCCATCTGTGCCTTCATTATTTTATCTGTTTCTTCCAAAAGAGTTGGAATAAATCTTAGTGCAATTGTCATCATCATAGCAATTTCATGAGCTGGAAGTTTTATTTTTTCAAAAGGTTTAAGAATGCTCTCTATTCCATCTGTCAATTCAATAGGTGCTGTAGTTAATGTAAGAAGTGAAGTTCCACCTATCAATAATACTAGTCTTATTATCATGAATGTTCCTTGAATAAGTCCCTCTTTTGTCAACTTAAATATCCATATTTGATATAGTAACTCACCCTGATTTAATAGTGCATTAACCAAAAAGGTTATTAAAAGAAGCGGCCAAAGGGGTTTAACCCCCTTTACCACATGTTTGAATGGAATATTGCTAAATCTGATTATAACACCTACAAAGACAATTACTAATATATATTGTACAAAGCTATTTAGCATAAATAAACCTATCATAAATACAAAGGTATAGAGTATCTTGACTCTTGGGTCCATACTATGCAAAGAAGAGCTTGTAGGATAATACTGACCTAATGTAATATCTTTAAGCACCCTTTCCACCTCCTAATACCTTAAGTAATTCAACCATCACCTCATCTAAATTAATTATATTTTCATCAATTTCGAATCCATTTGTCCTAAGGGTATCTACCAATTCAACCACCTTAGGCACCCCAAGTCCAATACTTTCTAACTTTTCTCTATTTCTAAATATTTTTCTTGGGCTATCATCATATACAATTTCCCCTTTATTCATAACTATAATACGCCCTACAAGTCTGGAAATATCTTCCATAGAATGAGATACCAATATAACTGTAGTACCCTCTTCTTTATGAATGTTTTGTATTTGCTTAAATATTTCATCTCTACCATAAGGATCTAAGCCAGCTGTAGGCTCATCTAATATCAAATACCTTGGTTTCATAGCAATTACTCCAGCTATTGCTACACGTCGTTTTTGCCCTCCTGAAAGTTCAAAAGGAGATTTATCTTTCATAGTATTATAATCCAATCCAACTAACTCCATTGATCTTTTAACTCTTTCATAAACTTCGTCTTTACTTAGCCCCAACTTATTTGGCCCAAAGGCAATGTCTTGTGCTATAGTTTCTTCAAACAACTGATACTCTGGATACTGAAATACAAGCCCAACTTTTTTTCTAACATCTACAAGAGAAACACCTTTATCTGTAATATCCATATCATCAACCAAAATACTTCCTCCACAAGCCTTTAAAAGCCCATTTAAATGTTGTACTAAGGTTGATTTTCCTGAACCTGTATGCCCTATTATTCCTATAAATTCTCCATCTTTTATTTCAAAAGACACATTCTCCAATGCAATACTTTCAAAAGGAGTATTTTCATTATATACATGTCTTAAATTTTCTACCTTAATTGACATAATTCATCCACCATTTCTTCTACTGTTAAAGTATGAGGGTCAACTTGTATTCCTTCATTAATCAGCATGCTTGCCAACTCTGTCATTTGTGGAACATCAAGTCCTATATTCTTTAACTTCTTTACCTCACAAAAAATTTCCTTTGGAGTACCACCCATAATAAGTTTCCCCCTATCCATAACCAAAACCCTATCTGCATTTACAGCTTCTTCCATAAAATGAGTTATATGAATTATAGTTATTCCTTCTTCTTTATTGAGCTTTTCAATTGTACTTAGCACATCTTTTCTTCCATGGGGATCTAACATAGCAGTAGGCTCATCAAAGATTATACATTTAGGCTTCATCGCTATTATTCCTGCAATAGCTACCCTTTGTTTTTGCCCTCCAGACAGGTTATGAGGAGCTTTCTTAGCAAACTCTATCATCCCCACAGACTTTAGAGCTTCATCAACCCTTTTCCTAATCACTGACTTCTCCAATCCCAAATTTTCTGGTCCAAAAGCCACATCTTCTTCAACAACTGTAGCCACCAACTGATTATCAGGGTTTTGAAATACCATACCTGCACTTTGTCTTATATCCCAAAGTTGTTCCCCAACCTTTGTATTCATCCCAGCAATCCATACTTCACCACTACTTGGGTGTAAAATTGCATTAAGATGCTTTGCTAAAGTAGATTTTCCTGAACCATTGTGACCAATTATTACAACAAACTCGCCAGCCTTAACCTCTATTGATAAATTATCTATAGCTTTATTCTTTATTATTACATCCTGACCATCTATCGTATGAGATTTTTCGTACTCATATATTAAATCTTCTACCTTTACCATAGAAAGTTCTTTTTTTTCAATTTTCATATTATCCTCGCTTGTATCAAAGAATTTCAACAAGTAATTCTACCATATAAAAATTTTTATTTCTAGATACAATATTACCAAAAATTAAATATTGTTATTGACTTGTAACCATAAATTACTTAAAGTATGATATATTATATATATGATTTTATAAATTATATTTAGGGGAGAATGAAATTGAATAATCTACTGGACGATAAACAAAAAGCCCATAGAATATATGGAGCCATATGTGAAGATTTTGATTCTGGACACTATTCCAGTTGTGTTAATCTTATAAAAAAACACAGAGAATTACTTTCAAGTTTTCTTAGCCAATCTCAAGATGAAAAAATATATAAAATATATGCATTTTCAATTTTTACTTTGATAGAAGATAATTATCTTGCGGGAAATATTGATTCAGCAAATAATCTTTTAAAAAGTTATGAATCTTTACTTGAAAATCATCTTCCTCATGATGCAAAAAAATCGCTTGAAGGCTATAAAACAGGTAATATACCTAAAATAGGAAGCGATGTTTTAAAACCAAATGAAGACAATTCAAATAATGAGATAGAACATACTAAATTAGCTTGGACAATAACAGACAACGACTTTACATCTGTCCTTAAAGATAGTGATAAAGAGAATGAACCGGAGCCAAAAAATAAAAAGAGTAATCTAGGTAATATATTTTCAATTTTTAGTATGGTTATAATTTTAGTATGTGGCATATTTTTTGCATTTCCTATGATTGAAGATATCGCTAACAAAGTAATCAATAGATCAGACTCAGCTACAACTGAACCTAAAATACCTGCTAAAGAAGATAGTAATTTAACAGTCGTAGATCCACCTAAAACGCCACCTATAGAAACAGCTCCACAAGTTGAAATTCCACTAGACCCAAATTCTCTTATTAGCCCTAATGTAAAAGTTAATTCAGACGGATATGTACTTCCATCAAACTCACGATTAATAGGTTATGAAGATTTAGAAGGATTTGATCAAAAAATGGTACGATTAGCTACTAACGAAATGTTTGCAAGAAAAGGTTTCGCCTTTAGCAATACAGGTGACTATTATAATTTTTTCTGCCAATTTTCATGGTATGAGCCAAACCCAGATATTACTATAGATCAAGCAGAATCAATGTTCTCTGAAACTGAAAAATCCAATCTCTTAACCTTACTAAATTTTAATTCATAAAAAAACATCCAGACCAAATCTATTATAATTGGTTTGGATGTTTTACTATCTAATTGCATTTATCAACTTTAATTACCTTTTATTTTTTCTACATTGCAGACACTAAAATAGCACCTTCCGCTGTATAAGTTCCCATAACTGGTCCAATTTCTGCTATAATAATTTCTGAATAATTTAAGTTCTCTTCTACCATTTTTTTTACTTTTTCTGCCTTTTCAGGACAATTTGCATGAGCAATTCCTATTATTTTCTTTTCACCTTTCATATCTTTTTCTACATACTCTATCACTTTTTTAAGGCTATTTAATTCTCCTCTAGCCTTGTCTATAGGCTTAACTTGATGGTTTCCAATATGAATTATCGCTTTAAAATTAAGAGCATTAATTATTTTACCAGCGATACGATTTACTCTTCCACCTTTTATAGCATTCTCTAAAGTTTCTAAAGTTCCATAATGGATAGCCTCACGCTTCCAAATTTCAGACTCTTCAACAATTTCTTCAACAGTCTTTCCTTCTTCTAGCATTCTAGCAGCCTTTACTGCCATAACTCCTATGGGTGTTGATCCTTGATGACTATCTATTATTGTTATATTCTTATGTGGATTTTCTTGCAAATACATTTTTTTACCCATAATAGCTGAATTATACGTTCCTGACAATTCTATCATAATAGTAAAAACCAAAATATCTCCCTCTTCTCCATAAGACTCCATAAATTTTTCTGGAGAAGGGCATGATGTTTTTGGTAACTCTTTTTCCTGCCTCATCCTACTATAGAAGGTAGGTCCATCTATATTTACACCACCTATATAGCTATCTTCACCAAAAGACACATTTAGAGGAACTACCCCTATATTGTACTTCTCTAATATATATTTGGGTAAATCTGTAGATCCATCTACAAAAACTCTGGTTTTATTCATCATATTCTCCAATCTGATTCAAGTATTAAAATTTTTATATATTTGATTTCAAAACATACCTTTAAGTTATTATACACTAAAAAATATAATATTTATAAAATTTTATCTAAGTACCATTGTACTATTCAGTATCTTTTTTTGTCAAGGTTTCATATAACTAAACATTTTTATTTATATATAAAAAAGAGCTTTGACTAGATTGTCTCAGCTCTGATTCACCACTAAATTAATTCAATTATTGCCATAGGGGCTGAATCGCCTCTTCTTGGCATAGTTTTAACCATTCTTGTATATCCACCATTTCTCTCTTTATACTTTGGTGCGATTTCTTCAAATAGTGATTTTACTACTTGCTCATCTAGGATATAAGCTACAGCTTGTCTTCTTGCATGAAGGTCTCCTCTTTTTCCAAGAGTTATCATTTTATCAACCATTCTTTTAGTTTCTTTTGCTCTAGTTTCAGTTGTAACTATTTTACCATGTTTTAACACATCTGTTGTTAAATTTCTAAGCATTAGGTTTCTATGTGATGAAACTCTTCCAAGTTTTCTGTAAGTTGCCATTTTCTTCCTCCTTCTTCTAGTCTTCGTTGGATTTTAAATCAAATCCAAGTTCTTCTAGCTTCTGTATAACTTCCTCAAGAGATTTTTTTCCAAGGTTTCTAACCTTCATCATATCATCTTCAGTTTTTTCAGTTAGCTCTTCTACAGTATTTATCCCAGCTCTCTTCAAACAGTTATACGATCTTACTGATAGATCCAATTCTTCTATGGTCATTTCCAAGGCTTTTTCTTTTTTATTTTCTTCCTTTTCTACCATTATATCTATAGCTGTCAGCTCTTGATTAAGATCTGTGAACAGCATAAGATGTTCCATCATAATCTTCGCTGCTAAAGACAATCCATCTTGTGGAGAAATTGTTCCATCTGTCCATATTTCTATAGTAAGCTTCTCAAGATCTGTTTTATTTCCAACCCTATGGCTGTCAACATTGTAACTTACTTTGCTTACAGGCGTATATATGGAATCCATGGGTATTACGCCAATTGGCATATCATCAGTTTTGTTATTTTCTGCTGAAATATAACCTCTACCTTTATCCACATTAATCTCCATATATAGTTTTGCGCCTTCTGCCAAAGTTGCTATAACTAAATCTTTGTTAAGAATTTCCACATCAGATGGACATTTTATATCTCCAGCTGTAATTACGCCTTCTTCCGTCGCCTCTATTCTTAAGGTTCTTGAACCATCCCCTTCTACCTTTAAAGAAAGTTCTTTTAGCGTAAGCATCAATTGAATTACATCTTCTTTTACTCCAGGTATAGTTGAAAATTCATGCAATACTCCATCAATTTTTATTGATGTAACCGCTGCACCTGGTAGAGATGATAATAGTATTCTTCTTAGAGAGTTTCCTATTGTTATTGCAAATCCACGCTCTAAAGGCTCTATTACAAATTTACCATAGCTTTCATCTTTCAGCTCTACTACATGTATGGTTGGTTTATCCATTATTATCATAAGTTGATACCCTCCTTTTAAAATTCATTATTAGTTAATACTGAGGGTGTGAGCTCAAATTAATTATTTAGAGTAAAGCTCAACGATTAGATGCTCAGCGATTTCTAAATCAATATCTTCTCTAGCCGGTAATGCTACTACTGTAGCTTTCATATTAGTTAGGTCCGCATCAAGCCACTTTGGTGCAACCCTTGAAGAGTTGTCCTGTAAGTTTTTAAACTTTGCAGATGATCTTGAAGTCTCTTTAACCTCTATTACATCTCCTACATTCACTAATAGTGAAGGAATATCAACCTTTTTACCATTTAATCTAAAATGAGCGTGCCCTACCAATTGTCTCGCTTCTTTTCTTGATGCTGCTAATCCCATTCTAAATACTACATTATCCAGTCTTCTTTCCATTAGGCTTAATAGGTTTTCACCTGTTTTACCCTTCATGTGCTCAGCTTTTTCAAATGCATTTCTGAACTGAGTTTCTAATACACCATATATTCTTTTTACTTTTTGTTTTTCTCTAAGTTGAACCCCGTAATCAGACACTTTTTTTCTACTTTGTCCGTGCTGACCAGGTGCAAATGAACGCTTGTTCATTGCGCATTTTTCAGTGTAGCATCTATCTCCTTTAAGGAATAGCTTCATTCCTTCTCTACGACATAGTCTACATGACGCTTCTGTATATCTTGCCATTACGTTCCCTCCTTATTACACTCTTCTTCTTTTTGGTGGTCTGCAACCATTGTGAGGAATTGGTGTTACGTCTTTAATCATAGTTACCTCAAGGCCTGTAGCTTGTAATGCTCTAATTGCAGCTTCTCTTCCAGATCCTGGTCCTTTTACAAATACATCTACTGATTTAAGCCCATGCTCCATTGCTGCTTTTGTAGCACTTTCTGCTGCCATTTGAGCTGCAAATGGTGTTGCTTTTCTTGAACCTTTGAATCCTAGCTGTCCAGCACTAGCCCATGAGATTGCATTTCCATGAACGTCTGTAAGTGTAACAATTGAGTTGTTAAACGTTGACTGAATATGTGCATGGCCTTTTTCTATATTTTTACGTTCTCTTCTTCTAACACGAGTAACTTTCTTTTTTGGCTTTGCCATTTGGTTTCCTCCTTACTTAGTTTTATTTCTTCTTCTTACGACTAACTGTTCTTTTTGCACCTTTTCTTGTTCTTGCATTTGTTTTTGTCTTTTGTCCTCTTACTGGAAGACCTTTCATATGTCTTATTCCTCTATAACATCTTATATCTCTTAGACGTTTAATATTAAGAGCAATCTCTCTTCTAAGGTCTCCTTCTACCATTACGCTGTCTATCGCCTTTCTAAGAAGGTTTACTTCATCCTCAGATAAATCTTTTATTCTTTTGTCTTCACTTATTCCTACTTCAGCTAGAAGTTTTTGAGAAGTTGATTTTCCAATTCCGAATATATATGTTAGACCTATTACTACTCTTTTCTCTCTTGGTAAGTCTACTCCGGCAATACGTGCCATAGATTTACACCTCCTGTTTCATTCTAATTATTAGATTTTTATTAGCCTTGCTTTTGCTTGTGCTTTGGATTCTCACAAATAACCATTATTTTTCCTGCTCTTCTGATTATTTTGCATTTTTCACACATAGGCTTTACAGATGGTCTTACTTTCATCTTTGTTCCCTCCTATAGGTTACTTCTTTCTCCACGTAATTCTACCTTTGGTTAAATCATATGGTGAAAGCTCAACTGTTACCTTATCTCCTGGAAGTATTCTTATAAAATTCATTCTCAACTTTCCAGAAATATGGGCTATTATTTCATGATCATTTTCTAATTTTACTTTAAACATTGCGTTAGGTAAAGAATCTGTTATAGTTCCTTCTAACTCAATTACATCTTTCTTAGACATTAACTAATCCTCCTTATTACTGTATCCAAGTTGCTTTAATTCTTTTCTTATTAAAGCATTAAGCGTATTTGGGTCTTTTGATTCATAGCTAGGTATATTTGCTAAGGCTACTAAAGGTTTAATATGTTTAAGCTTCTTATTCTTAGGATTTTGAATCTTTCTTAAATCTCCGTCAGCTATTTTTACATTATCTTTATTTATTACCTCTACTACAAGAAAATAATTATTTTTATCTCTTCCAGCTATGCTCTCAACCACCTGACCTAATTGTATATTCATTTTGGTTCCTCACTTTTTATAGTTTGGTTAAGAATTGCGGACCATTTTCTGTAATTGCCACAGTATGCTCATAATGGGATGACTTCATTCCATCTGCTGTTTTTACAGTCCAATTATCTTCCAAAACTCTTACTTTATAGGTGCCTTGGTTTATCATTGGTTCTATCGCTAAAACCATTCCTTCTACCAGTCTTGGACCTCTTTCTGGAGAACCATAGTTTGGAATTGGTGGATCTTCATGAAGATTTGTTCCAATTCCATGCCCAACAAAGTCTCGTACAACTGAGAGATTATACTTTTCAACATGTTCTTGTATAGCATGTGAAATGTCTGATAGGCGATTGCCAATTACTGCCATTTCAATTCCTTTATAAAAACTTCTTCTAGTTTCTTCTATTAAAGCCATATCTTCAACGCTAATTTGTCCTACTGGATGAGTCTTGGCACTATCGCCATGATATCCTTTATAGCACGCTCCGATGTCAATACTTATTATGTCTCCCGCCTTAAGTATAACTTCTCTTGATGGAATTCCATGCACCACAACATCATTTGGTGAAGCACAAATGCTACCGGGAAAACCTCCATAACCTTTAAATGATGGTATAGCTCCATATTTTCTAATATTAGCTTCTGCTAGTAAATCTAGCTCGAAAGTACTTACGCCCTCCCTTATCGCTTCTCTTAGAATTTCATGGGTCTCAGCTACTATCTTCCCTGCTTCTCTCATTAATTCTATTTCATGTTTGGACTTTTGAATAATCATTTAGCATTCACTTCCTAGTGCTTTAACTATATCCGCAAATACTATCGTTATATCTTGCTGTCCATTAATGTTTTTAATTATTCCTGAGTTAGTGTAATAGTTAACAAGTGGAGATGTTTCGTCAAGATATACTTGTATTCTCTTTTCTACCGTTTCTGCTACATCATCACTTCTTTGATAAAGTTCGCCTTGGCATTTATCACACTTATCATTCGCCTTTGAAGGATTAAAATTAATATGATATGTTGCTCCACAATTTTTACAAAGTCGTCTTCCTACTGCACGTTCTACAAGGATTGATTTATCCACTTCAATGTTTATAACTGCATCAAGTTTTTTATCCATGGAAGCTAAAACCTTGTCTAAAGCCTCTGCTTGAAATATAGTTCTTGGAAAACCATCTAACATAAATCCGTTTTTAACATCATCTTGTTTAAGTCTGTCTTCCACAAGTTTTACTACTAATTCATCTGGAACTAAAAGTCCCTTGTCCATATAACTTTTTGCCTCAACACCTAGTGGTGTATTATTCTTAATATTTGCTCTAAAAATATCTCCAGTTGATATGTGTATCAAGCCATATTTACTTACAATATTCTCTGCTTGAGTTCCTTTTCCTGCTCCTGGAGGTCCTAGTAAAATTATTTTCATATTTTCCTCCTTAAAGTTTATTTCAAGAAACCTTGATACTGTCTCATTACTGTTTGAGATTCAATTTGTTTCATCGTCTCGATTGCCACCCCTACTACTATAAGTAGTGAAGTACCACCAAATTGAAATGGTACACTAGTCGCATGGTATAATATTGTTGGTAGAGCTGCTATTACTGCTAAAAACAACGCTCCAACAAAGGTTAATCGATTTAGTGACTTACTTATAAAACTTGATGTTGGTCTTCCTGGTCTTATTCCTGGTATAAATCCATTTGAGTTTTTAAGATTATCTGCAACTTCATCTGGATTAAAACTTATTGAAATATAAAAATAAGAAAAACCTATTACTAATAAAAATTGAAATAGTGAGAATACATACATTCCTGGTGATTGATTTGAATTAAACCATTTACCTAGAAAAGCTGCATAACCTTCACTTTTCACAAAAATTTGCAACATCTGAGGTAATGCTAACAACGATGAAGCAAAAATTACAGGAATTACTCCTGCTTGATTTACTTTCAGAGGAATATGTGATTGTTGTCCTCCATAAGTGTTGTTTCCAACCATCCTTTTTGCATATTGCACAGGAATTTTTCTAACTCCTTGTAATATCATTATTACACCTACGATAATTGCAATAGATATAATAATAAATGCTACAATCTGAATCATATTAACTTCTCCTGCTGATACCTTTGCTGCTGTTTGTCTAACATAAACTGGAAATCTTGATGCTATCCCTGCAAAGATAATCATCGACATTCCATTTCCAAGACCTTTTTCTGTTATCATTTCGCCTAACCACATCAAGAAAGCTGTTCCTGCTGTTAAAGTTAATACTACTGCCGTTGCTGATAAAAAGTCTGTAGAAATAAGAGCACTTCTGAAAAGTCCAAAACTTAATGCTGACGCTTGTATAAGTGCCAAAATAATTGTAAGGTATCTTGTATATCTTGCTAATTTTTTTCTACCTTCTTCTCCGGACTTTTGCATATCTTCAAGTGTTGGTATAGCTACTGTTAAAAGCTGAATTACTATTGATGATGTGATATAAGGGGTTACACTTAATGCAAATAGCGTATAGTTGTGCAACGATCCACCTGCTAAAATGTCATACAGTGAAAGTGCTCCACCCACACTGCCTGCCATCGTTTGTCTTATAACCTCTGTATTAATTCCTGGAACCGGTATTGCTGATCCTATTCTAAATACTACTAGCATAAGTGCTGTGTATAATAGTTTCTTCCTAATTTCAGGAATCTTCATTGCTTTCCCTAGAGTTTTAAGCACTTAGATCACCTCAGCCTTTCCTCCAGCTGCTTCAATTTTCTCTATAGCAGTCTTTGTGAATTTGCTTGCTTTTATAGTTAGCTTTTTCTCCAAATTACCGCCGCCTAATATTTTAACTCCGTCTTTTTCTATTTTGCTAACTGTTTTTGTAGCTTTTAAAAGTTCTGGTGTTATTTCTGTACCATCTTCAAAACGATTAAGTCTTTCAATGTTAAGTTCTGTGTATTTCTTTTCGAAATCAAAGTTGTTGAAACCTCTTTTTGGAAGTCTTCTCATAAGTGATGTCTGTCCACCCTCAAAGCCCGGTCTTACTCCTCCGCCTGAACGTGACCATTGTCCTTTTTGTCCTCTTCCAGCTGTTTTTCCTTGGCCTGTTGCAGTACCTCTACCGATTCTTTTCTTCTCTCTTACTGTTCCGCCTTCAGCAGGTCTTAGTTCGCTTAATTTCACTTGGTGCACCTCCTTTAAACTTCTTCTACTGACACTAAGTGGCTTACCACTTTTATCATTCCTCTTATTTGAGGATTGTCTGGCTTAATTACTACCTGCTCTCTTTTTGTTAATCCAAGAGCTGCCATTGTTTTTCTTTGATTAGGCTTTGTAGCTATAACGCTTCTTGTTTGTTTTATTCTAAGCATTGTATTCCCTCCTAACCTAGCAATTCTTCAACTTTTTTACCTCTAAGAGCTGCTACGTCTTCTGCTTTTTTTAGAGATGATAGACCTTCTATAGTTGCGTTAACCATATTTCTAGCATTGTTTGTTCCTAGAGATTTTGATCTGATATCTTTAATCCCTGCAAGCTCAAGTACAGCTCTTACAGGACCTCCTGCAAGTACTCCCGTACCCTCTTTAGCAGGCATTAATAATACATTTCCTGCCCCAAACCTACCTTGAATCTGATGAGGAATACTAGTCCCTACCATAGGAACTTTAATTAGTCTCTTTTTAGCATCCTCTTCTGCTTTTCTGATAGCCTCTGGAACTTCCATAGCTTTTCCTGTTCCAGCTGCAACGTGTCCATTCATATCTCCAACAACTACCAGTGCTGCAAATCTAAAGTTTCTACCACCTTTAACAACCTTTGTTACTCTTCTTATATCAACAACCTTTGTTTCTAAATCTAGTTGTCTTGCGTCAATTGGCTTCTTTAGCATTATTTTTCCTCCTTTTCCTAGAATTCAAGTCCAGCTTCTCTAGCGCCGTCTGCAACTGCTTGTATTCTTCCATGGTAAATATATCCACCTCTATCAAATACTACAGCCTTTATTCCTTTTTCGATAGCTCTTTTTGCTGCCAGTTCTCCAACTTTTTTAGCTGCTTCAACATTACCTGTGTGTGAAACTGCATCCTTGATTTCTTTATCAAGAGTAGATGCTGCTGCTAAAGTTATTCTTTTTTCATCATCTATAAATTGAACATATATATTGTTAGTGCTTCTGAATACATTCATTCTTGGCCTTTCTGATGTACCATTTACTGATTTACGTATTCTCTGGTGTCTAGCTACACGGTTCGATTTCCTGTCTACTTTTTTGAACATCTAGATCACTCCTTCCCTAAGTTCTATTATTTCTTACCTGTTTTTCCTTCTTTACGTCTTACTCTCTCTCCAGCATATCTGATTCCCTTACCCTTATATGGCTCTGGCTCTCTCCATGCTCTGATTTTTGCTGCGTAATTTCCTACTTGTTGCTTATCTATTCCACTTACTACTATCTCTGTCTGAGTTGGTACAGTAACTTCTATACCCTCTGGATCTTCCATATTTACTGGATGAGAAAATCCTAAATTAAGTGTCAAAACTTTACCTTGTTTTGCCGCTCTATATCCAACCCCAACTATTTCAAGTTTTTTATTATAACCTTCAGTTACACCTACTACCATGTTGTTTAGTAGAGTTCTTGTAAGGCCGTGTAATGACTTATGCTTCTTGTTCTCAGATGGTCTAGATACATTAATAACTCCTGTTTCTTGAGTAATTACCATTTCTGGATTAAACTGAGCCTCAAGAGTACCTTTTGGTCCTTTTACGATAGCATAGTTCTTTTCATCAATTTTTATTTCAACGCCTGCTGGCACTGTTATTGGCTTTAGTCCTATTCTTGACATTTAGGTACTTACCTCCTTCTTCCATTATTACCAAACATAGCAAAGAACTTCTCCACCAACGTTTAGTTCTCTAGCTTGTTTGTCTGTTAGTATTCCTTTTGAAGTTGATATTACTGATATTCCAAGTCCATTTAACACCTTAGGAATATTATCTGTATCAGCATATACTCTCATTCCTGGCTTAGATATTCTCTTTATACCAGAGATTACTCTCTCTCCGTCTTTTCCATATTTAAGCTGTAATCTTATTAACCCTTGTTTTCCATCTTCCGTTACATCATATCCCTTTATAAATCCTTCCTCTAAAAGTATACGTGCAATTTCTTTCTTTATATTTGATGCAGGTATATCAACTGTTTCGTGCTTAACTGTATTTGCATTTCTTACACGAGTCAGCATATCTGCGATTGGATCTGTCATTGTCATGATTTATTACCTCCTTCCAATTGTTCAATTACCAGCTAGCTTTTCTAACCCCTGGTATTTGTCCTTTATAAGCTAATTCTCTAAAGCATATACGGCATATTCCAAATTTTCTTAGTACCGCATGAGGTCTTCCACAAAGGCTACATCTTGTATACTCTCTCGTTTTATACTTTTGAGGTCTTTGTTGCTTTATAACCATCGCTTTTCTTGCCATGCTTTTTCCCTCCTTCTCCTACTTTTCAAAAGGCATTCCCATTAGTTTTAATAACTCTCTTGCCTCTTCGTCAGTTTTTGCAGTAGTAACGAAAATGATGTCCATTCCTCTTACTACGTCTACCTTATCATACTCTATTTCAGGGAATATAAGTTGCTCTTTTATTCCTAGCGCATAATTTCCTCTTCCGTCAAATGAGTCTTTTTTCACACCCCTAAAGTCTCTTACCCTTGGAAGTGATATATTCACTAGCTTATCTACAAAGTATAGCATTTGGTCGCCTCTTAAAGTAACTTTTGCACCTACAGGCATTCCTTCTCTTACTTTAAAGTTAGCTACTGACTTTTTAGCCTTTGTAGTCATAACCTTTTGACCTGTAATAAGCTCAAGTTCTGCAACTGCTGCATCTAACAGCTTTGCATTATCTTTCGCCTCTCCAAGTCCCATATTTATAACAACTTTTTCAAGTTTTGGTATTTCCATTACATTTTTGTATCCAAATTTCTCCATTAGCCCTTTAGATACTTGGTTTTTATAGATTTCTCTTAGTCTTGAAGCCATTTAACTGCCTCCTTTCATTATTAGTAAAACTATATTTTTTCTTTTGTTTTCTGTGATATTCTTACTCTTTTGTCGCCTTCCATCTTGTATCCAACTCTAACACCTTTTCCTGCCTTAGCATCATATGGCATTACATTTGACATGTGAATTGAAGCTTCGTGCTTTTCAATTCCACCCTGTGGATGTTTTTGGCTAACTTTATGGTGCTTTGTTGCTATTGCTACACCTTCAACGATGCATCTATCTTTATCTGCAAACACTTGAAGAACTTTACCTTTTTTGCCTTTATCTTTTCCAGATATTACTACTACTGTATCTCCACTTTTAATACGCACTTTTAGAACACCTCCTTGATTATAGAACTTCTGGTGCAAGTGAAACTATTTTCATAAATTGATTATCTCTTAGCTCTCTCGCTACAGGTCCAAATATCCTTGTTCCTACTGGCGATTTATCATCTTTTATAATTACTGCTGCATTTTCATCAAACTGCACATATGAACCATCTTTCCTTCTAACCCCTTGTTTAGAACGAACAATTACAGCCTTTACTACCTTACCTTTTTTAACAACTCCGCCTGGTGTTGTGCTTTTAACAGTAGCTACTATTACGTCTCCTATATTTCCAGACTTTCTAGTTGAGCCACCTAGCACTCTTATACAAAGAATTTCTTTCGCACCAGAGTTATCTGCCACTCTAAGACGAGTTTCTTGTTGTATCATTGTGTTAGCCTCCTTCCTGCCAAAAGAAATTATTCAGCAGCTTTTTCTACTACTTCTACTACTCTCCATCTCTTATCTTTTGATAGTGGACGAGTTTCCATTATTTTAACCTTATCGCCTATTTTACATACATTTTCCTCATCGTGAGCTTTGAACTTTATAGTTCTTTTAACTGCCTTACCATATAGAGGGTGACGTACGAATTCTACGATTGATACTACTACAGTTTTATCCATTTTATCGGATGTAACGTATCCAATTCTAACTTTTCTTAAATGCCTTTCCATCTTATATCCTCCTTCCAGGTGCTTTTCTATGCTCGTTCTTTTTCACTAAGAATAGTCATGCAACGAGCTATATCTCTCTTTACAAATTTTACTTTAACAGGATTTTCTAACTGTCCTGTTGCCATCTGGAATCTAAGGTTGAATAACTCTTCTTTCAGCTCGATTATTTTAGCCGAAAGTTCTTCTTTACTCATATTTCTCAAAGTTTCAGCTTTCATCTGCTTCACCAACCTTTACTTCAAAGTCTGCTTTAGTTACAAATTTACATTTAATTGGCAATTTGTGCATAGCAAGTCTCATCGCTTCTCTTGCTTTTTCTTCAGGTACACCATTTAACTCAAATAATACTCTTCCAGGTTTAACAACTGCTACCCAATATTCTGGAGAACCTTTACCAGCACCCATCCTTGTTTCTGCAGGTTTTTGTGTAACCGGCTTGTGAGGGAAGATTTTTATCCACACCTTACCGCCCCTTTTAATATATCTTGTCATAGCGATACGGGCTGCTTCTATTTGATTAGCTGTAATCCACGATGGTTCTAAAGCTACTATTCCGTAATCACCGTATGTTAATGTATTTCCTTTTTGTGCCTTTCCAGCCATAGAACCTCTATGCACTCTACGACGCTTTACTCTTTTTGGCATTAACATTTCTTGTTCCTCCTTCCTTAAGGTTGACTAGTTTTGCTCTTGTCTTCGTGGTCTTTTTTCTCCTTGACCAGCTTGTCCACCTTGTCTTCTATCATTTCTGTTGTTATTCCACTCTTTTTTCTTTGGTTTTCTTCTTCCATCTCTTCCGGCATCTTCTAACTCTCTTTTTGGACCATTTCTTGTTGGAAGAATTTCTCCATTACAAATCCATACTTTGATACCAAGCTTTCCATAAGTTGTATCAGCTTCAGCCGTTCCATAACCAATATCTGCTCTAAGTGTGTGTAGAGGCACTATTCCTTCAGAGTATCCCTCTGTTCTCGCCATCTCAGCTCCACCTAGTCTTCCTGCTGTTTGAACTTTAATACCTTTAGCTCCAGCTTTCATAGCTCTTTGCATAGCTTGTTTCATAGCACGTCTAAAAGCAATACGCCTTTCAAGAGCAGCAGCAATATTTTCAGCTACTAACTGAGCATCTCGCTCTGGTCTTCTAACTTCAACAATATTAACTTGAACCTGTTTATCTTTAGCTAATTTTTGGATATCAGATTTAATATCTTCTATCCCTTGTCCACCTTTACCTATAACCATACCTGGCTTAGCAGTAAATACATTAACCTTAACTTTTTGACCTTGTCTTTCTATTTCAACTTTAGAAACGCCTGAAAGATATAGTTTCTTCTTTACAAATTTTCTAATAACTGCATCTTCTTTAATAAAAGCTGCAAATTGTCCTTTACCTGCGAACCATCTTGAGTCCCAGTCTTTATTAACTCCGACTCTCAGTCCGTGTGGGCTTACTTTTTGACCCATGTACGTTCCTCCTATCTTTCTCTTACTACTACTCCAATATGAGAAGTTCTTTTTCTTATTCCAGTTGCTCTACCTTGTGCTCTAGGCATAAATCTTTTTAATGTAGGCCCCTGGTTAGCATATATTTCTGAAACGTAAAGTTTTGACTTGTCCATTTCGAAGTTATTTTCAGCATTAGCTGCTGCAGATTTTATAACCTTCGCTATCGCTACTGCATTTCTATAAGGCATATACTTAAGAATTGCTAGTGCTTCATCTACGCTTTTACCTCTTACTACTGAACACACTACTCCAGCTTTTCTTGGAGATGTTCTTACATATTTAGCTATTGCAAATGCTTCCGTTACTTTTGCTTGCATTAATTTTACCTCCTTCCCTCAGAAAACAAGGAATTATTTTTTCTTTGATGATCTGTCGTCATCTTTATGACCTTTAAATGTTCTAGTTGGTACAAATTCACCTAATTTGTGTCCTACCATATCTTCTGTTATATAAACCGGTACATGTTTTCTACCGTCGTGCACTGCTACTGTATGTCCTACAAATTCTGGGAATATTGTAGATGGTCTTGACCAAGTTTTAATAACTTGCTTTTCGTTAGCTTCGTTCATTTTGGCAATTTTTCTGTAAAGTCCTTCGTGTACGAAAGGTCCTTTCTTTGATGATCTACCCATTTACGAAATCCTCCTTTCAAGGTTTAATACTATCTTTTTCTTCCTGAAACTATCATTTTATTAGACGCTTTTTTCTTCGCTCTTGTCTTGTATCCTAGAGCTGGCTTACCCCATGGAGTTACTGGTGATGGTCTACCTATTCCAGTTCTACCTTCTCCTCCACCGTGTGGATGGTCATTAGGGTTCATTACAGAACCTCTAACTGTAGGTCTTATACCCATGTGTCTTTTTCTTCCTGCTTTACCAATAGTTACATTTTCATGCTCAAGATTACCAACCTGACCGATTGTAGCCTTGCAATTAGCATTTATATATCTTGTTTCACCTGATGGTAATCTTAGAAGAGCATTTTTGCCTTCTTTAGCCATAAGCTGTGCAGAAGTTCCTGCCGCTCTAACTATCTGAGCACCTTTTCCTTCTTTAAGCTCTATATTATGAACTATTGTTCCAACTGGCATATCTTTAAGTTGTAGACAGTTTCCAACTTTAATGTCTGCGCCTTTTCCTGAGAAAATCATATCTCCTACCTTTAAATCCTTAGGTGCTATGATATATCTTTTTTCACCATCTACATAGTGTAATAACGCTATATTAGCAGATCTATTAGGATCATACTCGATACCTGCAACCTTTGCTGGTACTTGATCTTTATCTCTCTTAAAATCTATGATTCTATATTTTCTCTTTGCTCCTCCACCTATGTGACGAACAGTTATCTTACCACGAGAATTTCTTCCAGCTGTTTTCTTTAGTGTCGCTAAAAGAGATTTTTCTGGCTCGTGTTTAGTTATCTCATCAGACTTAAGCACAGTCATGTGTCTAAGCGATGGAGTGGTTGGTTTATATTTTTTAATAGCCATTACGTTTCCCTCCTTCTATACTCCAAAGAATTCTATTTCTTTGCTTGCTGGTGTTAATGTTACAACGGCTTTTTTATAAGATGAAGTCATACCAACATTCTTTCCCATTCTCTTTAGCTTTCCGTCATAATTTGCAGTATTTACTTTAGAAACCTTAACCCCAAAGATTTTTTCTATAGCTTTTTTAATTTCTGTTTTATTGGCAGTTTTAGCAACCTCAAATGTGTACTTTTTCTCAGCTGCCGCTCCCATACTTTGTTCAGTTATTATTGGTTTTATTATAATATCATGAGCTAACATTATGCGTACACCTCCTGTGTTTTTAGAACTGCATCCTTAGTCATAATCAACGTGTCATGATTTGCTATATCGTATACATTTATAGTGTTAACAAAAGCAACCTTAACCCCTGGAATATTTCTTCCTGATCTTACAACCATTGGTGCGTTTTCAGCAGTTACTACTAGATTTTTCTTTCCAGCTTTTACTGCATTTAACATTGCTGCAAAATCTTTAGTTTTTGGATTTTCCATAACTAATTGATCAAGAACAATGATCTTACCCTCTTGAGCTCTTGAAGTAAGCACTGACTTAAGTGCTACTCTTCTTACTTTCTTATTTAAAGTATAGCTATAATCTCTTGGTTTTGGTGCAAATACCACTCCGCCACCTTTCCATTGTGGAGATCTTGTTGAACCTTGTCTTGCTCTACCTGTTCCTTTTTGTCTCCATGGTTTTCTTCCGCCACCACGCACTTCTGCCCTAGTTTTTGCAGATTGTGTTCCTTGTCTTTTGTTTGCAAGATGGTTTTTTACCACTTCATAAACTGCGTGTTGGTTAATAGGTGCTCCAAAAACATTTTCATTTAACTCGATTTCTTCAACCTTTTGACCATTTATATTAACTACGTCAACTTTTAGCATATTTTGTTCCTCCTTTCCCTCTCCAAGTATTAAGCTTTAACAGCAGTTCTAACAACTACTAAGCTTTTTTTAGGTCCTGGCACAGCGCCTTTAATAAGAATCAAGTTACGCTCTACATCAACCTTAACAACCTCTAGGTTCTGAATAGTTACTCTTTCATGACCCATGTGTCCTGCAAGTTTTTTACCCTTGAAAACTCTTGAAGGATCTGAAGCAGCTCCCATTGAACCTGGTCCTCTGTGATATCTTGAACCGTGACTCATTGGTCCTCTTGATTGGTTGTGTCTCTTGATCGGTCCTTGGAACCCTTTACCCTTTGAAGTTCCGATTACGTCAACTTTTTCTCCAGCTTCAAAAATATCAACTTTGATTTCTTGAGCTGCAACGTAATCAGCTACATTGTCAACCTTTAATTCTCTAACAACCTTTTTTAAGCCTACTCCTGCTTTCGCAAAATGTCCCTTAAGTGGTTTGTTAACATGTTTTTCTTTAACTTCTCCAAAACCAACTTGAACAGCCTCATAGCCATCATTTTCTTTAGTTTTGATCTGAGTTACTACCATTGGTCCAGCCTCAATAACTGTTACAGGAACAATAACTCCATTTTCTGCAAACACTTGAGTCATACCAAGTTTTCTTCCTAATATACTTTTCATAAAGTATCCTCCTTTAATCTTACAGCGGATTGCTGCGCAATCATACTAAGATAAGGCAAGTCTATCTAAACTTTAACCTTAACTTGCAATTACTATAATTTGATTTCGATGTCTACGCCTGCTGGCAAATCTAATCTCATTAGTGAATCCACAGTCTTTGGACTTGGATCTGCTATGTCGATTAATCTTTTGTGAGTTCTGATTTCAAATTGCTCTCTAGAGTCTTTGTACTTGTGTACCGCTCTTAGTATTGTGATAATTTGTTTCTCAGTTGGTAGTGGAATAGGTCCAGACACCTGAGCACCCGCTGCTTTAGCAGTTTCCACGATTTTTGCCGCAGATTGATCTAACATTCTGTGGTCATAAGACTTCAGTCTTATTCTAATTTTTTGATTTTTTGACATTTCTTTACCTCCTATCGTACGATTTCCGTACGACTTGATAACTGAAAACTGTTCCGGGTGTTTCGCAACCCCTCTAAAAAAAACAGCTTCTCGCCATCTAGTCGCTACATTCATTGATGTTGCATGCTCCATGGAAATTCCCTATTTATAATAGCCACCTTCCACTTCTACGCAAATATCCATACGGACACTTAGATATGATACTATATAATTCTATATAAAGCAAGAGTTTTTTTTATTTTTAAAATTTTTTCTTAAATATCAATATATATTATTTTTAACATAGAATATATTTAAACTTATATTTTCTAATTATCAAATTTTCATATATAAATATATATTCAGAAATAGTCAAATTTTTGTACTAAAAAATTCCTGATTACATTGAAAATAGTGTGTTAGTTTCCCAACACACTATTTTAATAATTAATTATTCAACTACTGTTGCAACTACTCCTGAACCTACTGTTCTTCCACCTTCTCTTATTGCAAATCTTAGTCCTTCTTCGATTGCTATTGGTGTGAT